>JACVZY010000001.1 GCA_014654705.1 Ignavibacteria bacterium
AGACTGGCTGCCGCTTTGATTGCTCTGATTTTTAACTTTTAATTGGCATTATTGTTTCTTTTTCCCTGAGTGCAAGAGTTCGTTCTGCTATCTCAAGCTCTCTATCTTCACGAAAAAACTCTGCTTGTTTGTTCTTCTCGTAGATTTTGAGGAATTTGTAGGCGAGTGTAAAACCGCCGATGACAGTCGGAAGAATAAGCGCTATCAGTACTTCAGCAATATTTTTGTCCATTGTTGTTCTCCACATCGCAACGTTGTAAAAAATGTTATTTCGATAAACCTGTCGGACGGAAAGTACGAATAACATCTTCATTTGTTTCCAAATATGCCCCACCAATCAAATCCAGACAATACGGCACGGCTGCAAACACAGCGCCTAAACACTCCTTGATAGATTTAGGCTTGCCCGGGAGGTTGATAATCAGCGTTTTACCGCGAATGCCTGCGGTTTGGCGCGAAAGAATAGCAGTCGAAACATACCGCAGCGACACCGACCGCATTTGCTCACCAAAGCCGGGCAGCATTTTCGTGCAAACCGCTTCGGTGGCTTCCGGCGTAACGTCGCGCAGCGCAGGACCCGTGCCCCCGGTTGTTACCACCAGCGAACACCCTTCTTCATCAGCAAGCTGTTTCAACGCCGTTTCGATACTCACTTGGTCATCAGGAACAAGACGATATACCGGCTCCCAATCCGTTACGAGATATTCTTTCAAGGTCGCAATAATTGCCTGTCCTGAAACATCCTCATAGACGCCTTGACTAGCGCGGTCGGAAGAGGTTACAATGCCGATTTTTGCTTTCATTGTTCTCCCTTTTTTACTAAAACGTTGCGAACAAACAGTGTTCGATGAAGTGAACAGATACCATGCCTCATAATTGCCTCACGATGCTGTTGTGTCGCGTAGCCCTTGTGTTGCTTGAAACCGTATTCGGGGAACTGCTTGTCTGCCTCGTCCCGCATCCACCTGTCGCGCGACACTTTGGCAACAATAGAAGCCGCAGCAATGCAGTCGTGAAGCTCGTCCCCGCGAACAATCGTTTTGACATTTGCATACTCATCGCTACGGAAATAATTACCATCCACCAAGATTTGATGCTCCCCAAGAGCGTATTGCTGTGCAAAAGGATGCTGCTCCAACTCATGTAAGGCAAGGTGCATGGCACGCATGGTTGCTTGAAGTATGTTTATTTTGTCTATCGTCGGCACCGACACAAATCCGATACCGACAAGCGCTGTCCCGTCTGCATTTGCAGTCATAATGCGCTCGAAAATTTGCTCGCGTTGCCGCGCTGTCAGCAGCTTGGAGTCGCGCACGCCTGCGGTATCAAACCCTTCAGGCAAAAACGCCGCTGCCGCCACAAGTGGACCTGCCAAGCAGCCGCGCCCAGCCTCATCGAGACCGATTTCTTGCGTATGAGTGGGATTTTTTTGAAGACACTTTGACATTAACAAAAAGTATGAATAGCAGACAAGTACATTTCTTGAAAAATTTATGATACCGTACAATCACCGCAACAGCGAAACGGTACGTGGCGTGAAATGGATAGTCTCAGAGTGCTTTATTAACAAAACAGACGCTCTTTTTGAACACTCGTGCTGAGCAAAATACAGACAAAACGCCTTATCCGCAACCACATCTCATTTACGCAATCAGTGTCAGAAACTCGCCTCGCATTGCTTCATTCTCCGCAATAGAGCCGCGCGCGGCTGTTGTAATCATTAGCGCCTTATCTTCTTCGCTGTTGACGCCACGAGCAATCATACAGTAATGGCGCGATTTGATAACGACAATCACCGCTTTGGGCTTGAGAAGGTCTGTGAGATAATCCGCAATTTGTTCGCCGAGTTCCTCCTGAATCTGCCCGCGTCGCCCGAACCAATCGACAATGCGTGTCAGCTTTGACAACCCAATCACAGAGTCTCCCGGAATGTAGCCAATAGCACACGTACCGGAAATTGTCTGCCAATGATGCGAGCAAACCGACATCACGCCAATTCCTTTGCTAATGACCAATTCCTTCACATCCTTGCGATTCGGGAAAACGGTACACTTGGGAGGCGCTTCGTAACGACCTCGAAAAATCTCATCCACCCACATCTTTGCAAGGCGATTCGGTGTCTCGCGGGAATTGGGGTCGTTGCGGTCAATACGCAGAACATCGAAGAGTTCGCCCATTTTTTCTTCCGCAAGCCGTTTCATTTCTTCACGCTCGTCGTTTGTCAAGACCGCATTGCCGTTTGCATCGAACAAACGATACCCCAAGGAACTAAAACGCGGCAGTTTCTCCATTTCCGGCAATGCCGGAAGAGGGATATCGCCCGTATCAAGATCGACTTCCTCTGCTACGGTGCTGATTATTGCGATTGGCGTAACATTAGGGGAACTACTAATTACCCCGTTGCCATAGCCATTAACAGGAAAACCATTCACTCCATTTTTATTGCTTGAGCCAAACTCTTCGGGATTCATAGTAGTTCCGCCGTTTCATGGCTCACCGCAAAACGCTTGATTTTAACGGGGTCGCCGAAATATTCAACAAAATTGTTTTCAGATTCAAAAAGTTTCAAGGCATGTAGTTTACCGCTCGGTAGTTTATTTTCAAGAATTTGCCAAAACATAACGGCTACATTTTCGGCAGTCGGGATAATTCCCTCCAGAAAATCAACATCATAGTTCAGGTGTTTGTGGTCAACTTTTTCAATAATTTCTTCTTCGATAATATCACGAAGCCTCTTCAAGTCAATAACGTAGCCCGTTTCAGGGTCGGGCTGCCCCACGACGGTTACTTCCAAGACGTAGTTGTGCCCGTGTCCGCGCGGATTATTGCACTTATCGAAGATGGCTTCATTGCGGTCATGATCCCATGCAGGATTGTAGAGCCTATGCGATGCTGAAAAATGGCATTTACGAGTAACGTACACCATGAGGGTTTGCCTTTCGGTGGATGATTTGGGGTAAAAAAGCGGTAAAAAGTGGTGAAAGCGTTTACAGGCTACTTGAATTTAAGCTATTAATTCGTAAAAATTGTCTCTTTTCAAACACGAAAAAGCCGCGACTCTATTGTGGAGAACGCGGCTAAAAAATAAAACCGTATCATCAAAGCGCATCCAGGAACCGCTTCAAATCACTTTTTGTCTGTATTATTTCGCAATTAAAAATTATAACCAAAGCCTACCACCACTCGAGGCAGCATTAGTCCGCCCTGCAAATTCTGCCATGCCATATCAACCTTTACGGGATATTGCCCCAGCAAATACGTGCGCAAACCCACGCCAACCGACACCAACAAATCACCGTCGGCAAGACCAACATATTGATTGAAGGTATCAAAAAGCGCACGTGGAGTGCTCAGACGAAGCGTATTTGTCCACGCACTTCCGGCATCCACAAAAACTACCCCCTGCAAACCGTTCAAAAGGCTATTCAAAAAGCCGGAGGTGCTTTCGCTGGAGAGAATGGAGACGCGGCACTCAAGATTCGCAACAAAGAAGTTACGCCCTTGCGCGTCGGCAATGGAAAAAGCACGCATTGGCATTACGGCTTGAGCAAAATAAACATCCTCGGCGCGATTAAACGGCAAAATATCAGGACCGATAGAGCGCCCTAACACAACATTTTCCTGACCACCGGCAAGAAAGTTTTGCGACGTTCCGCCCAGATTCGTCCCGGCAGCAACACGACCAACCACAGTGGCGATATTTTTAATCGGTATATATTGGCGATAGTCTCCAAAAATACGCGCAAAGGACTGCCCAGCCATACCGGGCACACCTTCGACCTGCACGAAACTTCGCGCTCCTGATGTAGGTCCGAAATAACCCATTTCGCTGTTATCCATCACAAAGCGCAGCTCCGGCGCAAGCACAAAGTCCGTACGATTCACCTGCGTACTGGTCGCTTGCAGACTCTCGCGCACACTGATCACCGCTGCCAGTTTCCCTTCCAATCGCATTGCTTGCGAAAGCGGAAGCATTGCTTTGAACGCACCGCCCCAATATGTCAGCAAACTCGGAACTGCCTCGCGCTGCTCAATAATATACGCCCCTCTGGCATAGCGGAACAAACTTGCCTCGTAATCTATCAATTCCGGCAAATAACTATAGGAAATAAACTGGTCGTTATTCCAATATGATAGCGGCATGACGCTTGCAGTAGCAAACAAACGATGATTTCCAAGCGGATCTGTCCAGAGCGCTTGACCGGATAAGGCAAAATTACTAATAAATGCCTGCGGTTCTTGAGCGCCCCAGCCACCAAAGAAGGTATCGAACGTTGGGGTCAGAAACCACGAAAGCATACCCAAACCATACTCCATTGGAGCGGAAGGATACTTACCCGGAACGGTATAGTCACTGGCTTCCAGAGCGTTCTGGCGAGCCGTTTGCGCCAGAACTTCCGGCTTTGGCTCTACCATTTTCTGCCCTTCAAAGGTCAGGTCAACTTTGCCATAGCCACGCAATGTATCGGGCGTTTGCTGCACAATAATGCCATCATTCGGATTATTCGCTGCTCCGTCTCCATTGCCCGCTGCTGGCAACGTAGCACGACCAAGTGCTTTTTCCGCGGCAGATTCGCGCTCTATGCTCTGCTTACGGAGTTCCGTTGGCTCCGGTTCTTTGATTTTACGGTCAGCAGGTGCATTGCTGATGGTAAAGATATTCAATGCACCTTTTTTCAATGCCGCAAGCGACATTTTTGAGCCGTCGCGCGTCAGCCCGAATTCTCTCATTCCGGCAAGGAGACTTGTGCGCGGGGTAAATGTTTTGGCAGCAAGATTATAGTCAATAGCATTGTAGATACCATTACGGTCGGATACGTAAAGAAGTCGTTTCCCGTCTTGCGTGAGCGACAATGCCGTTTTGCGTTCTTGCGGAGTACTGGTAATGCGCTCAATACGCTTTGTGGCGATATTCAAAGCATACACATCAGAACTTTGCACGGCGTACTCCCACATTGCAACAGTTGCTGAGGACGTATTTGTCGAAAGTGTGCCTAAACGATTCGAGAGGAAATAGAGCGTCTTACCGTCGGGCGACCAAGCAGGCTCGGATTCGGTAAAAACATCATTGGTGAGTTTGGTGAGTTTTTTTGCTGTCAGGTCATAGAGATAAAGATTTGCGGCTTCATTCTCGCTTGCCGTGAGTGCAATAGATTTACCATCGGGCGCAAAAGCAACGCCTGTAATATTCTGCAAACTAGTTTCAATACGCTGCTGCGCGCCTGTACTTGGGTTTGCCAGAACAATTCCATCATAACCACCGCCGGAAACCACCGCCGCAAGCTGCGTCCCGTCTGCTTTCCATGATAGCAAGGATGCACCCGTGCGCAGCAAAGAACGCTCCCACTCAAAATCCCTGCCCGTGCTAAGAATACGCTCGGTGCGCTTTTGCTGCTTGCCGTCAAACTGAACCATTACTTGCCACTGCGCATTCCGTTCAGCACCGCCTTGTGCCGACAGGTAGGCGAGCTTATCGCCCGCTTTATCGCTCACTGGCGACCATACAGGGTCAGCGTTCATAAATGAACCATCTTTTTCGGTGTCTGTTATGCGCGTCGCAATTTTTTCAATGTCTTCATATTTTGCGACATCAGGACTGTACATCTCCTTGAGGTCACGCCGCCAAATCGTTGAAAAACCTTCCAAACTCAATCCAAATGTTGAACGAAAAGCAGTTTCCACAGAACGCAACCCGCGAGTCCGTGTAATAAGTTCTCCAATGCGTCCGGCACCAAATTTCTCGCCAACATACCAAAAGAAAGCATGGCCGACCGGCACACGCAGCATCGGCTCCAAAGTGCTGAGCGATGTAAAACGGTCGCTCAAAATAATATCACGAAGCGCCATATCGGTCTCTGCACTCATGCCGTCATTGCTCAAATATTCAGCAAGCCCGCCCGAAAACCATGCCGGCAAATCAAATTGCCCACCCACTGAGGGCGGCATAGCAGCGCCATGAAAAACCGTATTCAAAACACCATGTACGAGTTCTCGTGCCAGTGAGCGCTTAAAATCGTACCAGTCGCCATTAAAAGCAACAACCATGCGATTGCGGCGCACATCGTTCACATTCAAGAGTCCCTTGGGAACAAGAATATCACGGGCGTTGGTTTGAAGGGCTTCATTGGGCGAATTGTAAATAATCACCTCCAATTTTTCCGTAAAGGACAAGCCCAAAACACGCTGCACCGTTTTGAAGGATTCTTCAAGCGTTGCTGCTGCATACTGCCCCAAATATGCGCCGCCCTGATGGTGATAGACATCAAAACTGCGCGATTGGACAATCTGCCACTCAAAGCGTTGATATTGCGGAGGCATTTGCCCGAACTGCTGGGCAGATGCAGGAAGTGCTGAGGAAAGAGAGATACCGACAAAAGCAAATACCAAAGCGGCTTTTGCACGACCGAAGCGTGAAAACAGGATGCAATTCATATTACAATACTCACAAAAAGGTGAGGAAAACAGGAAGCAGACAGGTTTACTGCCTGCATAGAAGAACGGTTGGGGGTGCGAAAAGTTACATTGCGAACACGGTTTGCACTGCGCTCTATGCTGCATTCACAGTTTACAGAAAAAAAACGAAAAATGCACACAGAAAATATGTGCAGCCTATCGTGATAGACGCACAGAGACACATAATCGCTTACAAAGCGGCGTACAATTTTCGATATTTCAGGCAGAATCCAAAACTGGAGTGCGGAATTTATCCCACGCCCTGTTCTTGCTATCCGCATCAATCCTTAATGTGGAATAAATTCCGCTGACTTATCAGCACTTTACACAAAAAAAGACCCCTTGCATCGAAGAAAACTTGTTATTACGGCTTCGGAATATACGTTTTCAAGCGCCGCTTCCAGCCTGGGAGCCAACGGTGCTCGTTCCGCTCAGGCGGAGCGCTTTCAATTCGCTCAGTCAAACGAGCCTCGGCTGAGGATGCGAACTCATTCAGCGCCGCCTTGCCGCCCACCGAACCGTTCATACCCCGCAAAACCTGAAGCAGTCCCCAGCCTCGGTTCCCGTACTCCTCCGATGTTCGCACGCCTTCGCCCTTGAAGTTCACATAATCCGCCAACACATACAGCCCCATTGGTGCAGATGCCACGCGGAAGAACTGAGTACGAATGCGCTCACGCTCTTCTTCTTCAGCAGCATCAAGAATTTTTTGAAGCGACAATTCCATACGATTACCAATGTATCGCGCCTGCAAACTCACGGTCGAAGCGAGCATCGTTCGCAGATCGCGCATTTTCTCACTCGCTAGTGCTTGCTGAAATTCCTCGCGAGTGCGCCAAGGGCACGAGCGCTCACCACGCTCGAAAGCGCTACGGAGCCAGTCGGGAACATATACTAAAGCACTTTCATTTGCCATTAAGTAATCCACAAGCCGCGGGAATGCCTCACCAAAGGGCGCCTTGCACCCTGCCGGAAACCAAATAAAATGCCCAATGCCCAAGGATGCGAACTCTTCTCCTTTATTCCACGTAGTTAACCCCTCAATACTGCCATTACATTCGTTTTTCCAGATACGATAACCGATACTGAGCGCTTCTTCATCGGTGAGTGTGAGTTTTTTTGTTGTTGTATTTTTTATTGAAATTGCAATAGCGTCATTTGAAGAAGATGACGGATTAGGCAAGAAGGTAGTCGTAGCGCAAGCGCTCCAGAGAAAAGAACTCAGACTCGAAGCCATTACCGCAAGAAGTATTCTACGTTTAAGCATACACCGATTCGGCAATAAGATATTTTCAAAAATTGGATTAACTGTTCACACCACTCACTTTTCATGCCTTCGCGCTTACCATTGATGCTCATACCAACAATAAACGGAAGTCGTTCACCCCCCAGCGACAACTTCCGTCTCTTGCGTTTCTATGAAATGGATTTTCTTGAGCTTTCCTTCATACAAGGCTCATATTTCGATTCTTAACCGAAAAGTTACTTTATTGATTCGTCAGCAGAGTCCACGAGTGGCAACGCTCTGTCGCTTGCAGGAATAATGATAATTGGCATCACAATTCTCTCTGCTGCTTGCCGCAAACGATACTCTACTGAAGGATGCATAGCCGGAACAATCATTTTTACCGGCTCTATCGATATCATTTTCAAGATGACTGTCTCGACTTCGGGCGCATGATCACTGCGCTTGCCCAAGGAGGCAGTGAGAGCCATAATTCGTGCCTTTGCGCGTACACGCTTCAATGAGGCAACATTCATCGGGATATTCATAGGATCATTTTCAACACCCGCCACGAGAATTTGCCCATTGCCAGCCCCGCCACGAGCGCTATTCTGCTCTATTGCTGCTTCGGTAATTATATGCGGCGTACTGGCTTCTACGGGTACTTCCTGCGGACGAGGTGCTTGCGCGAGCATCGTGGCTGCAATGCTTGATATGGAACGACGAGACGCATCAAACGTCACGTGCATCGGCTCCGGCGGAGCAATTTCGTCCACTGCATTCACAAGAGCCGCCCCTACCGAATGCGAGACGGTTTCGGTTTGCTTGAAAGCAATTGATTTTATCGCCTCAGTGTTTACTGTTACGTTCAAAAGCGATGCAAGATGAATTGTCTCCATTGGCTGTTCTTCTACTTCTTTGCCGCCTGCTCTTGCGGCTACTGAACTACTCTCAGCGACAACGGAATCGGTAATCTCCGTAAAGGGCGTACCGCGCATCTCTTGCGGCGTTGATACGAAACGATTTGCAAAGAGTGTGCCAATTAACGAAATATCGGAAGTCATAGCAGACCAACCGAGCACACAGGCAACCATAACCACAACCAAACGCGCGCTATATTTCTTGGCAAACGTCCCAGCCTGCACAAGCAATGTCGGGTTCGCATGAGCCAACTCTATCTGCATTTGCGCAAAAGCAATCTGCTGCAAGGTTCGTGAATAGAGGCTTCGCGCCAAATATCCATATTCGGGTAGCGTTGCTTTGAATGCCTCTGCAAGTTTGTACTGCGGCACTCCGAGAAAATCAGCGTATGAGGGGAGGAATGTTTGCATATACGCGGCAGGAAACCGTTCAAATTCATCGGTTTCCATAGCAATAATGGCACTTTCGCGGATTTTAGCGAACTGTTTTACATCGCTAATTGAGAGCTTGCGCTCTTCTCTGGCAAGGCGCAAGAGGGTTCCGGGCGTGTACATAGTGGCTTTCCTTGAAAATTTCGTTGCTGATTTCGCGTTGTTGTGTGTAGTTTTGTGCGAGTCGGATATGCTTACTGAAAGTGCTCCAATGAAGCAAACGACAACACAAGCAATTATGCAATTTTCATGCCGATTTACTCGTAAGACACCCCTCAAAGCCGCATCAATACTAATCCCACATCAAGAACCTTATCAAACAACCGATTTATTCTGCTTACATTTCAACATGATAAACCTTATTCATTATAGCCGTGTTGCCTATTACCAGCTCCTCAAGCCACGCATATGGCGACTACTACTGCAAGAGCGTACACGAAACGCGCAGTCACTTTCACAATCAGCGCCAAAGTCATTATTTTTCAACGCAGAAGACCATTCAAAAATCTCTATTTTACTGAAGGATAGCCTTCCAGCAGAAACAATCGCACAGCAAGCAGACGAGGCACTACATCACCGTTTTGCTTTTTTTACCGAAACGCCTCGTGAGCATGGCGAGCGCATCAACTGGCACAAAGACTACGCAAGCGGCAGAGTATGGGATGCAGATAAGCCTTCGCATACACTTGACTTCCTCACCTCTCATAACGGCAGCGACGTAAAATACGCATGGGAGCTGAGTCGTTGCCACTGGTTCACGTGGCTGGGCATGGCGCATTTACAAGACCCGCCCAACAAGCGCTACGCGCAAGCATTTCAAGAGGATGTGAGGTCATGGATAAACGATAATCCCGTTGGCATGGGCATCAATTGGGCAATGCCAATGGAAGTTGCAATTCGCTCAACGAACTGGATTCTGGCACACTCATTTTTTCACAATGAAGAAATAATACAACGTGATTTTTGGCAAGAATTTACGCACTCGCTTTGGCAGCACGGTAAGTTTTTATCGTACAATCTCGAATACGTCCGCCATAATGCTAACCATTTTATTTCCAACGCAATGGGGCTAGTTATACTTGGGGCGTTTTTTCGCCACAAGCGCCAAGGGCGGCGCTGGCTCGCCATGGGCAAACGCTTTTTGGAAAAAGAGATTCTATTTCAGTTCACCAAAGACGGCGTACACTTTGAAAAATCAACGTCGTATCACCGCTTTGTTACAGAAATGTTGACCCTTGCCAGTATTGCTGCGGAGCGCGCCGACTCATCTTTCTCTCATCAGTATCATCAACGACTTACCGCCGCACTCGGCTACATGGCATCGTATATGCGCCCCGACGGCTCTGCTCCAATGATAGGTGACACGGACAATGGGCGAGTACTACGGTTTCTTGCGCACGAAGATTTCAACAATCACCTATCGACATTACTTCTCGGCGCAGCACATTGTAAAAACAGCAACTTAATCAGTTCATTTGCATCCATTCCGTCGTCCTACAACATAGAGAAACATATACTTTTACATTCTGCACAACAGTCACATCATACAAATCCATCAACCTCAATACTCTCAACAACTAAACCATCATCATTTACAAGCGAAACATACTTCATTCAAAGCGGCTACATCATTCATAAAACAGAAGACACACATCTTTTTATAGATGTAGGCGATTATGGAATGAACGGCTGGGGCGGACACGGACATAATGATTGTCTTTCTTTTGAATTTTGGCTTCAGGGGCACACAATATTCACCGATAGCGGCACGGGTTGTTATACAAGCAATATCGCACTACGCAACCAGCTACGCTCCACAAAGGCACACAATACGGTGATGGTAGGCAGAAGAGAACAAGTCGAGTGGCTGGAAAGCAGTCTATGGCGTATTAAGCACGACGACCTCGACCCCAGCGTCTTGGAGCAGCGGAGTGGCAAGCAAGGCACAGCACACACATTTTATCTTCTCGCCGAACATTCGGCATACAAGCAACGCTTTGGCGTACAACACCGACGGGGCTTACGACTGAACAGCACAGGAGAAAATGGCGAGTTGGCGATTACCGACGAACTTATTCCTTTTGAGCAGGCTATGATTGGCATTGGTGGAGTGGCATATTATCATCTACTCCCGGAAATCACGCCAACACGGATTGCAAGCGGTCACATAATATTGGAACACTCAGAACACCCATCTCTGCATTTAGAATTTACCGCAAACAGCCACATAGAAATAGAACGTTGCCTTATTTCGCGCTTTTACGGTGATGTACGCGAAGGATGGCGCTTAGGAGTAGAATGCAGCCTAGATACACGCGCAGAAGCCTGTTTCAGATGGCGCATCAGCACGGCAAATGGCTAACAAACAAGAATTATTGATAAAAATTGATAAAAAACGCCGTTTTTTCAGCATTTCTACGGAAATGTTTTGGCAAAATCAGAATGAATTTTGCTATATTGCAACTTCTCTGGCTTCAATACTTGTGATAGAATGTTCATCCGTACCGCTTTTCAGCCCGTACAAACCCCTCATAAACCATGAATAACGCACGATTAACGCTTTTTTCGGGAATGATTGTTGCCGCAGCGCTTTCGCGCATTTTGCCGCACCCACCGAATTTCGCCCCTATTACTGCCATTGCTCTCTTTGCAGGCGCTTACATGGCAGACAACCGTAAGATTTTTGCATTTGCTGTGCCGCTTCTGGCAATGCTTTTGAGCGATACCGTTTTGGAAATGATGACCGGCTGGGGCTTTCACTCCGGAATGTGGGTGATTTATGGCACAATGGCACTTATTACCCTCGTGGGCTTACGCCTTGCAAAAAACCGCTCCGCTCTACGCATTGGCTTCTCAACGCTGGCAGCATCCGTTATTTTCTTTGTCCTGACAAATTTTGCAACGTGGGCAAATAGCGGAATGTATGCTCATACTCTTGCAGGCTTGCAAACCTGCTATATCGCAGCGCTGCCATTCTTCCAGAACAGCCTTGCCGGTGATGCCTTCTACGCCACTGTCCTTTTCGGGGGCGTTGCTCTGGCAGAGCGCTTTGTTCCATCACTTCGCCCTGTGCAGGGATAAAACAAAACATTACGACCTCTCTGTTCTACAAGGTTAACGATGTAGAATGGAAAAATCGCCTTGCTTTCTTACATGAGTTTCGGGCAAAACAGCCCCTCTCGCTTGCTTAAAAACAATCGCTTAAAGCAAACGATACCAACGTCAAACACGCGAAAACACTATGAAACAAACAGTACTATTTTTATCACGATTGTGGAGTTAACCACTATGGCAACACTCAGATTTGGTAGCCGTGAGTTTGAAAGCTCACAAGCTGCACTGATTCGAGATATTGACCTTTCCAATAGCGCACTAGCAAACTTACCGTCCGAAATCGGCTATCTCACCAGCCTTCAAGGTTTGGACGCAAGCGATAATGCGCTCAGCTATCTCCCGCCGGAAATCGGCAAACTCACCGGACTTCAAGAGCTGCTTTTGGGCGGCAATGAGCTTGCTGCTCTTCCACCGGAAATTGCTCTCTTGACGGGCATTCAAGTCCTTGATCTTCACAGCAACAAACTCCGCCACCTGCCGAGTGAAATTGCTCTCTTGACAAATATCCAGGAACTTGATTTACATGACAACAAATTGCGTACCATTCCCAGTGAAATCGGTTTCATGGTGCACTTACGCAAGTTGGATTTGTCCTCGAACAACCTTCAAGTATTGCCGTCGGAGATTTCTAACCTTCGTAACCTCCGCCAAATCTCGCTTGCGAACAATCCCGACCTTGATTTCGGTGATGCCCTATCGAAATTGGCGAAACTTCCGAACCTTCGTACGCTTATCTTGGACGAAAACGGCTTTAATTTTCTTCCCAAAGAAATCGGTCAGTTTGTCAATCTCGACGTTCTTTCGATTAAACGCAATAACATCAACGTCCTACCGGGCGATATCGGTAATCTTGTACACCTGACAACACTGGATGTGAGCGAGAACAACCTTATTGCTATTCCGAAGGAAATCGGCAATATGGCGAATCTGCACTATCTGCACCTCAGCCATAACAAAATCACCGGTCTGCCAGACGAAATCGGTCAACTCTTCTACTTGCAGGTCTTGAGTCTTAACTCAAACCGCCTTGAAGGCTTGCCAACAGACATCGGTCGTCTCAAAAACCTGCACTCGCTGGATATTCTGGACAACAAAATCCTCAAGAAAAACAAAGACGAACGCCTCAAAATCAAGCGCCTTCTGCCGAACACGAATATTTCGTGGCTCAGTATGCAAGACGACGAATAAAAGTGCTTCGTGAAGAATACTGTGAAAGGGCGGAAGTCACCATGACTTCTGCCCTTTTCGTTACCATCATATTGGCTATTCCCCAAGCGCCGTATTTTTTTGCAAAACTGCTTTTTTGTTGCCAAACTTCAATCTCTTGTTGTAAATTTCGATTCTATGACTACATCCACACTCGCTCAAGACCTTCGCACACGCTACCAAGCAATTCTCGGCTCCGCTCACGAAGCCGCGATTGCTGCGGGACGTTTGCCCGATACCGTGCGTGTACTGGCGGTCTCAAAGACGCAGCCCATCGAAACTATTCATGCCGCCCTGGAAGCAGAAATAACAGCGTTCGGTGAAAACTACGCCCAAGAATTCAAAGATAAAGCCTCACGCCTAACCTCTGATGCGCTCATCGCCGAATGGCACTTTATCGGGCATTTACAGACGAATAAAGTGAAAATGATTGCACCTTACGTTTCTTGTATTCATTCTGTTGATTCGGCACGATTGGCGCAAGAAATCTCCAAAGCTGCTTCCGCTCTGGGCAGAACGATAGACGTACTGCTCCAAGTTAATACGTCGGGCGAAGAATCAAAATCAGGCTGCGAACCCCACGAAATCTATGCTTTAGCAGAAGCTGCTCTCAAAGAGCCGAACATTCGCGTTCGCGGGCTAATGACGATTGCCGCTTTCAGCGATGACGCCGAGTTTGTGCGTCCGATGTTTCGCTTGCTGCGTTCGCTGCGGGACGAACTCCGCACACGATTCCCTGAAGCGAGTTTTGATGAGCTTTCGATGGGCATGAGCGGCGACTACGCGGCAGCAATACAAGAAGGCTCCACGATGATTCGCGTCGGCACAGCGATTTTTGGCGAACGCGAGAAAAAAAATTAGCAACTATCCTTCACTTACTCAAATCTACTATCCATGACCGACCTCCGCACACGCATTGCAGAAACCATTGCCGTTCTGCGCTCCACCACCAAACTCCAACCCGAAGTCGGCATCGTTCTGGGCACAGGGCTGGGCGGCTTGGTGAGCAAAATCGACATCGAATCTACAATTGAGTATGATGCCATACCGCATTTCCCCGTTTCGACTGTCGAATCGCATCATGGAAGGCTCATTTTCGGCAAACTTGGCAACAAGAGCGTGATGGCTATGCAAGGACGCTTTCACTACTACGAAGGCTATACCATGCAGCAGATCACATATCCCGTGCGCACAATGAAACTTTTGGGCATAAACACCTTGTTTGTTTCCAATGCGTGTGGCACGGTTAATCCGCTTTTCCGCAAAGGCGATGTGATGATTATGGACGACCATATCAACCTGCTGGGCGACAACCCGCTTATCGGAAGCAACGACGAGAGTTTTGGTCCGCGCTTTCCCGATATGTCCGAGCCGTACTCACGCCGTCTCATTGCGTTGGCAGAAAAAGTGGCGCTTGAGCGTGGTATTTCTGTGAAAAAAGGTGTCTATGTCGCAGTTGCGGGACCAAACCTTGAAACCCGTGCCGAATACCGTTTCATGCGGGCTATCGGTGCAGATGTTGTCGGTATGAGTACCGTACCGGAAAATATCGTTGCACGGCACATGGGCATGGAAGTTTTTGGCTGCTCCATCATCACGGACGAATGTTATCCCGAAGCGCTGCATCCTGTCAGCGTGGCAGAGATTATTGCCGTTGCGAATGAGGCAGAACCGAAGATGACGAGTATTATGGAAGGCGTTATTAACGCGGCGTAAAAAGGGATACAAAACAGAAGCCCTTGATTTTAGAACACTTTACTGTAATCGTTTCACTATCCAGAGTTATCGTATGCTCCATACATCATTTTCTCCTAAGCGCTCTTCGTTGCTTGCGCTCTCGGCTCTCGCGTTGTTGGTACTCTTTGCTTGCGAACCTATCGAGCCAACCCCTGACCGTCCTGCGGGCGACTGGCAAGTGCAAGCAATCACCGATGAAGCAAATTCCCGCTATATTGAGTACGCCGTCTCACAGGCGAGCGCGACCAAAAGCGGCGCAATTACACGCCTCACAGCAACGGTTATCAATCCCAATCTTTTTCTTGGCAAAGACAACGTGCGTGGAATTGATGGGCGCGTCAGCAAGGTCTATACGTTCCGCGACAATCTCTACGTATTTCTACCGGAGCAGAAAAAAATCGAAGTGCTGTCTTCCACTACCTACAAGTCAGTAGCAACGCTCAATTTCGCGGCTCAAAACCGCACACCCGTTGATATTATTTTTGCCAATGCCACGACCGGGTACATAGCCTTCAGCGACGCATCAGTGCTGGGTGTGCTGGATGTTACCAACTTCACGATTCCACTCGAAATCCCTGTCGGGCAAAGCCCTGTTGCGCTTGATGTGCAGGGCAACCAGATTTTCTGCGCTGTTCGCGGTGAAAACCAAGTGGTGATTATTGATTCTCGTACTAATGCAGTAACAGCTCGTATAGCTGTTCCCCCAGCGCCGCAGTTTATTCGCCTCAGCATCAGTGGTCAAGATTTGCTTGTGGTGAGTGCCGGAGGCGGACGGTTTGATAATTCACCCCGCACAGCGCTTCGGGTTAGCCGCATCAACCTCGCCCAACGGCGCGTTACGCAGCAAGCACCCATCGTGAATACTGCCGATTCTACAACCGAAACTGCCTACGGGCTTGCAGTTACCGACCAAGATTTTGCGTATATTCCCACGAACAAGGCGCTGTATCAAGTGGACGTGCAAAACGTCTTTTTCTCACAAAACACGCTGGATGGAACATTTCGCAACGTGAACTACAACCCCATTCGCAATGAAGTGTTGGTCGCGGAAGTAGATTCTACCAGCATGACTGCATCGTGTATCATCGTGAATCCGCGTAATGGTAGAGACAGCCTTATTGTGCCGCTTCCCGACTTGCGCGTCCGACCACGACAAGTCTTTACCAAGTAACTACGTCTTGATTTTCCTTTCGCAATTCGACATTCTTCTTCCACCGTTCAACCCAACACCCACTATGGCGAAGCACACGAACATCCTGCTGGAATCCGGCACCAACGAACTCGAAGTTATTGAGTTTGTTATTGATTACCCCAATAACGAAGGCGGCATGGTGACGCAATCCTTCGGTATCAATGTGGCAAAGGTGCGGGAGATTATCAAAATGCCCGAGCTGACGGCGCTTCCCAATATGCCTGCAAGCACGGTCGGAATTTTCAACTTGCGCGGCTATATCGTTCCGGTGATTGACCTTGCGAATTGGCTGTATCAGTTCGATAACATCACGCCGGAGCGAAAATTGATTGTGGCGGAGTTTAACAATATGCGTTTGGGCTTTATTGTGAACGACGTGCGCCGTATCTACCGCTTTTCGTGGAAGCAAGTGGAATCGCCCGACGCACTCACGGACTTTGGCGCGGACAACACCTCTATTATCGGCATTATCAAAAGCGAGGATAAAAATATCCTCATGGTGGACGTGGAAAAAATCATCGCCGAAATCAACCCCAAACTCGGTATGGAACAGGTGGAAGACATTCACCACCTCGACGGCACGAACTATACAATTCTCATGGCGGAGGATTCCCCGACGATTCGGAAAATGATTCTCGACCGCCTCCAAGTCGCGTCCTACAACGTTATTTCCTGCAATGACGGACTTGCCGCATGGGAAATGTTGGAAGGCTTCGCAGAACGCGCAAAAGCTGGTGAAGACTTGCGGTCTATGGTGAACTTAGTCATCACCGATATTGAAATGCCGCAACTGGACGGACACGCGCTCACCAAGAATATCCGCAGCCATCCCTTGCTCGCCGGTATTCCGGTCATTATTTTCTCGTCGCTTGTCTCGGATGATCTCTTCCACAAAGGCGAAGCTGTGGGCGCGGACGCGCAACTCACGAAACCGAAAATCTCGCTCTTGCTTGATACAGTCTTGGACTTGATGAAAAAATACAAACAAATTCGGTAAACAACCAACACCATGACCAAAACCGACATTATTCGTGAACTCACCGTTCGATACGAACGCTTTACCGCGAATATCGTTGCGCTAGACGAACGCTCCTTCCTTTTCTCCTTCAGTGGCAAATGGACAGCCGGTCAGCAGATGGAGCATATCCATCGCTCCGTGCAACCGCTTGTGCTGGCGCTGCGTCTGCCAAAATTCGTGCTGCGGCTTGCCTTTGGCACGGCGAACCGCCCTTCCCGCGATTACGACGCGCTGGTGGCAAAGTACCACGCAAAACTCAACGCCGGAGGTGCAGCCTCAGGACGCTTTGTGCCGCCACCTGTTGCCTACGCCGACCGTGAGAGCCTCAGAGCGGAAACACTCGCAACCGTGCAAAAGGTCTGCAAAGCTCTTGAACGCTTCACGGAAGACGATTTGGAACGATATATTTTGCCCCATCCTTTGCTTGGCAAAATCACTCTCCGTGAGATGATGTACTTCACGGCGTACCATGTGGAGCACCATCAAGCGCTTACCGACCGCAATCTTACTCATTTGTAATTCTTGCTTTTTCACTCCTTGCCTGCGTTTTATGCCCTTCCTCGACACACTCTTCACCAAAGCTGCCGCCCTGCAGCGCACCATCGTTTTCCCCGATGCCACCGACGAGCGTACACTCCGCGCCGCACGGATGATGGTGGACAAAGCCATCGTTAAGCCTGCTCTTGTGGGTAAACACTCAGACATCACAGCACTTGCCAGCGCAAAAAGTATTTCTCTTGCTGGTGTGGACGTCCTCGACCCTACAACGTCCGCATATACACAGGGCTATGCGACAACGTTCCACGAACTGCGCAAAGCAAAAGGCATGACTGCCGAAAAAGCCCTTGAAACCGTCCATAATTCTCTGTACTTTGCCGCAATGCACGTCCGCGAAGGTAATGCGCACGGCTCGGTGGGCGGTTCGATTTCTTCCACGGGCGATGTTCTCCGCGCTGCGATTCAGGCTATCGGCACGGCTCCGGGCATTGCGACGGTGAGTAGTTTTTTCCTGATGCTCTTTCCCAACAAACTTTTTGCCTATGGGGATTGTGCCGTTGTTCCCGCACCAACCGCCGCGCAGCTTGCAGACATTGCCCTTGCCACAGCCGCAAACTTTGAGCGGCTTACGGGCGAAACGCCGCGCGTGGCAATGCTCTCCTTCTCCACCAAAGGCAGCGCCGAACATGAGTCCGTAACCAAAGTCCGCGAGGCATTGGAAATTGTACGCGGCAAGAATCCTGAACTGATTGTGGACGGCGAACTGCAATTCGATACAGCCTTCGTGCCCAGCGTCGGCGAGCGCAAAGCGCCCGGCTCCAGCGTTGCCGGACGAGCAAACGTCTATATTTTCCCCGATCTGAACGCAGGCAATATCGGCTACAAAATTACCGAGCGTTTGGGTGGCGCACAGGCAGTGGGTCCCGTTGTGCAGGGTTTGGCAAAGCCGTATCTTGACCTTTCGCGCGGTTGCACGGCAGAAGACATTGTGGCGACGGCGGCGATTGCGGCGCTGATGGCGTAACAACTTCATTCTCAGCACTTTTTCAAAGAAATAATATGGACTGGAAACATCATATCAGCACTTCACCCGACGTATGTCATGGCAAGCCGTGTATTCGCGGAACGCGCATCATGGTTTCGGTAGTCGTTGACAACATCGCCGACGGAATGTCTGTGGAGGATATTATTACAAATTATCCCCCCTTGACTGCTGATGATGTGCGGGCTGCGCTTCATTATGCGGCAACACTTGTACGCGAAGAAGAGATTTTACCGCTCCTTGAATACGCGGAAGCATAGGACGTATGCGCATACTTCTGGATGAACATTTGGGATTATTGAGTCAAGAACTCTTGAATAAGGCAGGTTATGACACACAGCGCGTCTATGCTGCCGGAATTGCTGGTGCAAGCGATGAAGAAGTATGGAAATATGCTTGTGCAGAAGGTATGCTTTTGATTACACTTGATACGGATTTTTCCGACTTTCGTCGTTACACACCACCATTTCCGGGCGTATTACTTCTCAGATCTCACAGCAATAGTGCCTTTGCAATCAACGAATTACTCACACAGGTCTTACGACAGTACAACCTTGAAGAATTTCGGAACTGCCTCGTAGTAAGTGATAATAACAAAACTCGCATTCGCCGTTTTCCTGAAAGTTTATCCCCATGACCATCACCATAAAATTCTTCGCCCTCGGGCGCGAACTCGTCGGCACAAACGAACTTCACGTGGACTTGCCCGAAAAAGCAAGCGTCCACGATGCGCTTGAACGCTTGCAAACGGAACACCCAAAACTGGCGCAACTACCCTCTTTTCTCGTTGCACTCAATGCCGAGTATGCCGAGCGGAGCGCAACGCTCAAGGACGGCGACGAACTTGCTATCATCCCACCCGTGAGTGGCGGTTAAGCATAGGTTAAAAAGTATTCATCGGACATTGCAAGACTATTGCCGAAAGTGTGCTATTATCCGTATCTTTGTATAGCCCTCATCCTTCATGTCCAATTACGCTATGCAATACTCTTTGCCAACACAAACCGTAGAGCGCCCCAGCGACCTTCAGGGCTTAGATACACCGCTGTATTCCTCAAGCCTACGCCCATTGACTGCGGTGGAACTTCGCAAACTCCCCGCAAATGAGCGCTCGGCGCGATTGCGAGAAATGTTTCTTCAAGCCGCACAGCATCTTGCACCGGAAGAGATTCTCCAAGACAGCATTGATATTATTGAACTCTAATCGTCATAGCCATGATTCAAGGAGAAATTTGGCTCACGGAGTTCCAACCGCAGCGGGGTGCGGAAATAAGTAAGACTCGTCCGGCAGTGATTATCTCCACTCCTGAAGTAGAGCCGTATCAAGTCCGTATTATTGTACCAATACGAGACCGCAAGCCGCACCACAGCAGCATTGTGTTCTATGTCGAACTCATTCCTTCTTCAACAAATAATCTTTCCAAAAATAGCACCGCCGATTGTAGCCAAGTCAAATCCTTCGACACTTCGCGTTTCCTCAGAAAAGTAGGTGACGTTGGCGATGCGGAGTTGGAGGAGATTCTGAACGGGGTTTGCCTTTGCATCGGTGCTTAAGAACACTGACAGTAGCGAGCATTTGAAGATCAAACTATTTTTTGCACATTATTCAATGGGAATATGCTGAGAGAAGTTGGAACTATCACCGCATTGTATCGGTATCCCGTCAAGTCAATGGCTGGCGAATCTGTTGAATCCTTGGAATTGCTCTGGCACGGGCTGGTGGGCGACAGGCGGCTTGCATTCCGTCGTATTGGGGAAACGAACGGTTTTCCTTGGCTTACTGCAAGCAAACTCCCTGAACTTATCCTCTTTAAGCCCCACACCCCGCACGAACTTGCAACAGGCGCAGCCTATAAACTACCTACACACGTGACCACGCCCGAAGGTACTACGTTGGAACTGCATGGCGATGAGTTACGCAGTGATATTTCTCAGCGCCTCAAAGCGGAGGTAGAATTGATGCACCTCAAGCATGGTATTTTTGACGAAGCACCGTTGTCCATGATTAGCCTTGCAACGATGAATGCGATCAAACACAATATTGACGTTCGGCGTTTTCGCCCCAATATTGTCATCGAAACAATAGATAATGAGCCATTTAGAGAAGATTCGTGGGTGGGAGAACGTATTTCGTTTGGCGAAAACGGCGCACGAATGAACGTCATTATGAAAGACGAGCGGTGTATGATGATCAACCTTGACCCCGAAACAGCCCAATCTGATGCTACAATAATGAAATCTGTCGTGCAACGGAATCATAACTGCGCCGGTGTGTATGGTACTGTTCTTCAGACAGGCACGATTGCTGTCGGGCAAAAAATCTATTTGTAGAAAGCATACACGCCACCCCTCAAATACTACATTCCATGTCGCCCAATGATTGAGAAAAAAAATGATTGATGTCCAACTCAGCGAAACTCCTCTCGACACAACCGCCATCATCGCTTCCGTCCAGGACGAGCGCTGCGGCGCAGTGGATGTGTTTATAGGCACTGTCCGCAATCAAACCAAAGGGAAAGCCGTTCAACGGCTTGAATATGAAGTCTATGCGCCAATGGCACTGAAAGTCATGCAGGAAATTTGCACGGAAGCCAAGGAACGCTGGAACACTATTGCCATAGCCGCGCACCACCGCTACGGTGTGATTGAGACGGGCGAAATTGCCGTTGTGGTTGCGGTTTCTACCCCGCACCGCGCCGATGCCTTTGCTGCCTGCCTGTATATCATTGATACGCTCAAGGAGCGCGTCCCGATTTGGAAAAAAGAATTTTTCGACGACGGTGAAGTGTGGGTGATGCCGCACGCTTGAAACTCAGTATTTACCTTTATCGCAAGCCATTTTCATACCTTCATCCTTCACTTATTTATTCAACTGTATGCACCCAATCCTTGCCAACAACGATACCTTTGCCGTCAAAGAAAAAGTCGGCATCTTCAAAGCTGCCAACAGCTATGACTTTTTCCATCCTGAATCCGGTGAACTCATCATGCAAAGTACCGAAGAAGATTTGGGCATCTTCACCAAAATACTGCGCTTCACTGATTTCAAGACTTTTACCCCCTTCGATGTTACCGTCCGCGATGGCGCGGGACGGAGAGTCATTCGCGTTTCGCGGGGAATTTCATTTCTTTTTTCGCGGGTAGAAGTCTTCGATGAAAATGATATTTTCGTAGGTGCTTTCCAGGAGCGCTTTTCTTTCCCACGCAAGAAAATTGAAGTCTTGGACACGGACGGAAACGTCGTTCTCATACTGCGCGGCAGCTTTTTGGCGTGGGATTTTCGCTTCTTTCGCCTCACCGGCGGCGGCGAAGAGGAAGTGGCTCGCATCGGCAAGACATGGGCAGGTCTGGCAAAAGAAATCTTCACCACAGCCGATAATTACGTCCTCGGCATGAGTCCTGCACTCGGCTCACAAAACCCACTCCGTATGATGATTTTGGCAGCAGTGGTATGTGTGGATATGGTCTTTAAGGAGCATAAATCGTAGTCTTTTGCCGGATACTCTACATAGTCTGCTACCTCGCCCGAAGGTCGCCGGAAGCGACCAGTTCGGCGTTTCAAGACGGGAAGCACCAATAACATATTCTTTCCTTTATTTGAGTTGATATGAAATCAATTTATACTCACCGCCTCCGGCTAAACTTGCATTCGCTGACCAATACACTTTACCAATTCTATTAGCGTATTTATGGTCATTCACACTGGAATATCGCCCTGCGTATCCAGATTGAAATGTTACTGTATCACTCATGGTTCCGGTATATCGACTTGAATATCGTAAAATACTATCTTTGTTGATAATCGTATATTTTCTGGTCTTAAAGATAGTATCTTCTCCTTGACCAGATTCCGCATGACCAACATATTCTGGTGCATCAGTACGCCAAATCCAACTACTATAGTTCATCTTACGGCGAAATAACTGTACATTCGATTGATTATACTGGTCTGTAATTTCCCAATAGACTGTTGTTTTGTAATTATATGACTGCCTGAGACCTGTAAAACTATCAATGTCTGAAAATGTTCCCTGTGAAAAATATGTCCACTTGTTTCCAACAGTTAAGGGGAATATAAATTCTGGTAGTGTCGTATCAATTACTTCTTCAGATTTTGGATCAGTAAGACCATTCCTATCACAGGAAGTAATGATGAAAAATATAACAACAACAAAAAGTAAGTATTTCATGCTCTTTCACCTTAAAGTAAAAAGGAAAACCTCATTAACCAATATTTGTCTCCCTATCTGCCAGAACCCTCAGCTCCGGTGCGAGAACGAATTGCTGGGCTTCCGTCGCCGGAAGAAACAAGTTCGGCTTTGTGAGACGGGAAGCACTGAACTTGAATTCACGTGATTTATGATTCTTCTGCTTCAAACTCGACTTGTTCAAGGCGTACTATTTTATAGCTATGCTCTTTTTCTAAACGACTATAATACTCAAACAATTTTTCACTGCTACTTTCGCACTCTTCCCAAATCTTTTGGCGGGCATCCCAAATTTCTTGAAGTGTCGGGTCGTTATTCATGGCTCTACTCCTAATAATTCATGTGGGGTAATGTGAGTAAGGGATTGTATAGACAAAGCTAAAGTCTAAACATTGGGGGCGCTTTGGTTCTGGGGTAAGAAGCAACTCGCCATAGGCGGCATCACTACTGAAGATTTCATGTAGATTTCGCTTTGCTTTCCACCATTCCTGAGTTCATTCACGACGAGCAACGGCTTCAGGGCTTGTGCGCGTTTCAAAGTAAAAACTTGGTATGCTGGTTTCGATATAAACTTTGGGTTTCATCTGTGCTAAAGTACGTAAAATCAGGTATAAAAGCAAATTCCGGAGCATAAATTGTAAACTGTGTTCTTCAATTTTGAACGAACTTTACCCCGAAAAATGAACATTAGATGTTTGATTTTCGGGGTAGTTTTTATCGAAAAGAAAATGTGGAATGTGTTTGAATTCAAGTTGCAAAAGCCACGAAACTATGCTAATTTATGACGTTACAGCATCTCTCTTCACTTCACAAAGGATAATGCGATGTCAGCACTCCCTCCTGCCATAACCGAAACCTTACAACAATTTCACATTACGCCTGAAGAAGCAGCCGTTGCTTTCACAGTCAAACTCGTCCAAGAAAAAATCCTTGCCTATACCAAAGAAGCGTCTGCATTTGAAGAACGATACCGTACTACGCTAGAAGAATTTACCAAGCGCCTTCAAACTCGCAGTCACTCTGAAAACTTTCAAGAATCCGACGACCGCAACGATTGGCAATTTGCCGTAGAATCTTGCCATTATTATGAGCAGCGTCTCCAAGAAATTTCAGCAATCGCACAAACAAGAATACAAGCATGAAAGCGCTCAATATCGAGGCGCTGAAGGCTTTGTACTCATCAATTATTCTTTCGATTACTGAGCAAAAAACGAGCAAAATGGTATACTCAGTCGTTTTCATGCGGAATTTTTCTTTGTGCAAGGCTTGCGCTTAATTGAACGGGACTACCGATTTGACGATGGCAGCCGAAAATACTCCTTTCACCTCCAAGACGATGCACACAATTTGGTCTTTCGCTATGACAACGAAGCGCATTGGCACGACATCCCTACCTTTCCACACCACAAGCACCTACCGAACGATTTAGTCACTCCAAGTAGTGAACCAAGTCTTGTGCAAATCCTCATAGAAATTGAACTCCTTGTGACAAATAACGAAAAAAAGCAGTAAAACCTCATACTCTGTTAGTGAAAAAAGCCGCCATTATCGTAGATTTGCAAGCATAGGGAACAAACCTACCACAACCTTACTCACTATCTTTTTTCGCTATGAAGAACGCTTTCCGCCTACTCTGCACGGTGTTTCTGTGTATGTATTTGCTTTCCTCAGGAAGCCTCTCCGCGCAAGACCTCGCCCCTCGCGACACGACGCGCTTCAAAAATCTGAAATTCCGCAACATCGGTCCTGCTATCGGTGGCAGAACCTCTCGCGTCTGCGGTGTTCCGGGCGATGCTCTCACCTACTACGCAGCCACAGCCTCCGGCGGCGTATGGAAATCCACCGACGGCGGCATGAAATGGAAAGCTATCTTTGACGACCAGCCCGTCGCTTCGATTGGCGCAATTGCTGTTGCGCCCTCCGACCCAAATGTGATATACGTTGGTAGCGGCGAAGCAAATATTCGCGGCAACGTCGCAGCCGGCAATGGCTTGTACAAATCCACCGATGCCGGAAAAACTTGGAAGCACGTCTGGAAAAGCATCGGACAAATCGGTACGGTTATCGTCCACCCCTCAAACCCTGATGTAGCCTTCGCGGCAGTGCTGGGCAATCCCTTCGCCTCCAATAAAGAACGCGGCGTTTATCGCACCAAAGACGGCGGAAAAACATGGGAACAAGTTCTGGCGAAAAATCCTGAAACAGGCGCTTCCGATGTGTGCTTCGACCCCACGAACCCGAATATCCTTTTTGCCGGAATGTGGCAAACACGCCGTAAGCCGTGGGAAATGACCAGCGGCGGACCCGGAAGCGGCTTGTACACATCGCGCGACGGTGGCGACACATGGAAACAAATCACTCCGCTCAAAGCCGACGGTTCGCCAAGCGGCATTCCCGAAGGCATTATGGGCAAAATCGGTGTGTCGGTGGCGCCCACAAACGGAAGCCGCGTCTATGCGCTCATTGAGCACGAAAAAGGCGGCTTATTCCGCTCCGATGACGGCGGCGCAAACTGGCGTTTAGTCAATGATTCGCGCTCTTTACGCCAACGCGCATGGTACTATTCCACCATGACCATCAACCCCACCAATTCCGATGATGTCTGGTTCCCGCAAGTACCGATGTTCCGCACTTTAGATGGTGGTCGCACCATTAACCGCGTTCGTGGCTTCCGTCACGGCGACCATCACGATATTTGGATTGACCCCAAGAATCCACAGCGCATTATTAACGCCAATGACGGCGGCGTAGAAATCTCCACCGATGGCGGCTCTACGTGGTTTGCAGCCGCAATGCCGACGATGCAGTTTTATCACGTTTCGGTTGATAACTCCAATCCCTACGTCATTTCGGGCGCAGCGCAAGATTGGGGTACATTTGCAGCACCTCATCATAGCTTAGACGGTGGCGGCATTGACGTTGCCGAGTGGTACAACGTTGGCGGTGGCGAAGCCGGACACACGCAGCATAATCCCACCGACCCAAACATCGTCTATGCGGGCGAGTACGGCGGCGCAATCACCCGCTACGACCACCGCACCCGCACCACGCAAAACATTACCGTCTATCCCACCAACCCATCAGGACGCGGTGCGGAAGACCTTCGCTATCGCTTCCAGTGGACTGCCCCGATTCTCATTTCGCCGCATGACCCGAACACGGTCTATCACGCAGCGAATGTCCTTTTTAAGACCACCGACGGCGGCAAAACGTGGAGTACTATTTCGAGCGACCTGACGCGCAACGATAAAGCAAAACAAAAGTGGTCTGGCGGTCCGATTACGGGTGATAACACTGGTGTTGAGACGTATTGCACCATTTTTGCCATTGCCGAATCGCCCGTAAAAGCAGGCGTACTCTGGACAGGCAGTGACGACGGCTTGGTGAATATCTCGCAAGATGGTGGAAAAACGTGGTCGAACGTAACGAAAAACATCACGGGTTTGCCCGAATTTGCGACCATCAAAACCATCGAGACCTCACGCACTGATGCAGGCACGGCGTATGTGGTTGCCGAAGCGCACCGCCTGAGCGATTTCAAACCCTATCTCTGGAAAACAACCGACTTCGGCAAAACATGGAAAAGTCTGACGGCAAAACTTCCGCAAGAAACGTATCTCCACGCTGTCCGCGAAGATCCGAAAAAGCGCGGTTTGCTCTATGCCGGAACGGAACTTGGTTTGCAAATGTCGCCTGATGACGGCGCAACGTGGCAGCCGCTGACGATGAACTTCCCGCCTGTTGCCATTCACGACTTGCTTATCAAAAATAACGACCTCGTTATTGCATCGCATGGACGCTCGTTTTGGGTGTTTGACGACCTCACGCCCATTCGTGAATTTGCCGTCGGAGAAGCCGGCGACCATACTCTTCTGCCCGTGCAGACAACCACACGCTGGAACATGAGCTATAATCGCGGTGGGAATGTGGGCGCAATGCCAAATCCGCCAAATGGACTCGTTTTTCATTACTTCCTAAAATCCAAAGCAAAAAGCGTTACGCTGGATGTGCTGGATGCAAAAGGCAGTACCGTCCGCACATACAAGAGTAAACCTGAACCTGCCGCCGCCGGAGAAGAAGGACGCGGTAGAGGGCAAGATACGCTTTCGGTTCTGGCAGGGTTGCACCGTGCGACGTGGGATTTGGACTACAAAGGCGCTGAGTTCATCAAAGACGGACAAACCGACGGCGGTGATGTGGTTTCCGGTCCGACCGCTGCACCGGGCGCTTACACGCTACGCTTAACGGTGGACGGCAAAGTGCTCACGCAAGCAGCCCAAGTCGTTGCCGACCCACGCCAAAGCATCAATGCACCAGAACTGGCGAAAACACTTGAATTTACCCTGTCAGTGCGCGATACAATTTCTTCGCTCACACGCACGGTCTATCAAATCCGTGCTGTGAAAAAGCAGCTCAATGAACGCGCTGAATTGCTCAGCACGGGCGCAGATACGGCAAAGTATGCAGCACTCCTCAAAACCGTAAAAGCACTTGCCGCGCAATGCGACTCGGTAGAAGGCAAACTCCACAACGCCACCGCAAAAATCAGCTACGATATTCTTGCGGGCAAGAACAACACTGGCGCGAAGCTCTATGCTGTACTTGCGACGCTCTACGATGCCGCCAAAAGCGACGAGCCGATAACGCAAGGCATGAAGGAAGTTTTTGCCGAAGAGATAAAGAACTTCGGGACATACCGCACCGAATGGCAAATCGTGATCACACGAGACCTTGAGACATGGAACAAGCAAGCAAAGGCACTGGATGTGCCGCACGTGCTTGTGCCGATGATGTAATTGCTCTTGAAGTGAATGAAAGCCGTTCTACGCTTCCGAAAGTGTAGAACGGCTTTTTTTGTACGATAGAATTATCGCACAAAGCATCGGAGCAACATTCGTTCATGCGTGTTTTTCGGTCGTTGGGCGATTTTTAGATTCTGAAGCGTGGAAATTCCGTAATTTTCGATATGGAAACACTATTCACCAATATCGTTTTCTCGAATCTACGCTCATGGCGCATCGTACGCCACGTCTTGTTCTGGGCGGCTTGGATAAGTTTTTTGACGTGGACACACTCGCTCAAATTGGCAAGTGAGACCACACGCACCATCGGAGGTATCAACGCCTACATTGTATTGGCATTTATTGAGAAAATTATTTATTTACCGTGCCAAGCATTGCTCACCTACACCCTGCTGTATGTGATTATCCTGCGGTTCACATTGCAAAAAAAATTTGCTCATGCTGCCGCCGGAACGCTTATGCTCTACGCTCTGGTTAGTATAATGGCTTTCGGTATCACAGAAATTGCCGTTGTTCCGCTTCGTGCGGTATTAGGATTTCCTCGCGTGTGGAACACGTTGTATTCGTCTTTGATGACATCGTTGAGTGGCGGAAGCGCAATCTTAGGCTTTGCAGTCGGCATAAAACTTCTTAAACTCTGGTACGAAAAGCAGCGCGATAATCAAGTGCTGGCACAAAAAAATCTTGAAGCCGAGTTATCGAGCCTTAAAGCGCAAATTCACCCACATTTTCTCTTCAACACGCTCAACAGCCTGTACGCACTAACGCTTCAAGCATCACCTGACGCACCGGAAGCTGTTTTGCGTCTTTCGGAGATGCTCCGCACGATGCTCTACGACGGCGCACAGTCACGCATCCCGCTCAGTACAGAGATTGAGCTTATTAGCAATTATATCGAACTGGAGCGCTTACGCTTCGGCTCCCGTGTGGAAATTTCGCAGGCATGGAATAATGCGGATTCAGCAGAATTGGTGATTGCACCGTTTGTCCTTTTGCCGTTTGTGGAAAATGCGTTCAAGCACGGTGTAAGCACAACAAGCGATACGGCATGGATTAGTCTTGAGACAAGCGTAAAATCAAAGGTTCTGACGTTCCGTATTGTCAATAGCAAGCAAGAGTGCTTTCACGAAAGCGCAGCGCCGGCACCGCAAGCAATAGCAAGCGGTCTGGGGCTGGCAAATGTACGCAAACGTTTGGAGCTGCTCTACGGCGACCGCTTTTCACTTCGCATTAACGATGAAGGCGAAACGTTTGTCGTCGCACTCACGCTGGAACTGGAAGCCGCAGTCAATGACCCGATACACATCTCAACAAACCATCCGCTACAAAAGGACGAACACTATGCGCTGCCTGCTCATTGATGACGAACCGCGTGCGCTCGAAGTGCTGGAACGGCACGTTACCGCGCTGCCAATGCTCCGCCTTGTGGAATCCTGCCCAAGTGCTATTCACGCCTTCGAGGTGATGCAACGCGAAGCGCTGGCAGGAACACCTATCGAAGTGATGTTTCTGGATATAACCATGCCGCGCCTGACGGGACTTGATTTTTTGCGGTCTCTGGAGAAACCTCCCTTGACAATTCTCACCACCGCCTATCAGGAATACGCCTTGCAGGGCTATGAATTGGATGTGGTTGATTACCTTTTGAAACCGATTTCCTTTCAGCATTTTTTACGTGCCGTGCAGAAAGCCGGACGACGCTTGCATTTGCCCGAAATCACGCCCTTTGGTAAACCAAGTAACAATGCGCCCTCCACGCCAAACACCGATGAACGTTTTTTGTACTTCCGTGTTGACCGCAAAATGGTCAAAGTCTTTGTGCGGGATATTTGCATGGTCGAGAGCCTGAAAGATTATGTCCGCATCATCACGACCACTCCACAGGGTGGCACACAAGCGCTCATCACCAAACAAAGCATGAACGCACTGGAACTGATGCTGCCTTCAGAAGAATTTGTGCGCGTTCACCGCTCGTTTATTGTCGCGGTGAAAAAAATAGCCTCCTACACTGCATCCACACTGGAAGTTCAGGGCATAACGATTCCGATTGGACGAAATTTTAAGGGGAATGTTGTAGAGTTATTGTGATACCTCTGTTGTTAGCTTCAATTTCCAGAACACCTTGATTCTGACTAAAATCAATATGCACATTCTCTATTATTTGTATTATTTGTTGTGTTTTATCGCTGAACTCACTACCCATCCTAAGGTATTCATCTGGATATTGTTCTTTAACAAAATGTAAAGTGACATACCAAAGAATCTTAATTGACTCTTTAAGTTCATCGTTTTGAAAGAGCCGAATAGCTGATTGATATTGTTTGTCAATCAATAACTTTAGGATAATAGATGAAGTAATTGAAGTAATGGCGAACCAATTTTCCTTATGTACAAAATCTGTACTTTCTATGCTTACAACAGCTTCAATGTAAGGTGATATATTTTCAAGATTGTTGTTTATACTGTGATAATAAAGGAAGAAAAGACTCTCTTCAGGGGAATATTTATGTTCTGATAACGAAGATAATAAATTGAATATTCGATGAAGATTTTTTTTCTGTAATTTTAGCTTTCCTGACAAATACAGACTGAGATATAGCTCTATTGAGTGATTAGAATGGTATTCACCGTAACGAATGGCTTCTAACAATAAAGATTCTGCTAGCTTATAGTTTTCTACGAGGATATAGCTTAATGCTAATACAGGAATAACCTTAATTCTTAATTTTTCAGATTTTATTTCCTGGAGTAAACCGATTCTTCTGAGATTGATTTCTTTCTCGAAAAATTTACCTCCTTCAGAAATTATTATTACTTCACTTAATAACTCTTTATCTGAGAGAGACAGAGAATGGACTAGAGGAGAATTATTTACCAGCAAATAATTTTTCACTTCTTGCAAAAGCTCATGTTGTAATATCTCATTTAGTTTTCCTGTCTGTGCTAGTGCCTCTCCCATGAAATAAATATAATTGGGATATAGTTCGTCTCCATTTTTTAAGCCTTGTATTATTTGTACGGCTTTAACATTCAACATTTCTTCGGGAAAGAAACTTTCTATAAATCTAACAAACCAGATAACACGCTGTTTATCATTCTTCCGCCCATTCCGCATCAAATACCAGATATTGAAAAAACGCTCCTGCAAACGGTAAAAATTGTTCTTTGTGCTGGTCGGTACTTTTTCGATGATACCTTGTTTTTCGAGTTCGTTGAGTTGTGATGAAATGCTCTTGCTTTCCATGCGCGTTTTCGCAACCAATTCCTTCACGCTCACGGCATCCCACGCCAGCGCGACGGCGTCCACAACCACACGCTGATGCGAGGATAAGTCCTCCACGCGCTGCCCATAAAATGGCGTAACGTGGTCTAAAAGCCGCTCCAAATCTTGTACGGAATCCCCCCCCGTGCTATCGGTAAAAATATCAAACAGCAGAACCAGTGTGCGCGGGAACCCACCCGTGAGAGTGCGTAAAACCTCAATGCGTCGCGGCTGTTTCTCAATGATATTCATTACATTTGCCCGTTCTTCCTCCGAGCGATGCGCTGCCAGGGTCGTTAGCAGTTCGATAGTTTCTGCCAGTTTCAGACCTTTGAGTTGGACGATTGCAAAAAAATCAAAGAAGGGCTTATCGTAGCGGTATGTGTGTTCCAGAGCATTTGCCGAAGCAGCAATAATGCGTATTTCGGGACACGTCAGTAAGAGTGAGCGCAAGTGCTGGTGTTCTTTTATTGAGAATTTATCTAACATCACACCAAAATTATCAATCATCAAGACAAGGTTTTTCCTGCGCTCTCTAAGTGGCTTGATGAGGTATTCAAATGCCCGTTCTTCATACTCTTCATCGTTAAAATGCTTCTCGGCTTCGTCGTACACACCGCTCCATTCCTTACCTGCTTCATCTTGCAGTATTTCCAAGACTTTTTCCCACAGCCGCGAAAGTTTGAAAATACCATGCTGTTCTTCATTCAAACGCACAGCAACGATACGCTTTTGCGCCTCCGTATCGGCGCAAAGTTCGTCGTAAATTTTCAACAAAAGCGTCGTTTTGCCGCTTCCGCGCACACCAAGAATGAGCCAATGCTGCGGTAGCGCGTCCGAAGGATGCAAAACAATATCCTTGTAGATTCGCTCAAACAGAGGCTTCCGCACGACAAAAAGCGCATTACGTTCTTCGGGCGTGAGTTGGTCAGGATTAAAAGCACGAGCAATAATGCGTTTATGAAGTGGGATTGTTTTTGTCTTGGAAAGCCGTTGAGCATCCTGCGTTTGAGTGCTATTCTGAGCCTGTTTGCCATTCTTACGCGACATAAAGCCTCCACCAATCTTGCAAAATAGGTGAAACAAAACGGTAGAGTTTGCCATATCCTGATGCTTCGCCCGTTTCGACAACGTAGCCATCATGCTTTAAGGCTTCAAGGATTGGTTTGAATACCTCTACGTTGTGCTTGGCTGCAAGGTTTGCAATTTCCGACGCATCAATGCTGGTCTTGTGTGCTGTCGTATTCAAAACATCCACAACAAATTTGTATTCATTCCCCTTAAATGCTTTACGCAAACGTTCTTCCCACCAAACAAAGTGTTTACGCACTCCAAGCATTTGACTGTATGCTTTACCAATGCTGGTTTCTGTGAGTTCTGTCAGTTCATTATCGTTTGAGTACGTTTGCACTGCGTCCAAAAATATTTGAATGTAATACGGTACAAACCAGCGAATACGGTCAAGTAAAATCGCGATAATTTCTTCCGTAAACCATGATTTTTCAGGCGGATAATTTTCATGGGCAATAATTCTTTGTATAAGTTCGCGCGCTTCTTCGCGCTGCAAGGGGCGCAGATTTACTGTGCGCACATCATTGATTGCGTTACTTGCCTCAAGTCTTTCGGTAACATATTCCAAACCGACAGAACCGCAGTACAAAAACTGTACTTTATCTCGAAAAGCCCTGTTTTGGCGGATCTCGCGGTGAGCAAGCAGAAATTCTTTTGCTGCTTGCGGACTGTTTTCAGCGATATTTTGTGCTGCTTGAGCAAATTCGTCAATCATTATCACGAGTTGCTCATCATCAGAGAGTTTTTTCACAACTGCCCCCAAAAGCCGCTCAAATGCTTTGTGAGGAGGCATCTTTTCTCCATCTGCAAGCTCTATTTTCGCAAGTGCATCACTGCCAATTCCTCGAATTCGTCTTAGCACATTTTTCGCCCCCTCACCAATGCGTATACCTACTGATGACAAATCATCATCCTGTAAAAGGACATCCCGCAATCGCTTGAAGAACTCTACACTACTTGAAACAGACTCAACTTCAAGAAAAATGAGTATTTTGTTTTCCTTCGGATTATCTTGTAAATGAAACAGGAGCGAAGTTTTGCCGGAGCGACGTGGCGCAGCAAAGAGAATATGCTCCCCCGATGCCAACGCATCCCAAAGTTTCTTGGTTTCACGCGGACGCTCGAAGAAATTCTCTTTATCTGCAACCTGACCAACAAGATTTTTAATTGGTTTTTGCATCTTTGTTTTTGACATTTGACAAAAATTTTACTGTCAAAATACTTAACAAAAAAATCATTGTCAAATTTTTTAACAATGATTTTTTTGTCAAAACCAAACAAAGCATGAATGCACTGGAACTGATGCTGCCTTCAGAAGAATTTGTGCGCGTTCACCGCTCGTTTATTGTCGCGGTCAAAAAAATAGCCTCCTACACTGCATCCACACTGGAAATTCAGGGCATAACGATTCCGATTGGACGGAATTTTAAGGGGAATGTAACAGAAGCGCTGTAATTTTGTAACACGTAGAAAGCAGATAGAGCACCTTGAATTCAAGCACTAATCACATCCGAGGCAATGCACACTACTCTCGTACAATTCATTTCCCAATTCCCTTCTCTCAGCGAAGAAGAAACAGAAGCAATCGCCAAACAAATCACGGTTAGCACCTTCAGCAAGGGGACAATTTTACTCCGCGAAGGCGAAATATGCAACGAATGTTACTTCGTGCTGAAAGGCTGTGTGCGGCAGTACTACTTTGTGGATGGAGATGAAAAAACAACTGGTTTTTTTACCGAAGAACAATCGGTTGTCTCCTTTGCCAGCTATACAGGTCGAATACCATCCAGTCATTATTTGTCGTGTGTAGAGGATTGTACCTTGATAGTGGGAAACTTTCATCTGGAAGAGGCGATGTACAAGCAATTCCCAAAGTTATATGCCATTACTCGTTCCATGATGGAGCACGACTTCGGCAGAACGCAAGAAGCGCTTGCCCGATTCATTACCTCTTCACCTGAAGAACGCTATGTGAATCTTCTCACAACCAGACCCGAACTCGTTCAGCGCGTGCCGCAGCACCAACTGGCGAGCTATCTCGGCGTAACACCGGAATCTCTCAGCAGAATTAGAAAAAGAGTGGCGCTCAAGAAGTAAGCGCGTCTTTTTTACCGCCTCTGAGAAGTAACCAGATACCAAAGCCCAGTTCTCCTAACGCTTCGGGCAAGCTCAGAACCATATCCACGTTTGCTTTGTAGTTATCATAATTGGGCAAAAGTACATGAGCAAAATTACTGCCAACGTAGCAAAGTCCTGCAACAAATAACAAAATACCCAAAATCTTCGGCATGGAACCGGACAGAAAAACAGCATAGCCAAGCACAAGAAGATGGCAACCGAAGACCACTAAACTAACAGCCCATAAATCATTAAAACCATTGAGAAGAAGCATTGTCTGAGCCTGTACTTGCACCGCCCCCGATGCCGCCAAATAGTCCGAACCATGCACCAAACGGGCAGCAATGACAAGCTGCAGCAAAGCCGCCCCCAGAATAGCCGAATACACTAACCGAAACCACGCTGCAAGCAAGGAAAGACTCTTATTGATAGGTTTGAGAAAAATGTATAACGCCCACGTGACAACTATATCGCAAAGAAGTACAAAAAGAAAGCCGCCGATACCACCGCGAAACAATGACTCTGAAGCCTGAATGTTGCGAAAAGTAGTTGCGGCATCTCCCGAGACAATCAAACTTGTCATGACAAAGCCGTACGAAAATCCTGCTGCCACTGCCATGAGGATAAGCGCACATCCTGCAATAATGGCAGCACGCCGCAAGGAGATTTCAAAAGTGTCATTTGTCATTACATTGGAATTCATTGCGTTAAGAAATAGTGGTGAACTTTGTATTGTATTGCGCTACAAAGATAGTCTTTTGAGAATCGTTTTGCATTGACTTTAGATAAGAAATCACTTCTCTCCCGTCGCAATCTCGCGCGGATTTCTCGACCACTCGCTCCACGAACCAACGTACAATGCCGGTATTTCCATGCCCGCGTGTGCTAAGGCGAGGAGCGTATGGCACGCCGTTACGCCCGACCCGCAATGCACTGTTACGTTTGCAAGTGGTACCTCAGCAAATGCCTCGGAGTATTTTGTGCGTAATTCTTCGGGCGAGCGAAAGAAGCCTCGCTCATCCAAATTCCCTGCAAACGGGATGTTGATTGCGCCCGGAATATGCCCTGCAATAAGGTCTATTGGCTCTTGGTTGCCCAAATACCGCTCTCTATCGCGCACGTCCACGACGATATGCTGCTTCGAGACGGCAACGTCCGCAACTTCATCCATTGTGCGCGTTTGCAGTGTCCACGATTGAGCATTGTATTTTGACTGTGCCTTAACCGCGACCGGCTCTGAATCAACAGGAACGCCAGAGGCTATCGCTGCCTGCAAGCCGCCGTCTAATACTTGCACTTTTTCATGCCCGACAGCCCGCAGCATCCACCAAAAACGCGAAGCCGCATTTGCGCCGTTCTTGTCGTCATAAACAACCACGTACGTTTCGGGTGTAATACCCAGCCGACGCCCAAGAAGTTCGGCAAACCGCTCCACAGACGGCAAGGGATGTCGTCCGCCATTGGCGGCGTTTTCGCTTTTGTGTGCCAGTTCGTCTTCCAAACTGACAAAAAGCGCACCGTGCACGTGTTGTGCTTCATATTGCTGGCGAATATCTGCGGCTCCGGCGCGAGCGTCAATAATGACCACGTTTGTTTGCTGCCCTTGTAAGAGCGTGAGCAGTTCGGGGGCGGAAAGAAGAGGTTTCATTTTGTACATTGTGATATGACTGTGATGGTATCGTTAGTGACTTCAGGAATAATGCTAAAAACAACCATGCTCTCCAAACTTAGGTTTGAAGAGCATGGCGAGATCTAATATCTTATATTGTTAATACCCAAAGACCTGCTCCAGCGTGAGTTCTTTAACCTTGCCGTACTTGGCTAAATCTTCTGGCTTCAGGCGTTTTTTAGAACCGAGAACGAGCATTGTATAAGGTTTGTCTTTGATATATTCACCATAGAATTTTGCTAAATCGTCGTAGCCCATTTTTTGCGATTGCTCATAGACGGTCTTGCGAATATCCTCTTTCAAGCCTAATTTCTTCGCATCTTCGTAGCTGAAGAGTACATTCGCTCGAATAATGCGCTCGGTCTCAAGATTGTTTTTGATACTCGCTTTTGCTTGCGCAAAGTTCTTCTCTGCCTTCGGCATATTATTCAGCAAATCGAACATTCCTGCTACGGCTTCGTGGAATTTATCCGCTTGCGTGCCGACGTAGCTATACACGTAGAATGGGTCTTGCGAGCGCTGTGGCTGACGGTATGTGCTGAAGACGCTGTATGCAAGCGCCTTAGATTCCCGAATCGTCTGGAACACCAACGACGACATATTTCCGCCAAAATACTCATTGAAGAGATTCACTTGCGGCGCAAGGGCGGCGTTGTACGGAACGGACTTCGAGAGCAACAGAATTTCCGCCTGCACCATATCATAGTCCACAAAAATCACCGTGTTCTCTTTTGTATCTTGGAACGTGTAGGGCTGATTTGTTGGAACAGGCTTCAGGTCTTTTGCTGCAGGTGTTTTGTGAAGTTTGTTCAAAGCAGCAACAAGCTCTTTTTGCGGCATGGGACCATAGTACAAAACACGATGCTGATAGCTCGTCAGTTCTTTGATTTTCGCAACGAGTTCGTCCGGCTTAAGCGCTTTCAATTCTGCTTCCGAAAGCTGGTCACGGTAGGGGTTCATTTCTCCGTAGGTGCCGTAATTTGACATTGCTTGGCGCAAAATAATGCCCTTATTTTTCTTTGCATCGGCTTTGCCTTTGAGCTGACGGCTCACCAATGACTCAAGCGCGGCAGCATCGGGTTTAGCATTTTTGAGCAAATCTTCAAAGAGCGCGACCCCTTCGGAAAAACTCTTGGTTAAGCCTTCCAGCACAACATACATTTGGTCTTGTGCGCTAAAAACATTGAACTTACACCCCAGCGCGAAGAGTTTCTTCTTTACGTCTTCCGCCGAAAGTTTGTCCGTACCGAGAAACTGAAGATACGCCACCGCAAGAGCCGTCTTTTTGTCGTGCTGGCTGCCCATATCAAGCAAATAGAACAAACGAAATAGCTCGTTTTCGTCGTTTTTGAGCGAATACACCGGCACACCGCTTGCAAGTTTCGCCATTTGAATATCTTTTTCGTAATCCAAGAAGCGAGGCTGCATAGGGGCTGCGGGAGTTGCAAGCAGTTCGCGGACAAATGGTGATTGAGCGTCGCGATTGGTCTCCACGGGAGTAATAGGCGGCTTGGTTACTTTTGCCACTGCTTTACGCTCGCCAGTGCGCTTGAAGACAGTAACGTAATTTTTAGCATAATACGTTTTCGCAAACTCAATCAGGTCTTTTTTTGTGATACCGCGCATTTCCTCAATCTGAGCAGTCGCTTTCGCCCAGTCCGCTCCGGTGATAAAGGCGGTCACAAACTCGTTCACACGACCATCATTCTGCTCGTACGAGCGAATCATTTCAGCATTCATGTTGTTCACCACTGCCGTCAGAAGGCTTTCATCGAACTTGCCCTGCTTCACTAACTCGATTTGCTCCAGCATCAAGTTTGCCACCTCGTCGAGGGATTGCCCCTGACGTGGACGACCGGCAAGCAAATGAACAGAATAATCTTTCAAATCCCATGTGCTGCTGTTGACGAATAATACTTTTTGCTGCTGGTTCAAATTCAAATCCATCAAGCCCGCCACACGGTTGAAGAGCAGGCGATTCATCATCTGAATATACTTCCCTTGTGGAGAATTCGCGCCCGGCAGACGAAAACCGATAGTAACCGATTCGGCATCGGGACCGACGTACTCGCGCACAAGCGGAGAGACTGCTTCCGGCTCCGGCGTGAAGGTATAGGCGGCAACAGGTTTAGGCTGCATCCATCCAAATTTCAGGTCAATGGATTTGATAACTTGGTCGGGGTCAAAATCGCCCGCAAGACAGATTGCCATGTTGTTCGGCACATAATACTTATCGAAGTACTCACGAATCAGCTTCAAGGAAGGATTTTTCAAATGATCCACCGTGCCAATCGTGGTTTGCTTGCCATAATTGTGATTGGGAAAAAGAGCCTCCGTAACAAGTTCCCACACCGTGCGTTGGTCGTTGTCCATGCCGATATTTTTTTCTTCATAAACGGCTTCCAGTTCGGTATGGAAAAGACGCAAAACGAGTTTGCGGAAGCGGTCGCTCTCTATGGTCATCCATTTTTCGAGTTGGTTCGCAGGTATATCGTTGATATACACGGTCTGTTCGAACCACGTGTAGGCATTCGTACCTTTTGCACCGATAGAACCAAGCATTTTGTCATATTCGTTCGCAATGGCAAGTTTTGCGGCGACACCCGAAACAGAATCAATCTGCTTGTAGAGCCGCTTGCGCTCTGTGGTGTCGGTAGTTTTGCGATAGACTTCGTAGAGGTCTTCTATCTTTTGAATCTCCACGCTTTCTTTCGCAAAATCGGTCGTGCCGAATTTGTCTGTCCCTTTGAAGAGCATATGTTCGAGATAGTGCGCCAGCCCTGTTGCATCGGCAGGATCGCTCTTGCTGCCTGCTCTTACGGCGATGGATGTGTAAACGCGAGGGTCTGCCTTATTGACGGAAAGATAGACCGTCAAGCCATTCGGAAGCGTATAGATACGGGCTTTGAGCGGGTCGTTTTTGACCGTCGTGTATTTGTAGCCGTCAGCATTGACGTGGTATTCGATGCCAGATGAAGGCGGCACGGCAAAGACGACCGCAGGCGCAACGAAAGCAGTCGCAAGAATCAGCGACATAATAAACAATGCCAAAGCGCAACGAACATAATTCATAAAGGGAAGAGAAAAAATGAAGGAGAAAGAAATTACGAGGGCGAATATACGAATTTTCATGCTCTCAGAGTATAACAGAGCAACGCCCCGCAAACACAAAGTTTGAAGGGCGCTTTTCATTATTATTTCTTTATTCAGTTCCTAGTGCTTTGTTTACTTCTTTTTTGGCAGGCGCACAAACAGCACTAAGCCCAACACCGCCATCAAACTATTCACCAAGCCCAGTCCCACTGTCACGCCGTCGCGTATATCCTTGCCAAGCGGCTTCAGAAATTCCAATTTGTGAATGTACGCAAACGTAAACCCTTCTAAGCGGTCGCCACTCTGCACATCCGCAGCAAGAGTCCCCGTTGCTGTTTCCACGTAAAGCGTTCGTTTGTCCGGCGTGGCGAGGTCAAGGCGCTGTACGGGCAAGCGCTTATTAATAAAACCATATTCACCTTGAAACTCCGTTTGAAGCCGTTCTTGCGTAATGATACCTGTTGAAATACCCGTTAGCTCAGCCGCAATCGCACGGGCGTATTTGCTATCACCCGAAGGAAGTGCTTTGCCTGTATTTGCATTAAAGTATGTTGCCGCTTTGATGGTTTGTGGCTTTTTACCGTTTTTGTCGGCTTGAGTGTTTTGCATTGGTGCGCAGCACTCATCCGCTGCATCCACGCTGACGCTGTGCGCGAAGCGGTAGTGCGCTTCACCGCTTATTCGCACAGCCGATACGTCATACATCGGCGGCGCAACAAATCCTGCTTCCCGAACACCAAATTTCAACTCTTCAGCTTTGAACATCGCTTGTACATTTGGTTGCCCTATTTCATCTCGCAAACGCTCTTTGTGGAGCGCGTGGTACATTCCGCTCGACGCAAATGTGAGCGTTGAGACAGAAACCGCAATGCCAAGAGAACGATGATACTTGCGCAAACCTGTCACCGTGCGCTGTTTGCGTTTATTCCACAGAAAAGCATACAAGACAATACCCGAAAGTGCCATAAGAATAATTACTCCCAGCGCCAAGGCTACAACACTAAGCCGTAACGGCTCAACGGCATTCAGAAAACCCCAATTATGGCAATACAGAAACACGATTGCAAAGGCGCGGCGTAGCGGGGTGTTGTAGGTACCCATGCGCCCTGAAGCTGTCTCTACATAAATATCATAACCGCCTTCGGCAAACGATATTTTCCACACCGGCAGAAGACGATTCACATAACGGTATTCATCTGTGAACTGGGTCATAAAGCGGGTTTCTGTTACATTTGCAGCAGAATTGCCGAAGTATTGTTTTGCCAGCGAAATCGCATACTCCCTATCGCCATCCGCCATACGAGTACCGGTGCGGGCGTCGAGGTAGATATTTTCTGCTGTCGGCGAGGTTTGCACTTGATAGTACGTTTTTCCATTCAGCGCTATAAGGTGAAATTGCCGTATTTCCGCAATGCCATTAGCCCGAAGAGCTTCCGAAAGCGGCATCTGAACAGCACTTTGGTCAATCGGTTTCGGCGGCAAAAATTCTTTGGCTATTGCCGGCTTGAACCAATGCGCCATAAAGGGATGCGATGTGCCGGAAAGCGACCACATCAAGGCTGGGACAAGTGCTGCAATGCTTATCCAGCGATGAAGATTGTAGGCATTGCGTTTGAACCATTGTTTGGAGCGCATCAAAATGCCCGATATTGCTTGTGTTTGGGATTGTTCCGCCGCTTGAACATCGGAACGGATAGTATTCGTAACCATGGTTTTACTTTTTTGAGATGTGGTAATTTCTAGATTTATTTGAATAATGTACCCAGATTATACGAAGCACCAACGCTGAACAGACGCGGGTTTGCTGGCGTAAACGAATATCCGAAGCTGCTCCACGACGAGGTTTCTGCATACAGCGTATTGGCGAGATTCAGCACATTGACGAACACATCCAAACCTCCAATCTTATAGCCTGCCCGAAGATTCACTACCGCATGACCCGCATATTTCCTTGTGTTCTGCACATCTTGAAAATACTGCCCCATCGTCTGCAATTCCCCACCAATTCTGAAGCCCGGTAACCATGTTGGCTTATAAATAATTTCCGAAAATGTCGTTAAATCTGGTGCTTGCGGCATATCGTTGTTGTCAAAAATACGTTCTGTCACACCAACGCGCTCACGATATTGCATGAAAATATGCCGCGCGTAGGTTCCACCAATGCGGATATTCACTTCCTCCATCGGCACAAAACCCACTTGAAATTCCACGCCGTAATGCCGTGTCGCACCTGCATTGCGGTTTTGGAACACATTCTGCTCTATCTGCACCGAAATCACTTCATTTATGCCGTCCAACAGATACAAACTCATATCCAGATATGCCCGCCCATCAAGGAATGACGCATACCCGCCCACTTCGTAGTTGTTGAAACTCGCTTGCGAAAGATTCGGAACGCTCACACCACGAAAAAGTTCGGAAAGCTCCGGTGGCAAAAAGCCGATGCTGTAATTGGCGTACATTCCAGTTCCCGCGTCAGAGTTGTACATCACACCAAAGCGCGGAGCAATGTTGTTGTAGCTTGTTGTTTGGTCGGGTGCGCCCGTGAATGCGCTTGGAGGAAGATTATTCTTGAAATCAAACGCCAGCCTGTCATAGCGAACTCCGGCGATAGCCTTCCACTGCCCTGTCAGCACAAATTCTGCTTGTGCATAGCCCGCAATATTAGACAACCCTACGTCGTAGCTTGTGAGCGTGGAATCGGTCTGGGTAACGCTGTTGTATGTTGTGCTTCCGTTCACGGTTTCACGCCCGATGCGAAGGAATTTTGCCCGAACCGTGTGTGGGCTGTTTTCGTAATACAAACCCGCCACAAGATTCGTCTGAATTTCGCCCAGCATCAGGCTTGTACGGAACTGCACATCAGCACCAAGCGAGGTAAATCGCGAATCTGAGAGTTCGCCAAATGCTCCACGCAGGTTACGCGGATCATTGCGCAGACGAAAACTTGGTAACATCAGCAACTGATTATTGCGGTAAAAGACGATTGCGCGGATATTGGCGTTATTTTCAAAGGTATGGTCAAGCGTTAGACGACCGCGCTGAGCCTTATTGTCGCGGTAGGCAACTGTGTTATTGCTTGGGTAACGCTGCGAATAATACATCGTGCTGTCAATACCGCCCGGCATATCGCTCCGAAGATTATTCACCGAATAGGTCAGTTCCAATGCGGTTCGCTCGGCAAGGCGATAATCGGCCCGAATACTGGCGGAGAGCTTTTCCATTGAATTAAAATCGCGCCACGAGTTTTTTTGCTGTGCGTAATAGCCGCCCGCATACACGCCCACGCTGCCAACGCCTTCACCAAACATATTGGCAAGATTCACATTGCCGCGCTGGTAGCCAAAATTATCGCCTTGCACTCCAAACTCAAGTATTGGTCGAACTCCGGCGCGTTGCGTAAGGAAATTCACTGCGCCCGACACCGCATTTGCACCATACATAGCTGAACCGGGACCTTTGATTACATCTATGCTGCGAATGGCAGGAAGATTGATTTCCATAAGTGCGTTGTGATTAAAAACGCCAGTGGTACGAATCGGAATGCCGTCCTCAAGGTAGAGAAACAGCGCACGAGTAGTCATGGGTGAGCGAATCGCCATACTATGCTGTTCGTTGCCGAGATTTTGCATTACCACGCCCGGCACCTTGTTCATAATCTCGTACATCATCGCAGGCTTAGTTTCTTCGATAAGCTGCTTGCTCACAACGCTGACCGCCACAGGCATTTCCGAACGTAACTGCGATTGGCGATTGGCGGTAACGGCGACTTGTTGCGAGGTAATTACCTGCGGCGCAAGTTCGACCTGAATGCCTGATACAATCTCGCTTACAGGGATGTTTTTTGTTTTGTAACCCAGTATCGAGATAGTGATAATGTCTTCGGGAGCAAGCGTAAATGCGGTTTTGAGGGTGAATTTTCCGCTTAAACTTGCGATGGTACCGATTTTTGTACCTTTCACCAGGATTCGTGAGCCGGAGAGTGCTTCGCGGGTGAATTGGTCAATAATGGTGCCGGAAATTTCGGTTTGAGCGAAAAGCCCCGATGGTATAATAATACCTGAAAGTAGCAGCACTGCTGCTCTTTTGAGAAGAGAAGTTTTCATTGTCTTGTTTTGATTATAGTAAAAAATATGAAGCCAAACTGCACGAGTTAGTCATGTAGTCGTATCACCCAAGCAGATTGGGCGAGTGTAAAGAATATGCGGAGATGTGATTAAGCACGGGGCGGCTGGAACGGCACAGTTCCTACGCCGGAAAGAAGTAAAGTATTGACAAGTGCAAGGAACAAAGCGGTTCCTGTTTCGGGGGAAGAAAATTCGGGAGCGTCGGTGAGGATATGAAAAAGTTCGGGTGTTTCGTTCACGTTTGTACGCTGTGAGGTTGGTGTGGTCTGGCTTTGCGAAGATTGACCTGTCTCGTGGGCTGCTTCGGCGACTTCTTTTTTCACTTGGCAACAGCCGTCGCACTCTAACTCAGGTTTTGCCTTGTTTTCGCAGCGGTCCAGATAATACTCTTTATTTGCCGCATAGTGCAGAAACGGCAGGAGCACTCGACACGTCGAGAGTGTGTAGAGGAATATCAGAAGCGATATGGAAACAATACGAAGCATAGTGTGATGGTGAATAGAGTGTCAACTTATGAAAGTTCTGCGAATTGCGAAGGGAGATAAGAAAACTCTTTATGCCACGATGATTACGGTAATATCGTCGCCACAGCTTTTATCGGCGTAGTGCGCTGCGATTCTTTCACCAGCGAATCAATCGCCATAAAAGGTTTCGTGTCCATGACGGCAAACATGACGGTATCGCGTCGCACCACAATCGCACCGTGAAGATTCGTCTCCTCGCCGTTGGGTTCTTTGAAATTCATGTTCAGCCGCTTTCCCATGCGGTTTTCGGGGTCGGAGGCGAGCGTAAAAACATCGGAGTTGAACCCGTATTTTTTCATTACCAGCGCATTTTGTTCCGGGTCATCTTCACTGAAAGCGATTACGCGCACACCAAGTTGCTTCAGCGTATCGGCGCGTTTGTTCAGCGCAATAAGCTGTTCAATGCAGTGTGAACACGAACACCCCAAATATCGTACCAGCACCAGCGAATGCGGTGAGCCGGAATGCGCTTTGAGGTTAATCGCCGCGCCATTTTGGTCGGTGAGCGTCAGCGTGGGGAGCTGTTTACCCCAGAGCAAACGCGCACAATTACTGTGGTCAAACTGTGAACTGTGCAAGTGCGTATCAGTTGCTTCCGGGGGACGACTTGCCCGCAGAAAAAATGCCAGACCCGCTATCCCCACTCCGACAGAAGTAGCAGTGAGAGCAAAACGTTTCAAAAGAGGATTCATTATTGCTGTTGTGTAGTGGTTATTTTGGAGATTTCACTTTGCGCCCTGTCGCCACGAGTGCCTTCTTGAGTGCTTCGGGGCTGGTTTGCGCAGCATTGTAACCTATCGTAACAAATTTTGTTTTCAAGTCCCATTCTGCTTTAGTTACGCCTTTGACTCCTTTAGCTGCGGTTTCAATTTCTTTTTTGCAGCCGTCGCATACACCCGCAACCCAGAATTTTTCTTGCTTGGAAGTGTTTTGCTGAGCGTGAAGATTGCCTGTTAGAGCAACAAAAAACAGTACAGGAATGGTGACTCTGAAGAGACTCAAGATCCAATGAGTATTGCATATCCACGCCCAGTACGCAATGATAAGGGCGACGAAAGCGTAAAATAATCCTTTGTTTTCGTTGCCGATTTTGTAGCCAATAGGAGCAATGGGTGTTGCTCGCGGCAGTAAAAAGTTTTTTTGTTCACCGAGTGAGCGCGAAGAAATTGCGCTATTGATTGCGCTTGAGTGTTGAGAATCAAAAGGAAGAGACATAGTAAGTCCTTAAAAATCAATGCAAACAGTGGTAAAGAAACACGGCGCGAGGTAGGAGCTATGACAAAATCACATACGCCACGCTCAAGACCAGCACAAGCGCCAGTTTGTAAAAATGAGTACAGTTGGGGTACAGCAACCTATACGGAATACAAGTGTTCCTGCACAGCACAAACACGTAATATCCGCGTACGAAAGTCCGATGAGGAGAGAAGAATGTTAAGCAGTCGGAGGATGAAAGACCGAAGGGGTGAAGCCAACTAGCGGTGAAGATTCGAGGGAAACGAAAGAGGTTTTTTCTAGGGAAATAGCACAAGCGCAAGGCAAGGCAGTGTCGAAGGCAACGACGGGGGAAAATTCGGATAGTCGAATTTGGGGTGGTGTTTGTTTTTGCCCTTGCTGCTCAGTTTTGATAATAATTTTGCGAACAAAGCACTGTCCGTTACACAAACGGTCTTCAAGGTACACTTCGCAATACTTTTCCGCAATCTGCTCTTGGAACAGACTGTATGCCCCCCATATCAACAACGAAGAGTTGATATGGAGTGTTATCAAAACGAAAAGTAATATGGAAAATATCCGTTTCATAATGGACTGTATCACGGGTACAGGCAAAAAAGTCTCACGCTCAAAAACCACTCATTTGTACGAGTGCAGAACAAGAACTGCTACAAATGTAGCAAGCGCTGAGGTAATTGCCAATACAAATTTGTTTGAACGAAAAAATGGACAGATGTGCATTCGTTACTTACTCGTCTTGTCAAAATAGACTTTACCATCCTTCATCACAAACACAATCTTTTTCTCCAGAACAGTTATATCTTGTTCTACGTTGCCATTTACTGCAATAATATCTGCAAACTTACCTTTGGTAACGGAGCCCAACTTTTCTTTCACACCGATTAAGTCTGCAGCATTGATAGTCGCTGATTGGAGTGCTTGCGTGGGTGTGAGACCATATTTGACCATGTAAAAAAATTGTTTCGCATTGTTACCATGCGGATAAACACCTGCATCTGTGCCATAGGCGACCTTCACTCCTGCTTTGACGGCTTTTTGGAAATTTTCGCGCTGTGTTTTGCCGACCAAGCGCTCTTTTTCAAGAATTTTTTCCGGGAAACCAAGTTTGGCAAACTCCGCCAAAATAAAATCGTCGTTGTAAATATCGGCTACCAAATACGTTCCCTTCTCTTTCATCAGACGAATACTTTCATCGTTCAAAAAACTTCCATGCTCAATGGATGCAACGCCTGCTTTAATTGCCATGTTGATACCTTCTGTACCGTGTGCGTGTGCAGCTACTTTTTTGCCCCAAAGCGCTGCTTCCGCAACGATGGCGTTCATTTCTTCTTGCGAGTATTGCGGAGCGCCGACGGATTCTTCTTCGGAGAGAACACCCGCCGTTGCGCCAAACTTGATCACATCTGCGCCGTACTTGATGTTTCGGCGCACTTTTTTCCGAACGCCATCCACGCCGTCGGCAACGCCATTTTCTTGCTCAATATGCACCTGCGGAGCAAAGCCATTCAGGTCGCCATGACTGCCCGTGGAGCCAATATAGGGTCCCGACACGTAGAGGCGAGGTCCAATCGTCTTTCCGGCATTGATGGAATTACGCAGGGCGACATCAACGAAGTCATGCGAGCCAAGATTGCGGCACGCCGTGAAGCCCGCCTCCAGTGTTCGCTCGGTATAGATGTGCGATTCAATTGCCACATCAATAGAAGAGCGACGAAAAATATCCACATAAAAATTTTCCGGCTGCCCCGTGATGTGCGTGTGGCAATCAATCAAGCCGGGTAGTGCGGTGAACTTGCTCAAATCAATCACTTTTGCATTCGCGGGAATGGGAATGTTGCTCCCAACCTGCGTAATGACGTTGCCCGTAATCAAAATCACTTGATTTTCGACGAACTTACCGTTTTCGCTGTCAAAGAGTTTGCCCGCTTTCAGCGCGGTAATGCTGGCTTCTTGTGCGAACGCCCGAACGGTCACGGCAAGAAGAAAAAGACAGAAGGTCAGTGCTCTGGTCATAGTTTGTATTGGTTTGTGGTTGGATGATGGTGGTATATTTTCTCGTTTGATAGTTGCTTTTTCATTATTTAAGCGCAGGGAAATTCTACAATAAAGGTTGCGCCTTTACCAAGTTCAGACTCACACCAGACTTGCCCTTGCTGCAATTCTACCAGCTTTTTTACAATTGACAAGCCCAAGCCCGTAGAATTTTCTCCACCTGTGGGCTGTGCTGAGAGTCGTGTGAATTTATCGAAGAGCTTGTGCATATCCGTTTCCGATATACCCGGACCTTCGTCTTGTATTTCCACGCGCCCAAAGCAATTGCCTTCTTCATCGGTACGACTCAGAACCCGCACATTGACAGTTTTCCAGTGTGGTGAATATTTCACAGCATTAGAAACAAGGTTATCCAATACCTGCCAAAGTGCCTTTTCATCAGCTAAGACGACTGGAGCAGGTTCGTCAACAGAAGGAAAAAAGCAAAAAATAATTCCTTTATTCGTAGCTCTTTGCTGATAATCATCCACAACAGCTGATACCACGTCAAGGCTGATAGGAATGATATTGACCTTCAGAAGCCCGCTTTCGATTTTATTCACATCGAGCAGATTTTCGATAATATCCAGCATTTGTTCACTGGCACTCACAATCATACTGATATACCGCTTCGTCTGTGCCTCTCCGCCATAATACCGCTCCAGAATCTCTGCGCTAGTCAGGATGCCGGAGAGTGGATTCTTGAGATCGTGGGCGGCAATGCCCAAAAATTCATTCTTTTCGTTGTTGAGCAATACAAGTTCTCGCGTACGCTGTTCAACTCGCTGTTCAAGCGTTTGGTTAAGATTGAGGAGTTCTTGTTCTGCTATTTTGCGATCGGTAATATCGTGTCCGACACATTGTATCTCTATTACTGCGCCATTAGCGTCCTGAATAGTAATAAACTCCCACTCTGTCCATAGTATTTTGCCCGAAGTGCTGGGCTTTCTCAATATAACAGACACGGCAGTACCGGGTTTCAGCAAGCATTGTTCAATAACCCGAAACGTTTTTTCGTGATCTTCGGGTATTATATGTTCTAAGCCGGAGCGTCCAATTAATGATGTTTGTCCCATACCAAACGTTTGGATGTGAGCAGGGCTTGCATACGTGTATTTTCCCTCAAGGTCGGTTCGCAGAAAATATGTGCCTTGAAGTTCTACAAAAGAGCGATAGCGCTCTTCACTCGCTGCTAAGAGATTTTCTGCCCGTTTGCGGTCGGTAATATCCACCATGGTTGAAATAACGGCGGTCATGCCTTCATATTCAATAAGAAATGCAGAAATGTCAATCCAGAGGATAGTTCCATTTTTATGGCAAAATTGTGTTTCGTAGCGGTCAGGCACTTCTTTGCCTCGCATCCGAGCCAGCCCGCGCTCTCGGATCAGCTGGCGGCTCACGGGGTGAACGATATCATAAAAATCAAAAGAACGTATCTCTTCTGCCGTATAGCCAATCAGTTTACACCACGACTCATTGGCAAATAGCACCTGCCCATTGCGTGTAACGGTCACACCCACACCCATTGTTTCCAGAATCCTCTGCTGATTTTCTTCTGTTTTGCGCAGTTTTTCTTCCGCCCGCTTGCGTTCAGTAATATCCTGACAGGTACCTACAGCCCGGGTAGGTTTTCCATTTAGATCTGAATGAATCTGCCAGCGCTCTTCTACATATTTTACACTATTACCAACGGGTAGGATGCGGTGCTCTACCACGTTGATACCTGTTTTTGTAAACGACTCCAAAAAAGCTTTATCTACTTTCTCCTTATCTTCCGGATGAACAAATTCCAAAAAAGCAGGATGTGATGCCTGAAAACTCAAATGGTCTGTTCCAAAAATTTTATAGGTCTCCTCCGACCAAACTACTTCCAAAGTTTGTAAATCCGTCTCCCAGCTACCAACTTTTGTCACGCCTTGAGCAATGACAAGTCTGCGTTCGCTTTCTTCTGCTTTTTCTTTGGCTCTGACTAGTTCATTTATTATTTCTTTTCGCTCGGTAATATCATAATTGGCTCCAATCATTTTGATAGCCTTGCCAAAGGCATCAAAAATTACTGTTGCAAAGGCTCGAATGTGATGAATAGATTGATCTGGCCACATCACCCTAAATTCTGTATCAAAGTCTTTTCCTCCTGCAATAGCAATTTCCAATTCATGTTCACTTCTTTCCCTGTCTTCAGGGTGCAAACCCGTCTGCCAGGCTTCATAGGTACCGCTAAATGTGGTTTGGGTAATGCCGTAGAGTGCATACATCTGATCGTCCCAGATCAGGCTGCTATCGTTGAGACCATATTCCCAAATGCCGATGTTCGCAGAATGGGTAGCCAGTTCAAGACGTTTAAGTGCGTTTTCCAATGCTGCCTCTGCCTGTTTGCGATAGGTAATATCCACCATCAAGCCGCGTAATAATACTGGCTTACCATTTTCAGATTCAACGGTAACAATATCATGCAACCACACCACGCGCCCATCAGCCGCTATCATTCTATATTCAAAATCATGCGCCTGATTTTTCAGGATGCAATTGAGACAATAATCAACTGCCCATGTGCTATCTTCAGGATGGATATGGTCTTTCCAGAAAGTTGGTTCTTCAGTCCAGCGATGTATGGGATAACCCAGTATGGCTTCAGCCTGACCGCTCACAAAAGTGAATTGAAAGGTTTGGGCATCGGCTTCCCACACAATGCCATTGGCAGCATTGAGAATAGCCAAATATTTTTGTTGTAATAGGCTAATTTTCTTTTCTGCCGTTTTACGCTCGGTAATATCCATATGTGTTCCCACAATACGAAGTGGATTACCATTATTGTCTCTACTAACAATGGCTCCTTTATCAAGTATCCATATATACTCGCCATTAGCATGCCTCGCTCTTACTTCCGCTTCTACTCTTTTTCCATTTGGGTTAGAAATAACTGTATCAATTAGGTTTTGTAGAATGGGCATATCCTCAGGATGAACTAAAGAGTGCCAAAAATCTAATGTGGGTATAGTTGTTGAAGGATTAAGTCCCAGCATACTCAGCCACCTTTCATTAACAATTAATGTATTCGTTAATGCGTCCCAATCCCATAAACCCAAATTACCCCCTTCAAGCGCCAAACCTAAACGTTGTTCACTATCTTTGAGTACTTGCTCAGATTTTTTTTGTTCGGTGATGTCTTGGAATATGCCCGTTAGTGTGATGGGTTTCCCGTCAATACTGGTTACCTTACAAGTGGTTCGTACATGAATGTGCCTTCCTTTGGTCGTATACGTTTCAAGGGTTAAGTCGTACCCCTTGCCTTCAGTCATCGCCAGTTCTAGGGCGGCACTAATTTGTCGTTTTGAGTCGGGTAAAAAATACCCGACACCAGCATCAACCGTTGGGTTGAATTCTTCTGGAGAGGTGTCATGTATGCGGTAGGTTTCTGCTGTCCAATACAGGTGGCTTGAGCCGATATCCAATTCCCACCCACCCACTTTGGCTATTGATTGCGATGCTTCTAATAATTGATTGCTTCGTAAATAATGTTCTTCCATTCGCTTCAGCTCGGTGATGTCATGCCCGATGCATTGAATTTCCGCAACGACTCCCCTCGCATCCGTAACGGTAATAAACTCCCATTCCGTCAACAATATTTCCCCCGACGTGCTCGGTTTTCTGAGGACAACCGACACGGGAGTGCCGGGATTCTGCAAGCATTGCTCGACCGTGCGTTCCGTCTTGGCGTGGTCTTCGGGAATAATATGCTGCAAACCATTGAGTCCAATCAACGATGTTTTTCCCATGCCAAACGTCCGAATATGAGCAGGGCTGGCGTAAGTGTAGTTGCCTGCCAAGTCGGTGCAAAGAAAATACGTCCCTTGCAATTCCACAAACGAACGAAAGCGTTGCTCCTTCACCCGCAACTCTTCTTGCGCCCGCTTGCGCTCGGTGATGTCCGTAAAGGTAGCAATTGCGCCGCGTATCTCTGTTTCACCCTCAAAAATAATCGGTTCGGCGTTGATAGAAATCCAATTCAAAGAACCGTCAGGTTTGTGAACACCCATAATGACGTTGTGCTGAGACATCCCTGTTTTCAACGTTATCGGCACAGGATGGTTCTCCCCGTGAAAAGGGCTACCATCCTCATGGACTGAGCGCCATCGTGGGTCAAAAGAGGTTCTTCCCTTCATTTGTTCTACTGTCAAGCCGAGTATTTGCTCCGCTTGAGGATTGCAGAGTTGGATGACAGAAGCGGCATCGTGTACGACGACTCCCTCCGAAAGGGATTGCAGTGCAGAACGGAATACTGCCTCGCTTTTCCGTAGAGCTTCTTCATTTTCTTTAATCACTCTGATGTCCAGTACCACAATACGGCAGAACTGACGATCTGCACTCACAATAGTCCGAATGTGTGCCCAGAAAGGTTTGTTTTCATCTGTGAGCATTTTCACCTCGCAGCCCTCTGGCTCATCATCAGTAGCTCTTGCAAACGCTTTTTTCAACAAATCATATACAACCACACGAGACTCTTCTTCTATGAACCGTACAAATGGCTGGTTAATAATCTCACGTCGAGGCAACCCCATCAAGCGTTCAGCAGCAAGATTTGCCTTTTGAATAATAGCGCCATCACGCAACACCGTAAAATACCCCATAGGAGCAAATTCGTAGAGTTTGGTGTAGCGCAGAAGCTGTTCCTCAGTCTCTGAACGCGAAGTTTTCAACTCTTCATTTTGTGCTTGAAGCTCCACTTGATGAACCTGTAGTTCATGGAGTAATCTTTCAGCTTCAATTTTGTTTTTCTCTGAATCAAGGAGGTGTTTGCGACTGCGGATAGCGCTTGAACTTTTGTGATGTGGTGCTTGTGTGGCTTCCAATCTTGGCTGTAAGTGTTGGAGAATATCTTCGACTTCCACTTCTTCTCTCCCGAAACAAACGCTAAGCACTTCTTTGCTCATAGATTGCCGCATGAATAAGAGCGCGATACTGACCTCTTCGGCAAGTTTTTCCGCTGAAGAAGGTTGAGGTTCATTTGTGGTATCACCGAGACGTTGCAAAAGAGCATCAAAATCGCTAACGCTTAGCCCCATAATATGTTGGAAGCGTTCAGGCGTGTGGCGTAATTGAACGCTTGAGAGCGGTGATTGCGAGGGTTTCCACTTCATAGCATTTCGCAAAAGATTATTTTAAGGCGGGTTTAACGGCACAATATACCTTATTTTGGACAAAAGTGTCCTTTATTTTTGCAATGTGAATGAAATTGCTGCTTTTCGGTATATTCACTTTTTGCCATATTTTGTGGCAGTACCTTAGAAGGCAGACTTCATGCCGGAGAACTCTACTTCAACCGCTCACCGTTCATTGGTAATCGAAAAAAATCATTCTTCATAATTGCCGTTACTTCATGCAATGAAAATGATTGTAATCTTTTTTGAATGAGTGTGCGCTGCTCCGCCCATTCTTCATGGAACGGGCAAGGACGTTCGGGATTACAACCGTCCAAGTGCAGCATACACCGCGTGAAGCGCTTATCGCCATCAATGGCGAGAATAATGTCGTACACTGTGATTCGCTTGCTATCCTCTGCCAAACGCACACCACCGCCCGCACCGCGCATCGAGGTAATAAAGCCTGCGCAACCAAGCTTTTGCATGACTTTTCTCAAAAATGCTGAAGGCAAATGTACTTGCTGGGCAACCGTATCAACGGAAATATAGTGGTCTTGCGGTTGTGAAGCCAAGTATGTCATTGCCCGTAGTCCGTAGGCACAGGCATTGGAGAGCATAGTTTTTCCTTTCTACCAAGGACGGAACGCGGATGCTATTGAAAACCATATTCCCAAAAATTCGGAGAATCCGCGTTCCGCCTAAAAACGACCCGACCGGGTATCCTATTATTCTGATTTACTTTGCCAGCACAACAGCATCCACAACGTGGATAATACCGTTAGAAGCTCTGATGGAAGCAATTACCTTGGCATCGTCAAGGTACATCGCGCCATCTTTTTTGGTAATTTTTGCCGATTTGCCGTCGAACATCGTCAGCGTTTGTCCGTCAGTGAAAAAATCCACATCGAGAGCTGAGGTCATAACGTGGTGATACAAGATGTCCGCCAATTTGCCTTTGTTTTCCGGCTTCAAAAGAGTTTCGACCGTGCCTGCTGGAAGCTTGTCAAAAGCGGCATTAGTTGGTGCAAAAACGGTAAATGGTCCGGCATTCGACATGGACGTAACTAAATCTGCTGCTTTCAGCGCTGTCACCAAGGTCGAATGGTCTTTCGAGCCGACCGCAACCTTCACGATGTCTTTCATGGATTCATCGTCTTTTACTGCCTCCTGCCCCCCTGCCGGTTGCGTCTCACTTGCACCGTTTTGTGCGGCTTCATCCTGTTTGGCACATGCAACAGCAATCATCAGCAATGCCGCCGCGACGAGATATTTGAACGTATTCATAAAACAAAGAAATAAAAATGAGATAAAAAAGTTGTAACGAATTGTTCGCTATGAGAGATAGGCTGTTGAGCAAATTGTACATTGCGCACAATACCACACAAAGTACGCTTTAATCTTGAAATCATCCCCGCACTTCTTGGCTCTCTGCTCTGCAACCGCGTTACAAAAAATTAGTAGGTGCTAAGGTTTGTAGCTGCTTGTGGGCTATTTCGCCACTGCTTTTCTTCCAGTTCTAATGCCATGGGGTGTAAGATATTATTTTCCAAGTGAATGTGTTTGTGTAAATCCTCCTCAAATTCACGAAGTTCGGCATACGCAGCTTTGTAGGTGTTGCAGGCTGCGGGCGGGGGCGTGAAATTATGCGAAAGTTCACGGATGCACTGCATCGCCTCACCAACGACTTCGTGCTCACGTTCCATCACCGTTATCGGCTGCAACGCCGTGCCGAAGTGGCTTTGTGCAGGTGCGAGACCGAAATCGCACGACATTTCGACGCGTTGAATGTGCGGAAACAACACGTGCTCTTCTTTCTGGAGGTGCTCGGTCAACTCCTCAGCGAGAGTATCAAACATTTGAGCTATGACACCATTTTCAGGGTACTCCGTGCCATGCCGCTCTGCCACTTTGTGAATGTGCTGCTGTATGATGGGAATAGCACGGCGCACGTAGGAATGGTGATGTTCAATAATGTAGCCGATAAGCTGGTACGCTTTCATGGAACCAAAGTCCAATGCAGGCGGCGCAGCATCAAGGCGCGATAATTCTTCGGTGAGTGTGCCGACATCAATATTTTTTTCTTCGCACAATTTTGCCAGAGGCTCTTTACCTTTGCAGCAAAAATCAATGCCATAGCGCTCAAATACTGCTGCGGCACGAATATCGTTTTTTACAATCCGTGCGGGCGAAATTTCAGTGTCAATTTCTATGGCGTTCATTGCTTTTTCCTTTGATGATAATATTCGGTGAATTGTGAGTTATTTCTTAAAAATCTTTCTTCGCAAAAATTTTCATTCCCAGTCCAAATGGCGCGAGAATCCAGAATAGAAGAGCACTTGCCGCAGCGGACATACCCAGAGCAGTTCCGAAAAATTTCTCAAAGACTGCTCCTGTGTAGCCCATGAGCGCAGCCACATCAAACTTGAGCATTACCAGCGTCCGCGCCAAATCTATCGGATTCAAAATGCTCATTGCCAGCACAGGCATTTCAAGCGGGTAGTCGCGGAACGTCCAGATGACTGCCAGCATAATTCCGTCATAAAGCGCTGCTGCCAGTAGCCACAGAAGTAAAGCGGCTCCCAGCCCAAAAGCGCGGTCATCGTAGCGCGTGGCAACCACCAGCGCAAGTGCCGTAAAAATAAGCGTCAGAGCCGTGCCGGAGGCAAGAAGCATCAGCACTAAGCCTGCATTTGTAACGGAATCCGCGCTCCCTATGCGTGCCAGAAGCGGCACTCCCACGCCCAGCAAATAGGCGGCGGTGAGCGGAAGTGCCAAGCCCAAATACTGCCCCGCAAAAAGGCTGCCCCGCCGAAGCGGCTGCGAAAGCAAAAGCTCTGTAAAATCACGGTTGTTATAGACGGTCATTGTGCCGATAACGATGCTGACAAGCGGTATGAGCAAGAGCACAACATTAAGCAGGCTCGCCACAGCTTTCGAGGTATCCCCGCCAAAGCGCATCAAACCTTCGCTGGCAAGGAAGAAAAATGCCGTGTAACCAAGTATCCATCGGCTGCGGGCGGCACTGATGATGCCGTAGCGCGTGAGTTTAATAATCGTTTTCATGCTGATAAATGCTGAGTTTTTGGAGATAGTGTTTGATTTTTTTCTTGCAAAAGCCTTGCAATTGCTCGTTCTAACGTATTTTCACCAGTACTGGCAAGCAGTTCGGCGCTTGCGCCCTGAAAATAGACGTTGCCCTCCAGCAGAAAGATAATCGTATCGGCGAGTTCGTGTACTTCGCTCATAATGTGCGACGTAAGCAACACAGTCCGTCCCGCATCACGTTCCGCCAGTACGAGGTCTTTGAAGGTGCTTGCCGTTATCGGGTCAAGTCCGGCTGTTGGTTCGTCCAGCATGAGAATTTGCGGGTTGAACATAAACGCCAGCACTGCATTCACTTTTTGTCGGGTGCCGCCGGACAAGGTTTTGAGATGTTTGTTGAGATGTGGTGCGAGGTCGAACATGGCGCATAATTCCTCCTCGCGTGAGCCGGGCGGATTTTCACGGATGTCGCGTATCATCGCTATCAGCTCTCGAGCCGTGAGATTGTCTTGAAACCGCGCTATCTGGGGCATATAACCGATGATATTGCGGTACTCCGCCCCACCCAATACCGATTCACCTTCAATGAACATCGCGCCGCTTTCGGGGCGCACCAAACCGAGAATTGTTTTCATCAACGTCGTTTTGCCGGAACCGTTTGGTCCCAGCACTGCCGTCACGGAAGCAGCTTCAAATCTCAAGTTGATGCCGTTCAGTACGGTGTGTTCGCCAAAGCGCTTGGTGATATTTTGGAGTTCAATCATGGTTTTGTGTCTCTTTACGTTTGTCGCCAATTCTTGACGCGGATTGCAGAGGATTATATCCATTGCACTAATTTTTTCGTATCGCAGTTTGTACTTTGGTCGTGCCAATTTCAAAAGGCTTCATGCTTGGCGCAATGTCCACCAGTGCTTCCGGGGTCATGGAAGGAATAACACGCTCGGCAACGTCCAGCATATTCACAAGGAGGCTGTGCATCAGCACCAACGCGGGTTGCTGCTCTTCTACCAGCACCGAAAAGAGGCGCACGGGGCGAAACGGCACATCACCAAGCCCGTTGCGGTCGAGGTCGTAGCCCTCGTAGCGGCTCCAGTAATTGTGGATAAAGCGATTTTCACTGCCGAAACTATTGGTCGTTACATCGAAAGAATTGCCGATAACGTTATTAAAACGGAAAACGTTATCGGTCGAACTGCCCAGCATTTTCAACGCCCAGCCGTTTTCCCGAAACTCGTTGTGCTCAATTTTTGTGCGGTTCACACCTTCTGCATACAAGCCGACGGTGTTTTTGATAAAATGATTGCCAGCCATGTAGCTGTCCGTTATGTCCTTGAACAGCACTCCGTAGGCGGCTGCGCCCCAGTTATGCAAAAAACGATTGTCCGTCATGCGCACAAAGCGCGAGTACATCACCGCTACACCCGAACCGTTATTGCGAAAGGTGTTGCCCTCGTAGGCGCAGGAATCCGAAAACATAAAGTGCAACCCATAGCGCATATTTCCTTCACTCGTGTTGCCGCGCACAAGAGCATGACGATTAAATTCCAAATAAATGCCGTCGCGGTGTCCTTGCACGTCGTTGCTCTCAACGCTGATATTATCGCATCTCCAGAGGTGAATACCATTGCCGGAGGACGATTCATTACCTTTGGTGGCGCGAAGAACATTCTCCACAATGCGACAATTTGCAGAAGTGGCAAGGTATAAACCGAAAAGAGCGTTGTCAATGTGGAGATTTTCAAATGTGCAATGCTGTGCGCCCTCTACGCGAATGGCAGCGTTGTCGTTCATGTAACTGATAGGTACATTGCGCAGAGCCAAACCCCGCATCGTAACGCCGCTTGCACGAACAAAAACAATCGATGAACCTTTCAGCGTGGCATCAATCACCGCTTTGTGTTCGTCTCCCGCAGCAGCGATGAGTACAAGCGGCTTTCGGATAACAATATCGTGTTCCGCATACACTCCCGCGTGCAGACGCAGCGTGTCGCCCGCCTGCGCTACCAAGACTGCACGCGCAATAACACCACCATTGGGAGACGGGTACAGGTCGTGCGTCCGAGCAACAACACCAGCAAAAGCGGGCATTGCATATACCATGCAAAGAAGCATTGCTGATAGAAGCATCGTTGCTACACGAGGTGCAATATGACAGAAATGAGTTTTCATTGTTGTTACGATTGTATGTTTTACGGTTTTGTTTCCGTACTCCACTCTTTTGCGACGAGGAGGCGAACACCATCCCAGTATAATTCTTTGCCCGCATATTGCTGCTCTGCGGCTCGGACGGCTTTATTATTAGCAAAGGCAGCGATGTTGAGACTCATGGGGCTTTGGAATTTTGGACTTTGCAAGAAAAAGGACTTTTGCGCGTTCAGAAACGTACCTGCGTTGTCGTAATCCATCACCCACAGCGAGTGTACATCAGCTTTTGCGACAGTGCCGTCATTCAAAAAACCCGCCATACACTCGATTGCATCGAACTTGTATGCCTTGCCCTTTGTGGTCAGCAATTCAGCAGCGAAGCGTTTATCGGCAATGTTCATTTTGCAATGTGCACATTCGGTTTTGCCCCAGTCTATCGCCTCCGGTGCAGGCTCACACGATGTGAGTACGGATGCACTCAAGAGAATACCCACAAGAAAGCCGACAATTGTACCTGTCTGCCCTGCATTTATCGCAGTCGGCACTGACGTTTTTTCGGATATTTTTGCTCCGGGACGGCTCAGGAACCATGCTGCAAACCCCATCAGAATCGAGATTCCGGCAATATAACCCGCCACATCGGGATAGGAATGAGCGGTAAAATTAAGCAACTGCTTTGAGCCGAGCAGCGGCGGCTGATACGACATTCCGGGAATTACAATGGCAGCGTGCTGGTCAAGATTGTGCCCGTAATCATATTCCCACAGGTAAAAGTCTATTATGCCCACAACTCCCAGCACCACGAACAGCCCCGACCACGCAAGCGCCATCCAGCGCCGTCCCAGCAAGGATGCAAGCAACCCCAGCGCAATCATCACGCCGATAATGGGCGGCATATAGCGCAATTCAGGAATTGAGTCAGGTTCGATGCGCTTCATACCGATATAGTGATTCAGCCCGTTGATGTTCGTGAGGTCGTTTTCTTCCCGACCGACAACGGTGTTAATGTAAATTTTCATTCCCAAGCCTTCGGGGTACTGCGGCGCATCCAGCGAAATGCTCCACATCGGCAGAAAATACATTCCGACGAGCAGTACCGATGCGAATGCGAGCAGGATACGTGAAAGCGGTTTCATGGTTGTTTCCTTTGGAAAATTATTGTCTAACACAGGTGGAGCACACATTTGAAGTGAACTCCACCTCGTTAGAACATGATCTACTGTTGTTTAGTCCCTTTTGCACCGTTAGAACTGATTTCTACTTTGGCATTCGCTGCTGAAACTCTGATATAGCCTTGCATTTCTTGATGCAGTGCCGAGCAGAAATCCGTGCAATACATCGTTACGACACCGGGCTTTTTGGGAATCCATTTAAGAGTTTGCGTTTCGCCCGGCATGATAAGCAATTCGGCATTTTCATTGTGGCGAACAGCGAAGCCGTGCGGTACGTCCCAGTCTTGCTCCAAGTTGGTAACGTGGAAATAGACTTCATCACCGACTTTTACGCCTTCGATGTTGTCAGGCTTGAAGTGCGAACGAATAGCGGTCATATAAACGTGGACAACGTTACCTTTACGCTCCACGCGGCTTTCTTTTTCGCCAAGCGTAACGTAGGGGTGTTTATTTTCCAGCAATTTGAAGGTTTTCACAGACTTTGGTTTGATGAGGTCTGCGGGACACATCTGCGCGTAGTGCGGCTCGCCGATGGTCGGGAAATCCAGCAGGAGTTTCATTTTTTCGCCTGTGATGTCGTAGAGCTGTGCTGATTGCGTCAGTTCGGGACCTGTCGGCAAATAACGGTCTTTCGTGATTTTGTTCATTGCCACAAGGTATTTACCCCAAGGCTTTTTGCTATCGCCGCCTGTGACGACGAGGTGTCCAACTGAATAGTACGTTGGTGCACGGTCAATAACTTTCAACTCTTTCACGTTCCATTTCACCACTTCGGACGATACAAACATGGACGTATAAGCATTACCATCGGCATCAAACTCGGTGTGAAGAGGTCCCAAGCCCGGTTTTTCAACCTCGCCGTGCAATGCGGCTTTGTAGTTCAGCACTGGGATTCCGGCAATATCACCTTCGAAACTCTTGTCAGCTATAGCTTTTTGGATTTTCGAGAATGAAAACACAGGGATGACAGTCGAAAGTTTACCACCACCGACGATGTACTCGCCGCTTGGGTCAACGTCGCATCCGTGTGGAGATTTCGGCGTGGGCATGAAGTAAACCAAGCCCGGGCATTCTGCGGGATTGAGCGTCATCACGTCTTCCAGCATTTCCGACTTGCCGGTATGCGTGGATTCGTCGTAGGTGTTGTGCATATAGGGAGCTTTGACTTTATGCGCTTTGCCCTGAGCCAAGTATTCTTCAGCTTTTTTCCAGTTCACTGCAGCGATATAGTCTTTGTCTTTTTGGCTCGCATTCACCTCAAGCATTGTATTTGCTTGCTCGCTGTTATAGCAGGTGAAGAAGAACCAGCCGTCGGATACGCCTTTGCCGGAGTGCGAAAGGTCGTAGTTGAATCCAGGCATGAGAATTTGGAATTTAATGCCCATGTTGCCAGAAGTCTTATCCACCGCAATAAAGCTCAGTGCGCCTTTGAAATTATCTTTGTACGATGAAATTGCAACGTCGCCATTCTCAAAGGTGTACGGCTCGCTGAAGCGCGTAGCAGCAACCGTGTACTCAGTGTTTGGCGTGATAAATGGCGAAGCGTGATTCCCGGCAGTGTTCGGAATTTCAATCACTTCAGCAGTGCGGAAAGTACGCAAGTCAATGCGAGCAATGCGCGGCGTGTTATTGCCGTTCACAAAGAGCCAGCGCCCATCGGGTACGCCATCGGTTTGCGAAAGTTGTAAGTGGTGCGAATCATCCCACGGAACCATACCGTTGCTGGTGTTCAGCATCGGCTTTGTTTCTTCGGAATAGCCCCAACCTTTTTCTGGGTCTTGCGAAAAAACGGGAATCACGCGCAGCAAGCGTCCACTCGGAATGCCATACACACCTATTTGCCCGCTAAAGCCGCCGGAAGTGAATAAGTAGTTTTCATCATACTTGCCGGGCGCAACGTACGTTTTCTTTGCTGCATCCGAACCGTCCGCCGTTGAATTTTTTGCTGACGGGCAAGCAGTAATCATCACGACCATTGAGCCAATCCCCAGTGCCGCCAATGCGGTGAGAATTTTCGTTTTTATCGTGGTCTTCATTGGAATCCTCCTAGAAATGAGTAAAAAAATGGAAAAACAGAAAAGTAAAGAGAGTTATTTCTTTTTATCAGCCACTTCGCGCAGGTGCTCGACGACTGCACGGGCATCTTTTTCATCCACCTGCATATTGGGCATTTTCATCAAATAGGTTTGCAGCATACAACGCACGGTATCGTCTTTTTCAATCATCGTTTCGGTGTCCAGAATCATGTTCATCACGTACTCCGGTGTGCGGCGCTTTGTTACTTCCCCAAGCGCAGGACCAACATAGCGTTCATCGTATTTGTGGCAGCCCGTACACGTCACGTCAAAAACCTTACCACCCTGCTTGGAGAGCGCGGGGTCAATCGTTGCGCCCAATTTCACCTCTTTCACTTTGTAGTATTCGGGCTTTTGCTTTACCACTTCTTCTTTCGTCGCGTCCGATTTTGCTCCCTCGCCGTCTTTAGCACACGAGGTGAGAAGGTTCGCGGTTGTTAGTCCCATTCCCAACCAGACAAGCAAACAAAAGCCTGTAAGAACGGTGTTTTGTAATCGGTTCGTTTTCATAACTTCTACTCCAAAAAAACAAATAGATGATTAGATAGTATTTTATCGCTTATTATTTCAAAAAAATTACGTTGCCTTCATTTCAATCATACCCAACCTTGTTAGTCCTTTACTAACATTGACTGCCACTTCTTCAAGGTTCGTCTGCTGAAACATTTTCTGCAATCGTACTCGCTCCACAGCCCAGTGATTGTGCATCGGGCACGGCTTTTCGTTGCCGCAACCCGGAAACTTCAAAATACATTCGGTGGTAAACATCTCCACACCATCAATGGCAGCAATCACATCAAGCACCGTCATCGTATTCGCCGTGCGAGCAAGAGCCACACCACCCTTTGCGCTTCGCTGCGTGAGCAGTAAACCTTTTTCCGCAAGTGTTTGAATGATTTTCTTCAAGAACTGAAACGGAATACCAAGCGCTTGTGCGATTTCGGCGACGGGCGTGTAGGGCTTGCCCCCTCTCTCTCCGCTTTGCTGCGCAAGATAAATCGTCGCTTGAATTGCGTATATGCAGGCTTTTGAAAACATATATTAAAGACAATATACTCTTTTATATCAAAAATAAACCCTTGCGTACTATTGTGCAAGAAAAATCTGCATTGCGGCATCAATTATTTTGAATAGCGTTACGTGTTGATGACAACCAAGGGCGAATAGAATTTACCGCACAACATAAAAGCAAATGGCAATGTAGTGGCAAATACTACCGCCAAGCACAAAAACGTGCCATAAGGAATGGTGAAACGGCAGGCGCTCCCAGCAGTAAAACGCCGCACCAACACTGTATGTAATCCCGCCCGCAACCAACCACCACAACCCCGGAAGCGGTACACTCTCCAGCATGGGCTTGATGGCGATAATCACAAGCCAGCCCATTGCAACATACATAATCGTAGAAAAAAGTTCGTAGCGCCCCGTGAAAAAGAGCTTGAGCACAATCCCCACTGCAGCACACAGCCAAATAGTAACAAAGAGAATACTTCCCCACAAGGTAGCACGAAGGCTAATCAGCATAAAAGGCGTATAAGTGCCGGCAATCAAGATAAAAATGGCGCAGTGGTCTAATATCCTGAGTTTTCTCTTGATAGTGGGATTGCGAAAAGCATGATACAACGTCGAAGAAGTGTAGAGTAAAATCAGCGCCAGCCCGTAAATGCTTGCCGAAGCGATACTCCACGCATCACCGCGAACAATAGCAAGCGTGAGCAAGGCACCGAACCCGAACAGACTAAGCGCAATGCCAAAGCCGTGCGTTAAGTAGTTTGCAATCTCCTCTTTAGCAGAATATGGCTGTGCCGGAGATTCGGAAGTAGATACATCGTTCATAATCATAATACTTATGGGTGCTAATGAAAGATTGTTTTTAGGAGCAGTTTATCGACACGGATTGAAAAGAATGTCACGGACTTCGGGGATTTTGTTGAAAATTAGAACCACTGTCAGCATCCATAACTCTTCAATATCCACGTTATCTGTGAAAGCATCTTCAATCCGTGTCAAAACCACTTGTTTTACAATTTGTAGCGAATTGCCAGACCGACCTGCATATTCCAAATCGTGCTTTGGCTTTCATATATGTCGCCATCAATGTCATACCGAAGCAAATGCGGCGAGAAAGGAATGCCGACAAGAATATCAGGCGTAAGCGTCCAAGAATCAGACAAGTGGATTGTATAACCCAAACCCACACGAGCCGCCAGCGAAAATTCTGTGCGATCCTTCAAAATGCCCTTTTCGTCGGTAGCGCTACGAGTAGCCGGGTCGGTGATATGCACCAAGTACCCGCCGCTCTGAAAAAGACCAATCGACGGACCAGCAGCAAGCCAGAAATTACCAAAGCTATACCGCAGCAGTAGGTCAGCCGAGAGATATTGCATGGAATATTCAAAGTAGTCACCTTCATCCAAGTCGTAATACAGTCCGACTTTACCACCTTGTTTGTCAACAAAATTGACATTACCAATCATACCCAACGACTCGGTAAAGGGTATATCGGCACTAATTCCGAGCGTAAAGCCAATTCCGTTCATCATCTTGCCCGCCGGGTTACTGTCCCAGAATGGCACGTTGATGTCGTAATCCATCAGCGTATAAGCCACCGCGCCACGCACACCGAGTTGAATTGCCATAGGTCTGCTATTTGCGACAACTGCTGTGGGCGCATTGTTTGGAATAGGTTCCACAGAAATATCTTTCACCACGGGCTGCTGCTGACCATTAGCATCAGTCTTCATGCCGACCGTTACGCGAATGCTAAATACAAAATCGCCTTTGTCCAAATTGGGATTGCGAATTTTGCCGTATTGCGGGTGCTGGCTATTGCGGCTATAATTGACCACGCGGTCTTGTAGAAATTCGCCCAGTTCCGTACCGGTAACAAAGCCATCTTTATTCACGTCCGCCTCACCGTTCAGCGCACCGATCAACTGTTCACGGAAAACGCTTTTATCGGGAACTGTTTCGTCAGCACCGCCGGAAGTAATAAATTGGCGGACCGGTTTGGCGGTTTTATACGTGATATTTTCGGGAATTGCCCGCGAGAGCGAAAAAATTGAGCCGGAAAAGCACGCATCGAAGAGAAACAGCGCGTGTTTCGATTGAATTTGCTTTGCATAGACCTCTAGCTGCTGCATTGCCATTGCTTTGGCAATGAACCCTTGCGAATTGCGGTTGGGATTCGGTGCATCGGCAGGAATAATATAGCCCATTTCTTCACCGTAGGACTGGCGTAGCGTGTGCCCGTGCCCGGCGAAGTAGAAAATGACGCGATTCTCAACGTCCATGCAGTAACGATTGATAAAATCACGGAATGCGTCGTCAAGCTGGTCGTGGCGCGGGTCTGCGACGACGATACATTGAAAACCGTGCTCCTCAAGAGCTTTTTTTACCACGTCAATATCCTTGCGAACACCGGGCAAACTGGGCCAACCATCGGTGTAATTGCTGACACCGATGAGCAGCGCATAACTACCCTTGTAGAGCTTTACGGGCTTGTCGTCTCCCATATTCAGTACAACATTTTTTTTGCTGCTACCGCCGTCAATAGAACGCTCTACCGAAGCAGTCATGCTCATATTTTGCTTGTAGTCGCCCGACGACGACGACGATACTTCCCGAAGGACGTAATCGGCAATATTCGAGGCTGCACCGCTCGAGAGTGCTGCGGCTTCTTTAGCAAGGTCATTGATTTTATAGGAACCTGCATTTTTCAACTCAAAGGTTCGCCCATTGGCGATGTAGGTAATGCTAAGATAACTATCTTTTGCAAGACGTAGTTTGTCGTTGGCATCAAAGATGCTGCCAACGCTAATTTTCTCCCACGTGCTTGATTTCCCCGCACTCTGCACTTCCGGCTTGCCACGCACAACGAGTGCCTTAAAAATTGGCTGTTGCTGTGCGTTAAGCGCTGAAATGCTAGCCAGACTCAGAAGCGCAAGAATGATATATCCTGCGAAGGATACTCTCAGCAAAGCGATGTGGGTATTGAGAAATATTTTCATGATAAAATCTCCCGTTAAAATGGTATAAGTACTTATAGGACAATCATAGAATAGAACAACGTATAACTCTGCTTTGTTGGTTTTGAACGTTCGACATGATTTTTGAACAGCTCTTTTAATCCTACGCGGCTTTCTGCAAGCGCCTTCGCAAGAACCATTCTTGAAATGTTTGCAGTACAGGTTTGACGGATGCTGAGTAGATCTCAAATATACCCGCAGAAAAGGCGCATACCGTAAGAGCTAGGGTAAAATCAGCCTTGTACGACCATTTATCCAGCAAATACACCAAGAGCCAGACTAACACTATCCATTCTGTGAGCTGGACAACAATACTCAAGGGCTGATACAGACGGTCGTAGTGTTCAATGAGATAGTGAAAAAGAACCATATTGGCGTAACAGACAAGCGCGGCAATGAAAATACTCAACGCTGCCGGCATCGTGTTGATATAGGATTCATGGAGAATCATCGAAATAATATTGGCATGGATAACGATACCGTACATATCCGGCAGTGACTTCCCTGCACTACGTTCATTTATCGGCGTAAAAAAAGTATCTTCCACCGAACCATCGTTTAAGGTGAAGCCCATAAATCCCATGAGAACAATTTTTCCACGAAGAAAACGAATGTCAACGGTGGTATCAAGCACATCGGCAACATCCAGAACATAGAAACGCGAGTAATTACCGCGATAATTGACCGTTTCCATGTCGTTGCCCCGCGCCAGAAACCGCTCCACGGCTTTTGGATTCAGCGTTTGCGTCAGTGCCAGACTAAATGATAAACGGTTTGTATCATTCACTCGTTCGCGTGGGCTAAATGTCCGAACAGTCCGAAATCCTGCGGTCGAATCCACAATAACATTCGCAAAACCATTTCGCGCAAAGCGGTTGAACATTGGATGTGAGGTTTCGATTGAGTCAAACTCGACACTTGAAGCGCTCTTGCGAACTACTTTAGAAACTAAGACAAGGTTTTTTGCCCTTGCGAGCGCTGCCACAAGCGGCGAATCCAGTTCCCGCGTTTTCGGTTGGCGAAAAAAAGCATCAATCCCGATTGCCGCAGGCTCTTCGCGTGCAATTCGTTCTATTTGTTTTGCAATCAAATTGCGTGGCAAGTGCCCAATGTTCACAATCACAATATTTGTGTCCGATGTCGATGCCCTTTCCGAGCGCAAGCGCGAAAAGACCAAATCACTAATTTCAAAATCGGCGAATGCTTGCGTAAATGGACTGATAAACGAGATATTAAGCGGTATAAGAACGATAATACCTACTGCCACAAAGACAAGCAACGTTGCATAAACATTATCGGTATCAAGAATTTTCATTATTTTTTTACCAGATAAAAATACACAAGACAACTTTGTCTTTAATATACAACAACTTTCCTTTATTACCAAATCCTGAGCGGAATGGAGTCGCTATGGGCAACAAAATTTCTCCTCAAAAAAAAACCTGTACATAGCTTACTTATAAGCTAATGTACAGGTTCAACACTCGTGCTTTGAGGGAATACAATCCGGTAGAACGTTACTGAGACTCAAGGTCAATAATGTTCATATCCATAGCCCGCTTTCCGCCTGCTGCGGCAACGATTTCATCGTCATAATAATCGGAAATAATTGCCACGGAAGTCAGTGCGGTATGAAATTCTTCTTTGTCTAGGTGCGTTCCCGGAAAGGAATACGAAAAGGTAATCGTGCCATCGAAAAGCAAACCAAATCCGCCAAAGTGCAGTTCGGCGTTCTTTCGCAATAAAAACTTCATAATAGCCGGTGAAATTTCCGCGCCATAGACCACGTTCGCCGTACATTCCACGCAGGTTTCATTCGCAGTGAAGGGTCGCACGGTAATACTTACCATGCTGGAACCTTGCGAAATAGTAAACGAGCCATCGCCAAAAGAAGAATAGTCAGGATATACTTCTTTCAGGAGCTTCTCAACCGTTGCGGTAGTTTGCTTCAGCAGGTCTTCCGGCGTACTATCACCATGCGTTTTTGTGAGAAAATCTTGAGTAGTCATGATTTCTAAAAATTTAAGTTCAAAGATTGTAGTTAAGCATGAAAACCGCCCTGCTTACGACTTCGGCGGCAGTTGCATCTGGCGCTTGAGTTCTGCTACGGCGGGGTCTTCGGCAGGAGGAATGCTGCCGGCAGCATCGCTGGATGCAGGCGGAAGTTTTCCCATACTTGCCTTGAGCGCGAGAAGCTCGGAATCGGTTCCGGCGCGGTCGAGCTGCTTGAACTGGTCTTCCAGAGCCGTGTTGTCGCCCGCAAGTTGCCCGAAAGCGTCGGCTTGCGATTCTAACTGCTCTACTTTGGACTCAAATTTATCAAATTTGCTAAAGGCATCGCCACCCACACCACTGAACGCTTGGGCAATTTGCTTTTGCGCTTTGGCTGCTTGAGAGCGGGCAATGAGCGTGTTTTGACGGGTGCGAGCTTCGTCCAACTTGGATTTGAGCGTGTCAAGTTGGGCACGCATTTTAACAGCGGTATCTTTTGCCATTTGGTACGTCGGTTCTAAGTCCTTAGAATTACGTTCGTACAAGGCTTTTTTCTCCAACGCTGCTTTTGCAAGGTCATCACGCCCAGCATTCACTGCTTGCATGGCTTTTTGATGCCAGTTATTCGTTTCTTCGCGGGCTTTGAGCAATTTGCGCTCAAGAGTTTTCTCGTTTGCTATCGCATTGCCCACCGCAAGCGTGGCTTTATTGACAGATTCCTCCATCTCAATAACCATCTGCTTGAGCATTTTTTCGGGGTCTTCTGCTTTGTCAAGCGTGTCGTTTACATTCGCTTTGAATATATCCGACATCCGATTGAATATTCCCATGATACACCTCCAAACATTGAAAAAAACGTGTTTTTTTTGAATTGATACGTCTATATGTTGCTATTTGTTGCGCTTTGGGTATGCTCGCACATTCTACGCACGGGAACTTACCTAAAAGCAAGACAAAAATACGACGGAATTATGCAACATATACAAAAATTTGCGCACAATTGCGTATTTTCGTTGCCACCGTAGTAGTATTCTCTAATTCTGAATTTCACTTCGTCATCTTTAAGGATTACCAATGAACTTCCCTAATTTCGGCAACCTCAATATCGGCAATATGATGGAGCAGATGAAAAAGCTCCAAGAAGACGTAGCGCGCACTCAAGACGAACTTGCCCGCAAGACCGTCGTCGGTGAAGCAGGGGCAGGTATGGTCAGTGTAGTGATGAACGGTGCACTGGAACTCGTCTCGGTTACCATTGACCCCACCATTCTGAAGCCCGATGACGCACAAATGGTACAAGACCTCGTCGTGGCTGCGGTGAACAAAGCGCTTGATAATGCCCGCGCTATGAGTGAGCAAGAACTCAAGAAAGTAAGCGGCTTGCTGCCGAATATTCCGGGCATGGATTTCCTGAAATAAGCCGCACCTTCATTTCCACATTCCTCCACCATGATTTACACTTCCGAAGCTATCGAATCGGCTATCGAATCGCTTTCCGCTCTTCCAACTATTGGACGCAAGACCGCACAACGCCTTACATTACATCTTCTTCGCCAACCCAAAGAGGACGTAGAAAAGCTCGCCAATGCCCTGCTCACGATGAAGGAAAAAGTGCGGTACTGCTCGCAGTGCTGCAATCTCACCGAATCCGACCCGTGCAACGTCTGCACCTCTCAGAAGCGCAATCGCAGCCTGATATGCGTCGTGGAAGACCCCAGCGACCTTTTCGCCATTGAGCGCACCAACGAATACTTTGGCTTATACCACGTGCTGCATGGTGCACTCAACCCTCTGGATGGCATCGGACCAAACGAACTAAAAATAAAAGAACTGCTTCTGCGGCTCGGCGAAGGGCACACGGGCGAAGAGGCACAAGAAATCATTCTTGCGATGAATCCGAATGTGGAGGGCGAGGTAACGACGCAATATCTGGTCAAACTCTTGAAACCGCTCGGCATCAAGGTTTCACGTCTCGCACGGGGAATTCCAATGGGCAGCGACCTCGAATTTGCCGATGAAGCCACCGTCTCGCGGGCACTACAAGGACGGGTGGAGGCATAAAATATGCACGTTCCCTCATCTTGGTTTGCCGAGTGGTTCGATAACCCGCTCTATACTGCTCTCTACAGCCACCGCTCCGACGAAGAAGCTGTGCGGGCTGTGGAGTTACTTGCGCGGAGCGTCGGCTTGCCTAAAGGCGCACGGGTGCTGGATTTGTGCTGCGGGGGTGGGCGGCATACCAAAGCGCTTATTGACACGGGCTTTGATGTTGTCGGCATCGACCTTGCGGAAACACTTCTTTCGCTTGCACGTGAGGAAACGCTGGGGTTGCCTGTGGAGTTGCATCACGCCGATATGCGCGAAACGTATCCGGGAGCGCCTTACGACTGTATTGCCAATTTTTTTACCAGTTTCGGTTACTTCGATGATCCCGACGATGACGTGCTCGTGCTCCGCCGCGTACAAGAAGCTCTGAAGCCACACGGGTATTTTTTTCTGGATTTTTTCAATGCTGCCTACCTGCAGCAGCACTTGGTTGAGAGTGATACGTTAGAATTTGATGATTTCAGCATCACCCAGAAACGCAGTATTGAAGAGGATTTTGTTGTAAAATCTATTGCGGTGCGAAGCCCTTCGGCTTCTGTGCAAGAACGCATTTTCACCGAGCGTGTGCGTTTATATGAAAAAAGTGACCTTGAACGAATGTTTGGGCAAGTACAGTTGAGCATTTGTGCGGTCTTTGGGGATTATTCGGGTGCAGAATGGACGCTCAATGCGCCACGCTGCATTATTCTTGGGCAGAAAAATAGTATGTGACTTTTTTCACCTTACTTCCCCATCAAAATATCGCTTTTGGAAACGTAACGACACATTCACCAGCCCAATCAGCACCGGCACTTCCACGAGCGGACCAATCACCGCCGCAAACGCCTCGCCGGAATTGATACCGAAGACCGCAACGGCATCCGTTTGTGCGGTAATAGCTTCACGGAGGCAGTCAAAAGCGTATTCCGCTTGTTCCAGTATTGTTGCAAGATTTATCCATTCTCCGGTATCACGCTGCGCTATGACGGTTTTAGCATGAATGTTCACACCGGATTTGCCAAAGACATTTTTGGCGAACAGTAATTCGACTTCTGCTATATGTTGAACAAGGAAGCCCGCACTATTTGGGCTACCGCCAAGTTTTTTGGTCAAATCGGTTTCTGAAATTACTTTCAGTTGGTTGCTAAAGCGAGTGCGTGCTTCTGTCCACGTTTGAAGGTAATGTTCGGTAGTGTTCATGGTCGGTAAGGGTATGGAATGTAAATGATTAAAAAATCCGATATTCGCTTTTAGTTTTGAACGCGAACGTGAGAAAAGAGATATGCCATTTCACGCGCTATTTGGCGGCAGCGTTCATCGTATTTTGCAGTTTCTTGCGGCGTACCGTCAAAATCTTTCGGGTCGTCGTAAGGTGTGGAGACGCGCAGTAATGCGCCCCGCACAAATGGACAATGTTGGTCGGCGTGTGAACAATTCATCACGGCACAAAAATTTGATTGCGGATTTGCCTCATTGTTCATCAGTTTCGAGAACGCTCTTATCGGCTCTGCGTCGTCCGCAAAATGCACGGAATAGACAGAATTAACCGGATTTTTCGATTTCGCAATCGTAAAGCCTGCTCGCTGCAAGGCTTTGACGGCACGCTCGTTGAAAGCGGTAACTTCCGTTCCGGCAGAAAACGTTTTTACGCCTTCCAATCCGTGATATCCGGCAAGTGCTTGCGCCCATATCTGCGAAGTATGGCTGCGGCGGGAATTGTGCGTACAAATGAACATGAGCTGTGCGGGTTCTTTGGCGGCGAGTTTGGTTTGGACAAAAAGTGCAATTCTTTTCAGTTGCTGCTTGCGGTCTTCGGGAATCTGGTCGGTTTCTTTTTGCACACTTTCAATATAGGAACGAAGCTCAGGCAAGAGCTTTGGTGCAATCTTTGGTGCGATAGTGCTAGCCATGAGCAAGGAAAAAGAATGGGGAAAAAATATAACTACCACAAGTAAACAGAATACCGAGAGCGTTTTCATGGTACTTTTCTCTGAATAGTAGAACAATCGTTATTATACGATAAAAATAGAAGCATTCTGCTTTATCGCAAAATAACGATTTGGCAATATTTATACACCAAGTGATGACTGTACTCTTGTTGAGTTGATACATCTACCGTTGCACAATAAATTTTATCGTGCCCTTATCCGATGTGATGAAGTATGTTCCTACGGGAAGTTTTTCGACTGAGAGACTTTGCACAACTCCCAATCCCGACATAATCTTGTGCCCATGAACATCGCAAACCTCAATAATGCGTAACGGCTCTGAAAATGTCAGTACGCCGCTTGTCGGGTTTGGGAATAATGTCACGACCTGACTATTGCTCATCACTGCTCCAACACTTGTTGGCATTGTCCCAAACTCAAGAATCACCACACTCATTGGTGGCATTGAATATGGAGCTGTCAGAGGTTGTTCGATGATACTTTCAGCATTCGGCGCTGCTGCGGTGAGAAGTCGTGCACGAAGTAAATTATAGCCCGATGTACCGGTTGGCTGCAATGGAACAGTATTGAGTTTGTCGCGGTTGACAGCAACAATATTGAGTTTCGTGCCATCATTGGAAAGGAAAGCATTTGCTCGAACAGAATAGGGATTACCGTCGCTTGCAGCAGGAGAGCTTGTTTGTACAGCAACGGATTTATCCAAAAAAGCGGGAAAAAGAATTTTATAGATTGCGGCGGCTGGCATAAGAGTATAGTTTCCCGGAGAGTTATACCGAATAGGATGCCACGCTGCTTGTGCATTGCCATAGGTCCAAAAGTTTGCTCGTTCGATAGTTGACTTTTGGGAGAGCATGAGAAGAAAATCAGCCTCCAAGATAGCTCCGAGCCATTGCATCGCAGAATCTTTTTGCGCGGTCGTGGGATTGTCAGCAATGTTATGTGCGTAATCTCCCACAAAAACCTTCACTCCTTTGGCAGAAGCGGCGGTAATTAAGGAATTCAGTCCAGTATTGACAGCTGCAACGCCTTGATTTGGAGGGCTTCCACCTGTCGTTCGTTCTGTCGGAAAATAATGCTGCGAAAGGGCGTACACTTTCCCTTGCGCAATGAGAGGAGACTGCAAAAGAGCAAACGACCAGTTGGCTGGATTGGTCGGATTTCCTACTGTGGGCAGAGTGATGTTGATAGTTGAATCAATCGCCAGCATTGCGTTGATGATAGGCGTTACCGAGGCAAGGTAGGAAGCACAATTCGCAGCGCTGGGACCAAATTCAAAACCCGACCACGGTTCGTTGCCGATATTCCATATTTTCACATTATATGGCTGCGGATGACCATTTGCCGCTCTTCGTGCCGCCCAATCTATTCCTCCGCCCGGATTACTGCCGTTATTAAGCGCATTGCAGTATTCCACCCAATCGGCATTGTTCGATACCACATTCGGAATAGCCGCTCGCTGCTGTGTCGTCGTTAATCCCGACGTGCCGGTATCATAGATTGGCACCATAATTTGTACTTCAGACGTTGGTACTCCTCTTGCCTCAACCATCGCCATAAACTCATCAAATCCAAAATAGACAGGCTGTGGAGAACCCAGTGCGCCCAAAAGATCTTGATTTGGACGTGAAGCAATAGCCCCAATAGATTTTTTCCAATCAAATCCCACCCCAATACCATTTCCCGGATACCGCAGCGTGCTCATCGGAAAATTGTTAAATAAAGCGCCCACCGCAGGAATGATAGTTCCATTTGGATTGTAGTAACCAAACTGCCCAAGACCTGCATTTCCGGTAAGACTTGTTCTGGAATCAAAGGTAATACCGAACAATAACGAGGTTTTATTCATCACCGTCGTTTGTACGTTGGTGATATTGATGGTAGCGACTTGCGCAAAAGACACGTTCACAAGAAGCACCAAAAGAAAAAAACACGGAACGAATATCATTCGCTGTTGGAAGTATAAGCGTTTCATAATGGTATTGAATAATGAAAACCTACGTTCTCCTTCCCTGCGGAAAACGCATAAAACTGATGTTCCATCCAAGTAACAAAAATCTTTGCGAAATACAATGACTTTTTGCTTTGAATCGAGGAACTACTCCCCTTCTTTCACTAATTCTTCCGCTCTTCTGACTAAGGCTTCCGATTCTTCATCAAACTCTTTTTCGAGAAAATACGTGTGCATGAGTCCTTTGCCCTTTACGCGAATTTCCCCGCGCTCGGAAAAAACAAACAAATGCCTAAGGCGCAGAAACACCTGTTCCGTACAATGCACTTTCCCCGCATCGCCGTGCGCTTCCATACGCGAAGCCGTGTTCACGGTGTCGCCCCAGAGATCGTAATTGAGTTTTTTTGTGCCAATAATACCTGCTACTGCCTCGCCGGAATGCAAACCAATACGCACCGACAACCCAATAATACCAAGTTCCTCAGAAAGCCTGTTTACCTCTTCTTGCATTTCAATCGCCAGACGCGCCATGAACTCGACGTGGTTCTCGGCGTGGTGCGATAAGCCACCAACCGCCATATACGCATCGCCAATGGTTTTAATTTTTTCCGCGCCGTGCTTCTCGACCAGTCGGTCAAATTCTGAGAATACTTTGTCCAAAAGTGCCACAAGATTTTCCGGCGAAATTGTGCTTGCAAAGCGCGTAAAACCTGCAATATCGGCAAAGAGCACCGTTACATCGTGAAGTTTATCGGCTATGGTCTGCTCGCCTGATTTGAGACGCTCGGCAATAGGCGCAGGTAAGATATTGAGCAAAAGCTCCTCCGATTTTTCGCGCTCTTTGGCAATTTCAATATTTTTGCGCAGAAGCTCCATATTGGAAAATTGAATTGCTTGCGTTTGGTCGGCGAGGAGTTGATTTTTCTCCTGCAATTCTTTTGTGCGCTCCTCCACAAGCCCCGCCAATTCTTGCTTTTGGCGTTCTATCAGCCCCTGCTTCTCTTTTTCTTGTTCAATAGCTTGATGCGAGAGGCGCTGTACATTTTCCAACTGCTCCAAAAGCCGCTCATTAACTCTGGCAAAACGCCGCGCAATGTAGAACGCCATCGTAACGGGCATCGAAAGGAAACAGCAGTACGTCGAAAGCGCATACAGCCACAAAACCGTGTAATATCCCTGAATGAGAATAAAAACATAAAAACTGGCACTAATAAGAAAGATAGCACTGCCCACAGCAATGATAGCCGAATCTTCAATCTTTTTCTGTATCGCCACGACCATCAGCGCGAGCATATCGAAAAAACCAAGCACAATAAGCGCAATGAGGACATAATTCCACTGGCTAATCGGTATCAGAAAGCGCGATAAAATTAGGATTACTACTGCCGGTATCCACGCATACCACCAGCGCCGTAGCGTTCTGGCATAGACCACCCAATAGAGCATAGACATAAGCGACAGCGTGAGCGCTGCCACCTCGCAGACAATTGCAATTTCGTTCCAGACCAGAAGTTCCCGCTGTGAAGAACTTTGGTTGCGAAAAAGAAGCGAGAAGCAGAGCGCTGCGGAGGAGATGCTAAAAAGCGACAGGTACAAATTCGTGCGCTCGCGCCGAATGAAAATGTAGAAAACCGCGTAGAGAAATGCCACGAAAAGCAAGATTCCAAGCGGTATCATCGTTACAATCGTTCTGGTGGTGCGCACACGGAGTGTGCGGGCTATGTCGTTCTGCACACTTCGCACCTCTACATCAAATGCTGGCGAGCCGGGGAGAAACAAATACCGACTGTACTTCTTTGCCAAACGCACGTACGTATGATTTGAAAAACGAATAGCAACAACGTGTGCGGCTGTGGCGCTTAGATAGACAGGAACTGGAACAGCAAGCGCATTGCCCTCCACTTCATTTTCCGGCAAAACCGCCACCATTCCCTGCGCAGCCACGCGCCGACCGTCCACGAAGATTTCCGCAGCGCCTCGGTGCGTGAGTGTGAGGGAAATAGTTTCATTGTAAAGTGTCGAATCTACGAGGAGATGCAGCCGAAACCACCCATAGCCACGCCATTCGGGAGAAAGCACCGACACCACATCCGGCGACGAAAACGGCTGCCATGCGGAGTCGTTGTAGGTCGTTTCAGCAGGGGCATTGTGCGAAAATGCGGACGAATCAGCAGACTGAAAAACCCACAGATTTTTGGTGGATAGCGTGTGCGCAAGTGAATCACGCGACAACCGCAAACGAGGCTGCGCGACGGCTTCTGCTTGCGTACAACAAATGTACACAAGAAGCAGGCAGAACAACCGGAAACAGTTTTGCATTGATATTGTCGGAAGTTTTTTGTGCATACCTGAACATAATATTCCAAAAATGCAATAACGCCTCTATAACGTACATTCCCACATCAAACCGCGATTCACCGCGTACTTCGGCTTCCCTTTGAACACAAATCCGTCAAAGGGTGTGTTCTTTGACTTGGAGCGAGAAGTAGAAGCACGGAATGTCCATTCTTCGTGCGGCGCAACGATAGTCAGATTTGCTTTTGCACCTTCCAAACAAGACACCGCCGGGAGACGCAAGATTTCGCGCGGCATGGTACTCATAAGTTCCACAAGGCGCATCAGTCCTATGTGCCCTGCATGAACCAGATACGTCATGGACAAACCAAACGACGTTTCCAAGCCCGTGATACCATTTGCTGCCATTGCAAATTCCAATTCTTTTTCGTGCGTAGCGTGCGGGGCGTGGTCGGTCGCAATAGCATCCACCGTGCCATCTTTGATGGCGGTGATAAGCGCTTCCACGTCAATTTTTGTGCGGAGCGGCGGATTCATCTTCGCATTCGTGTTGTAATGGCGCACTGCCTCGTCGGTTAGCGTAAAATGGTGCGGCGTTACTTCGCAGGTTACACGCTCGCCGCGTAATTTTGCTTGCCGCACTAGGTCAATGCTTCCGGCGGTGCTGAGGTGGGAGACGTGATAACGACAGTTACCGTTGTGCGCCGCAAGCATGATGTCGCGGGCAACGATAATTTCTTCAGCAATGGAAGGGTAGCCCTTCAAGCCAAGGATAGCCGAGACTTCCCCGTCGTGCATGGCAAAGCCCTCGGTGAGCGTGTGTTCCTCGCAGTGCTGCGACAGCAAGCCATCCACAGGCTTCACGTACTTGAATGCGCGATTCATCACCTCCGCATTCATCACACACGCGCCGTCGTCGGAGAACATTACTGCGCCGTGTTCTTTCAGTTCCAGCATCGGCGCTATCTCCTTGCCCTCGCGCCCTTTGGTGATGCTTGCGCAGACATGAACTTCCGTCAGCGTTGATTTGCCACGATTAAGAATGTACTCCACCGTAGGCGCATTATCAATCGCCGGAACGGTATTCGGCATACAGCACACGCCCGTAAAACCACCGTTTGCGGCACTGTCCGTGCCGGTTTGAATGGTTTCTTTGTACTCCTGCCCGGGTTCGCGCAAGTGAACGTGCATATCGAATAAACCCGGCATGGCAGCAAGGCTTTTACCGTCTATGCGCTCGGTGTCTTTATCCGCCTTGACTGGTGCATTTGTGCAAGCAAGTATGGTATCACCCTTGATCCAGAGATTTCGGCGCTCGTGGAAATTATCACCGGGACTGCAGACGTCTATATTTTCAAAAAGAATGTTGATAGGCTTCGGGAAAAGGCTCATGCGTGAGGGGAACAAATGGCAAATGAATCGTAATTAGGCTGTCAAATTACGACAAGCGCACTAAGAAAACAAGTCTGAAGAGCGCGAAATAACACGTTTTTGTTGTAGATTTGTACAAATACCTTGAAGCACTTCTTTTCCTTCATGCAACTATGACCGACCAAGAACTCCGAGACCTCGTGGGCAGCCTTGCGCTGGACACACAAGCATTAAAAACGCAAATTGCAACCTCGCAAGCAGAAGCCGCAAAACGCGATGAAGACCTAGCAAAAGAGCGTAAAAAAACTGAACGGATGCTCCGCGAACTAGGCAAACAAATAGGCGGCTTAGGCAATAAATTCGGCTTGTTCACCGAAGGAATTGCTATGCCTTCTGTGGCACGACTCCTCTTTAAGCGATTCGGCGTGGAAGACTTCGCCGTAGGACGACAAAAAAGTATGGGCGCCGATACGATTGAACTCGATGCACTTGGCGTGGTCAATGGTTCGCGCATGGAAGCATACATCGTCGAAGTGAAAAGTAATCTTCGCTCCCAAGACATAGCCCAACTGCACTCCATCATTCCGCGATTCCGCGCGATGTTCCCCAAATATGCGGCGTACAAGGTCTTTGGCGTTCTGGCTGTCTCCAAAGCCAACGAAAACGCGCTACGCGAGGCATGGCAGGAAGGTTTTTACGTCATCGGGTTTAAGAATCATCTCATGCGCTTCCGTGAGCCGGAGGGATTTGAAGCAAAGGTATTTTGAAACAAGATAGTGTTGAATTTTGAGTGCTGAATTTTGAATGAAAGGCAGTAAAAAACGCAGCCCGCTCCAATAGCAGACTGCGCTTTTCAAAATACCTTCTCTGCACATATTTTACTTTTGCCGCTTGCCTTCCGCGCTGCTTCCGGCTGCCTTCACTAATTGCTCAATTGCCGGCAAAATCATAATATCCGTTTGTGCCTTCGGTTGCTTTGCCCGCTCAATGATTAAGCCCGCCACGTGCCGCCACTGCGCTGTTACCGCTACGCCGCGCTCCAAGCGGTCTATCGCTTCTAAGCCTGTTTGCGCCAAAAGCGACAGCGACAGCGAATGTTCCTCAATTTCCTTCAAGCGCGGATTGCGCTGCATCGTTGGCAAAAGGCGCTCGTGGTTGCTCTTCCACACATTCAGCCAATACGTCATGGCTTCGCGTTGTGCGGTCAATATCTCTGTTTTGCCGGAATCCTGCGCTATTGCGCCACTTGCAGAACGCCCGCCGCCGCCATCAGCAATTTCTTTCAGACTGACCAAATATCTTGTGGTAAGATTGCGGAATTGCCGCGCCGTGCGAGAATCAGGACGCACCACATCCGCAATGCCCGTGAGCGGATAGAATGTTGAATAGGCAAAACGAATAAGCTGTCCACGCCGATATTCCTTCACCGTTTCCAGCACGTCCACAAAAGTTTTGAGCGGCTGAATATCCTCATTCACACCCGCCAGACGTCGTAGCATCACGGGTACATTGCTTTCATGCTGCGAGCCAAGCTGTTCCAGCCATGCACCGATGTAATCCAATCGGCGGTACATATCCTCAACATCCCGCACCGATGCTGCCGACCAGAAGCGCTCAGCAATCGCTGCCGTGCGGGGCCAAATCCTTGAATCAAGGTTTCCACTGTTCACCCATTCCGACCACATACACGCCTCGCCGCCGTAGATGAGCTTACGTTCATCGGCGTTGAGTTTAATCGAATCAGGAAGCGGCTCGTTCAAATAATGAAAATCGGTTGATTGGTTGAGGTCAATGTAATAGCCGTGCGACAGAATCGTCGAATAGCCCTGCCGCGCCGCTTTGTAGAGCGCTTCCTTGCCCTGCCACGATTGAATCATAATCGTTTTTGGAACGCCTTCCACAAAGATTTCATCCCAGCCCATCGTGCGTTTACCGTGTTTACTCAAAATGGCTTGGAGGCGCTTGCTGAAGTGATTTTGCAAAGCCTCTTTTGTCGGAAGGTTGTTCGCCTTCATAAAAGCCTGAATATCGGGGTTTGTTGTCCATTGCACACCATTGTTTTCATCTCCGCCAATGTGCATATACTCATCGGGAAATAGCTCGCTCATTTCCTTGAAAAACACATCCAAAAACTGATAGACCTCTTCTTTGACGGGATTCATCACAGGACTGTTGCGTCCCCATTTGCGGTCAATCTGATACGGTGCGCCAAAGGTAGCGCCCGTGCCGCTTGAGAACTCAGGATGCCCAATATACCAACTCGTGCTGTGTCCGGGTAAGTCAAATTCCGGCACGATGCGAATGCCACGCTCGTCGGCATATTTGATAATGTCGCGCATATCCGCTTGCGTGTAGAATTGCCCGTCCGAACCCATTTCATGGAGTTTCGGATGGGTCTTGCTTTCGATGCGAAAGCCTTGGTCGTCGGTTAAATGAAGATGCAGCACGTTCATTTTCACCAACGCCAAAAGGTCAAGTTGCTTTTTGATAATATCTACCGAGAAAAAATGCCGCGAGACATCCAGCAAAATCCCCCGCCACGGGAAACGTGGTTTGTCAGTGATGACGAGCGTGGGAACGTAGTATCCATCGTCATCGGCGGCGACAAGCTGTTGCAACGTTGCCAGTCCTCTGAGTGCGCCGAGGTCGGTTTCTGCGACAAGTGTGATTGTTTGCGGTGTAACGGTCAGCGTATAGGATTCATCTTCACCGAGTACCAGTTTGCCGGCGCGACGGCAAGAAATCTGAATAGGCGAGGACTTGACCGTATCTTGTGGCGTAACATAGCCTTCGGTCATAAAATTCAGTCCTGTGCGGTCGCTCACCTGACGCAAAAAGCGGCTTGCAGCGCCGTACACCCGTGAGTGCCCGCCGCCGCCCACATAGACCGTTGCCGTCGAAGCAAGGCGAAACTTCCCTGCGGTCAGTTTCACCTCCTGCGGAAGCGGCATAACGTTGAGCGTGGAAAGATTTTGGATGGGCGGTGTGGGAATATTGCTTTGCGCAGTTTTTTGCGCAAAAGCGATAGAAATTGAACCAACAACGGCAAGAGCGAAATAAGAAAACAAAAGAGTGTAAAAGCGTAGCATACAAGCGGTGAATGAGGGTAACACACAGAAAAATTTACGCCCGTAAGATACACAAAAGTCGTGAACGGAAAAGGGGAAATTCACGAAAACTTCCCTTGAAGGGTACTCAGTCAGGCGCATTGAGGGTCGAAAAATCTTCATGAAGCATTCGGAGACCTTTTGGAAAAGTTGAGAATTATCGGCATTTTATCATTTGTATTTTTTTACCCTTTTTCCTGCACGTATCATGCCGACACTTCAAGCAAAATCTTCACCAAAGAAGACCACAGAGCGTAAAAAATCAAAGACACAACAGCCAACGAAAGCAAAACTTTCGGGGCAAGAGCGGTGGGATGAATTACTGGCAACGCCCGAATCGGAAGCATTTCTCACCATGCTTGTTGCAGAAGTTCGTGCCGAGCGGCAAGCCGGAACAATGCTCGAAGGCGATTGGGAGTGACTTCTTCGCGTTCACGCCGATTCAAGCAGCTCTACCGCTTACTTCCTTTGGAAACGAGAAAACTCGCCAAAGAGAATTACAAACTTTGGAAAGCAAATCCAAGCCACCCCAGTTTACACTTCAAGAGTATTCATCCCAAGCACCTAAACATTTGGTCGGTTCGCGTGGGAGACAATTATCGTGCCTTGGCGCTGTGGGAAACCGAAACAGTTGAATGGTTTTGGATTGGCGACCACCGTGAGTATGAAAAAATTCTCCGCAATATCAAAGCCGCCACACAAGCGAAGCGCAAGAAGTAGGTCCATTCTATCTCAAACACAATGCAAAAAAACTACGTTCTCACCTGATGCAACAAACTATTGCATTCACACATTAGCAAAAATCAATACTTCAATCTCAACTTATTTCTTTCGTGTTAAATTTCTCACCGATAACGAAAGACTGTCAAGCGCTTTATCACCAAAGACACTATCCATCCTATGCTCAATTAGGGTATTGGGAGCTAATCGAATAACACTGTTAAAATAGTCTTTCCTTTTCGGATTATACGGATAAGTGTTCATTGTATTAGTGCGCACATCTTTTAGAGTGTAGTCAAACGATAAAGTGTCCGATGAAATATTCTTAATCTTGAGTTTGAGTGCATAAGAATACCAACCACTCGAAAAAATACGGATACTGTAAAAATCCATTATGGCGACCCTTTCCATTAGTGCACTATCAATAATTCCTAGATTTCGGCTAGAATAAGGACTCTCTTCGATTGCACCGTCGGTAGGAATTCTGGGCGTGGTTAAAGCAGTCCCTCTATTTATGTGTACAGCTACCCATGGATCTGGAGAGCATGAAAGAAGTGCTAGCACCAGCAATCCTAAGCTCAATAGTCTAATAGCTTTTTTCAATTTCATAACGTACTCCAATTATTTTGTGAATTGTTTGCATTTTGAATACTGGAAGTTGTTGTAATCAATTCTCCACAGTTAAACTCGGAATAGCAGCAAATTCCATTTCCTTACCTGCGTTGAGGATGAGGTCAAGTAAAAACAATGTTTCTCTCAAAATACCTAAAACTTTGAACAACGGAAAAAACACACACAAAAGAACGTACGGCTCTCACACCGTCTTGCCCTTCGGCTCCGGCAGTACGCCCAAATGTGTATGACGAAAGCTGCTTGTATACTTCAGCCCGTAACCCCAGATTCTATCGAATGCCGCGTGTCCGAAAAGCATCACGCCCACGAGCATCAGCGCAGCATTTCCCGTCCAGAAACCTATACCATACACCGCAAGCCCCAGTGCGCGGTGATGCCCAAGATTATAGCCAAACGCACCAATGCGAGGATTGATAAGGTAGCCAAGCATAAAAATATCCGGAATAAACAGCAGCACCGGAAACCACCACCACGCAAAGGGCAGCGTACTAAAAACGACGACTGAAAGAGCGAAGAGCGCGACTTCTTCTAGCTTTAGGGTTACGTTCATTGGCGTTGTCATCAGGATTCTCCAAAAAGTTGGTAAAAATGCTGTACTTCCGTTTGATTGGTATTTGTGCTGAAGTACAAGGCAAATTTCGGAGAATTGGTAGAGACCACACTTTACAATTGTTAAGAAATTCGATGCTGCGAAGATTACACACTAAAACGAGCACGGATGCGGCTGAGAGAGACGGGCGTTATTCCCAAATACGATGCGATATACTGCTGTGGCACACGTTCCAAAATTTTCGTGCGATGGCTTTTCACAAGGCGCTCATAGCGTTCTTCGGGCGAATACATGAGGTGTTCCAGAAGACGTTCTTCCAGCCCCAAACCAAGATATTCCGCAAGTTTCCGTCCGAAGTGCTCCCACGCATGATAACGGTCGTAGAGCACTTCAAGCGTACTATAAGGAAACGTGAGTATTTCTGCACTCTCCATTGTTTCGATACAAACCAAACTCGGTTTTTTACCAATAAAACTCATATAACCACCAACCAAAGCACCCTCGAAAAAAAAGTATGTAGTCAGTTCATCGCCTTCAGGCGTGATATAGTACTGCCGGAGACTGCCCGCCATAACGAACCCGACAGTATTCGAGACCTCACCAAACCGCACAAACACGTGCTTCTTTGGCATTGGACGTAAAACCATTTCTTTTGCCAGTTCGCCCCACTCTTCATCCGAGAATGTTACAAATGCTTTCAGGTATGCCCGCAGTGCTTGGGAAGCAGCTTCAAGATTGGTGTTCATTAGTGTTCGTTGTTGAAAAAATGTTGCTCACGTAGGCTATAAACAATTATTCGCCAAAAATACACAAAAATGCGACAAACATCGCCGACGCTCAAAGCTGCATAGATTCGCACCGACTTTTCGATATTTTTCGTATATTTCATGTGCGAAACCTCTTACCCGCAATGCTACACTTTCCAAAGAGCACCAAGAATTATGGAAACTCTTCTCTCAAAAGAAATGTTCCCCGCTATGCGGAACATCGTAACGGAGGACGACGAGCCTGTGGACAATATTTTTTCCGAAAAGCAGCAGCGTCTTCTGACCGAAACGCTGAACACCGCATGGGATAGCAAAGGACGTACGTTCTTCGCTGCCGCCAATGTAGGCATTTTTTACGCCCTCCACGAACCGCCGCTGGTGCCGGATGTGTTTTTGAGCATGGACGTACAGCCCCGCGAAGAATGGAACGATAAAGACCGCCGCACGTACTTTTGCTGGGAATTCGGCAAGCCGCCGGAGGTGGCGATTGAGATTGTCTCCAACCGCAAAGGCGGCGAACTCTCGCGTAAGTTCCGTGACTACGCACGGCTCAACGTCTGGTACTACATCGTTTTCGACCCATTCGGTGAACTCAAAAAAGCACTGGATGGCGAAAATTTCCGTGCGTACGAACTTCATCACAGCAGTTATTCACCGATGAATGACTTTTGGATGGAAGAAATCGGTCTGGGCATACGCCTTTGGGAAGGCGAATACGAAGGCTGGCATGCAACATGGCTACGGTGGTGCGATGAACGCGGCAATCTGATTCCGACTGGTAAAGAGCGGTCTGAGCAGGAAAATCAACGCGCGGAAGCAGAAGCCCAACGTGCAGACACGGAAAAACTTCGAGCCGACAATGCCGAAGCAAAAGCCATGCGTCTTGCTGAGAAACTCCGTGCCTTAGGCATTGACCCCGAATCGGTCTAAGCAGCCACTTCTTCCGGCAATACATCAACTGCTATGCAGACAAAATATTTCGCTTCGTGCGAAATCCTTTGCCTGCATAGCATTTTTTTTTGTAATTTTGTTTTCTCAACCGTTTACATCTCAACTACCGAAACAACGCTTCACTACTACCTTTTTCACACATTTTCAGGAGAACCATTTAGCATGAATATTCTCGTTGGTCTTTCCCAAGTGCCGGACACGACGACCAAAATCGTCATCGGCGCAGACAGCAAAGCGATTGATTCCAAAGGCGTTAAATACATTATGAACCCCTACGACGAGTTTGCACTCGAAGAAGCATTGCGCCTGAAAGAGAAAAATGGCGGAACTGTAACAGCCGTAACCGTCGGCGGCGACACCGCGAAAGACGTACTGCGCACTGCCCTTGCGCTCCAAGTAGATAAGGCAATTTTCATCAAATCCGACAGCGCTGATTCGTTCGTTATTGCAAGCAATCTTGCTGCTGTGGCTCAAGAATCAAAGCCGGACGTGATTCTTTTTGGTCGTCAAAGCATTGATTACGATTCATTCCAAGTTGCGCCTATGGTGGCTGAACTTCTGGACTTGCCGTCGGTAACAATGACCTCCAAACTGGAAATCAACGGCACAAGCCTAACAGCAGAGCGCGACATCGAAGGCGGCAAAGAGACAGTATCGGCGAGCCTTCCTGCGGTTATTTCCGCACAAAAGGGCTTGAACGAACCTCGCTACCCGAAATTGCCGGACATTATGAAAGCAAAGTCGAAGCCAATCGAAGAACGTGCAGCTACCGCTACGGCGGCTCGCACAGAAGTCGTGGGCATGGAATTGCCTGCTGCTAAAGGCAAGGGCAAAATTTTTGGCGATTCCGATGGCGATATTTCGGAACTTGTAAAATTGCTGCACGAAGAAGCGAAAGTTATTTAAGGATTGCTCAAAAAAACAACGTATCAATTTTTTTAGGATTCGGTGGCACAGACAGTCTTGTCTGTGAGGTTTGAAGCTCCTTTCAAAGAACTACACAGGCAAGCTGAGCGCGGCGCTCAGCCTGTGCCACCAAGGAAAAATTGTCACCTTATTTTTGAACGAAACCTAATCAAGCATCATTCCTCATTTGTCAACAACTTATTTCTTTTCAAGCAACTATGAAAATCCTCGCATATTTAGAAACTCTCGACGGTGCGCTCAAAAAAACAGCTTTTGAGACCATCACCGCCGCACAAACCCTTGCTAAACAGTCCGGCGGCTCAGTTGTCGGTTTAGTTATCGGTAGCGCAGACACCACTCAAGCAGGCGTGTACGGTCTTGCGGACTGTCTTGTCGCAAAACACGCGCACTTGGAAAAACAATCAACGTCGGCATTTGCTGAAACCATCGCGCAAGCTGCAAAAGCAGAAAACGCTGATGTCGTCATCCTTCCAGCTTCCTCCACAGGAAAAGAAATTGCTCCGCGCCTTGCTGTGAAGCTCGAAGCCGGTCTTGCACCAGACACAGTTGCACACGAAATTGCAGGCGGAGACCTCGTCGCAACGCGCCCAGTCTATGCAGGCAAAGCTCGTTTGAAAGTAAAAATTACCACGGCGAAAAAAGTTGTTACCATTCGCCCCAACGTCTTTACGGCGAAAAAAGCGGATGCTGCGGCAACCGTTGCAAACCGTGATTTTGCACCGAATTTGAGTGACAGCCACGTAAAAGCAACCGTTACCTCGGTTAGCCGCAACACAGGCAAACTCGACGTTGCCGAAGCAGATATCATCGTATCGGGCGGTCGCGGTCTGAAAGGACCGGAGAACTTCCATCTTGTCGAAAGCCTCGCCGGTACGCTTGGCGCAGCTGTGGGCGCTTCCCGCGCTGTGGTGGATGCAGGCTGGAGACCGCACGGCGAGCAGGTCGGACAAACCGGTAAAACCGTTTCGCCGACGCTCTACATCGCTGCGGGCATTTCGGGTGCCATTCAGCACCTTGCCGGAATGTCGTCATCGAAGGTAATCGTGGCTATTAACAAAGACAAAGACGCACCGATTTTCCAAATTGCCGATTACGGTATCGTGGGTGATGCCTTTGAAGTATTGCCGAAATTAACCGAAAAAGTAAAATCGGTTGTACACAGATAATTTTGCATCAGTAGCACTACTGGCTACTCCGTAAAAATTTCAAAAACCTGATGCTTAGGGCAATTGTGCAAAAGTGTCAGGTTTTTTTATTTTTTTTCTACACGACATTTTTTTCAATTTCAGTATAAAAAATTATCGTCGGCGTTTGGTTTATCGCAGATTTGTATGTAATTTTCTTGTTGTTCAGTCGTCTGTATAATTGCGCCTTTTGATGGTTCTTCTATCTCAAGCCGCTTTATTCCTTGAGTTGCAAAATTCCAATTCCCAATTTTGTGATTTTTGTCCTAAATAAGTTTCAAATAATTGAGGTATTTTACCGTGAGCAAAGTCCAAGTTGAAATTTTAGGCATTTCCACCAGCCCCTCTAGCAACGGCGCATATGCGCTTATCTTGCAGGAATCCGACGGGCAACGCCGTTTACCGATTGTGATTGGTGCTTTTGAAGCGCAGGCAATCGCTCTTGAAATGGAAGGCATACGCCCACCACGCCCGATGACCCACGATTTGATGAAAATTTCGATGGAAACACTCGGCGCTTCGCTTGTAGAAGTGGTCATTAACGACCTGAACGATGGGACGTTTTATGCGCAGCTTATTCTGGACACCACATCGGTTGAAATAGATGCTCGCCCCAGCGACGCAATCGCACTTGCTGTGCGCTTTCAGGCACCGATTTATGTGTCGGAAGATGTTATCAATGAAGCAGGGTTTATTCCTGAAGGCAATGATGCCGATGCGCCTGATGAGGAGGAGGAAGATGACAGCGACCGCTTCCTACGCGCTACTCAAAGCGATGATGAGGACGACGATACTCTCCCAAGTACAAAACCGGAGCCGAAGCAAACCCCCAAGCCCAAGACCCGCTTGGAGGCATTAAAGCAGGATTTGGACAAAGCTATTGCGCAAGAAGATTACGAAAAAGCGGCGACTTTGCGTGATGAAATTGCTGAACTTTCCCAAGAATAATGAGAAAAGTTTCGCGCTTTTGAAATTTTTTCTTGCCATCCCAAAAACAATTTCGTATATTTGAAGTCTTGCATCAAGCGACGCGCTCTTGTTGTTGCAATCGCCCAGCAAGACAGTCGCCGAAGTAGCTCAGCTGGTTAGAGCAATGGAATCATAATCCATGTGTCGGGGGTTCAAGTCCCTCCTTCGGTACGAGTTGAGCAACGGTTTCTCCCCTAACTGTTGCGCTAAGATGCTCACACCTGATATGGCTTCGGCTATATCGGGTTTTTTTTTGCCCGTTCCGAACTTTTACTCCTTACTTCTCGTCGAAATACCTCTTGGTACACCTCCGTAAGCTCATTCCACGCCACTTCCACGTCTTCTTGCTGCGTTTGCCAATTTACCAAAGCCGCCCGCAAACACCACACACCGTTGTAGAGCGTCGGAGTCATAAATACTTTGCCCCGGTGGTTTAAGGTGTCTAAAAAGCCCATCACTGCTTCTCTCTCCAATTGAGTACCATTCAAATCCTTCACCGAAAAGCAAACCACATTCAGTCGCACAGGGGCTTGCAAAGCAAACGTGGTGCTTGCGCTGATGCGCTCACCAAGCTGTCGTGCCAGTGCGATATTCCGCTCAACAATTTCCCGATAGCCCTCTTTGCCGTATGCCACAAGCGTACACCACGCCGGCAACGCACGAAAACGACGAGAATTTTCCGGCACAAAATTCAGATAGGAAAAATTATCGGCTGGATTGCCTAAATACGGTGCACTGGAGTTTTGGAAGGTTTGCATTTGCAAAGCTGCATAGCGCTCATGAACAAAAAACACAGCACTATCATACGGCACATTCAGCCATTTATGGCAGTCCACCGTGATACTATCGGCTTCTTCCCAGCCTGCCAAAAGGTGTTTATGCGCGGGCGAACAGGCAGCAAACGCACCAAAAGCCGCATCAATGTGCCACCAGAACCTATAGCGTTCACGCAAGCGGCGAATTGCAAGCATCTCATCATAATCCACCGTATTGACCGTGCCGCCGCTTGAAATGAGAATAACGTGCTTACCTTCATGCTCTTGTAATAGCGCCTCTAAATGCTTTACATCAAGTGCCTCACGCCCGCTTGGCTTATCAACAATCACCACATTGCTACTTCCCAAACCGAGCATGGACAACGCCTTGAGTGAGGAAGAATGTGGCGTTGCGGACAGTACAACGGGACTTTCGCCGCCACTCATTGCTTTTACAAGCCCTTCCCTTGCAATATCGTTTCCAGCCCGTGCTCCCGCCCACTGCCGTGCCACAGCGAGGCACGTAAAATTTGACATTGTAGCTCCGCTGACAAAACCGCCCATAAAATGCGCAGGCAAATCCAGTAATTCTCGTATCATGCCGATTGTTTGCTGTTCCACAAGTGCGGTCATATCGCCCGGACCATTCAGGCTCTGTGTGTTTTGGTCAATCGTGGAAGTTATCCAATCGCCCATGAGCGCGGCTGGCGTAACGCCACCGGTCACATAGCCCCAGTAGCGCGCGCCGGGCGAAGCGACAAAGAGCGATTGCATTTTCTCTTGGATATACGTCATCGTAGAAGCCGCTCCCCATCCTGTTTCTGGTAAAGAAAGCTGCGGCAAAAAGGACTCCGCATTATCGGTTGGCATGGCATTTAATCGCTGAAGATATTCTGCCGCATAGCGCTGGACGGATTCGGTTAAAGCGCTGATATTTTCTGCATCGCGCTGAAGAACATTCGTCATACATTGACCTCTCTAAAAAAATTTATTGTGATGTAATTGTACAATACCTGGTTTTGTTTACTGGCTTTTAATCAGAAAGTGCAAATTTTACAATAGCTTGCGAATGAATTTTTGTTGTATCAAAAACAGGAACAGATATATCTTCTTGTTTGATAAGCATTGGAATTTCGGTGCACCCCAGTATTATTCCCTCAGCACCTCGCTGAATAAGCTCATCAATTATAGCAATATACGACCTCCGCGTCTTTTCACTAATTATTCCCGCGCCAAGTTCTTCCTTTACCGTTTGTTGAATAAAGTCTCTGGTTTCTTGTAACTCCGGTATCAACGGTTCTATGCCCTCTTTTTTGAGTCCGTTTTTGTAAAAATCCATTTCCATTGTGACCTTTGTGCCCAGCAAACCGACTTTCTGAAGCCCTTGTTTCCGCACCTCGCCAGCTGTAGCAGTCACGATGTGAATAAAGGGCAGTGCAATTTTTTTTTGTAGTTGTTCCGCTTCGCGGTGAGCTGTATTTGCACAAAGCGCAATTGCCTCAACGCCGCTTTTTTTCAGGCTTTCACAAGCATTCAGCAATATATCAAAGGAATTGTTCCAGCTTTTTGCTTGAACATCACCAAAGTTCAACGAATAAATAACACATTCGGCAAACTGCAAGCCGCCCAGTTTCTTGTTAACACCTTCATTGATAAACCGATAATAATCCATCGTCGAAACCCAGCTTATCCCACCGACCAGCCCTATTTTTTTCATACGTTTCTTTGTTTTTTGTTCATAACAAGATTTTGACAATAGAACTTTCGCAAACAACCGAGGCAAAGGGGAATGAAAACCCTTGCTACATCAAGACTTGCGGAACAAGAGATTTCAAACTATTACCCACAAATGCGGGGCTTTGCAAAAATTCTAGACAATTTTATTTTGCCAGACCCAAATTACAATAGGTTGCGCCAACCAAAACAGATACAGAAAATATTTATTTTGCCATTACAGTTTATCGTAGAAACAAGGAATACAAGATTGTGTAAGAATTATTTTACCATTAGGAGTACGCAAAAAGCATATTCCTTTATTTCTTTTTTCAGCAACAACTTACCGACACTACAAAAATAAAAACTTGCGTTTCGCAAATTCCTTCCTTACATTAGTTGCGTCAAGAATAGCTATTTTTGCCCGCTCTTGATACCAATTTTTCCTCAAATCCAACGCCCCCAAATGGCATTTTCACTCATCATATCATCGTTTCTTGCTCCCCGCAAGTCCGGCAACGCCACCAAGCGTAGCCCGATGATGGCTTTGATGATGTGCCAAACACAGCTTTGCTGTTCGATGTGCTTTACCATGATGATGTGCTGCTGCATGATGATGATGTGCTGCTGCCGAATCATGTGTAACTAAAAGCGCACGCTTCTCCTCCCAAAGAGAGCCTCCCAAAACACTCCCAAACAACAGTTTTTAGTTACACAGAAGAACAACAGTTCTCCTGTGATTCCGCGTTTTTGTTTATTCCGAAAAATTAACTCTACCAAAAATCATGACTATTACAACTAACATCCTTCAAACGCTTCCACCACCGCAAGCATCACTGCGCCGCGAATCACTCCCTGCGAAACCGAAACTCAGCGTCGTCGGTGCAGGTCCCGGCGACCCGGAACTCTTGACTATCAAAGCACTGAACGCTATTAAGCAAGCCGATGTTGTCCTGTACGATGCCCTCGCCAATGCTGATATTCTCACGTATTGCAAGCCCGAAGCCGTTACGATCTATGTGGGCAAGCGCAAAGGTATACCTTCAATCAGTCAAGATGAAATTAACCAACTTATCGTGCGTCATGCCTGCACGTACGGTCATGTCGTGCGACTCAAAGGCGGTGACCCCTTTGTGTTCGGACGCGGCTTTGAGGAAATGTTATACGCTGAAAAATGTGGTATTGCGGCAGACTATATTCCCGGCATCTCCAGCGCTATCGGGGTTGCGGGCTTGGAAAATATTCCCCTCACGCATCGCGGCACGAGCGAAAGTTTTTGGGTCATCACAGGCAGTACGGCGGAAAGCAAGTATTCAAGCGATCTCCATGCGGCTGCGCAAACAAACGCTACGGTCGTTGTGCTTATGGGATTGGGCACATTGCCCGCGATTGTTGAAGTTTTTATGCAGTACGGCAAAGCCCATCTACCCGTAGCTGTGATTCAGAGCGGCTCTCTGCCATACTCACAGGTTGTTACGGGAACGGTCGCGGATATTGTTTCCATTGTTCATAAAGCTGGCGTTGAGCCGCCGGGCATTATCGTTCTGGGAGAGGTCGTCGGGCTGCGCAGTGCATTGACTTCGCGTGTTCGGGCATAAAAACTACTCCAGCAACATTCTGCAACCAACTTTACTTTTTTCAAATTTTTCCTCTATGAGCCAGCATTTACCGTCGTTCCCCGACACAAACGCCGATTGGTTTCAGCAAATCACGAATACCCTTTCTCCCGACCAACTCTTGTGGTTGAGCGGTTACAGCTATGGACTTGCTGTGGCAAAGAAGCCGCAGCCACTTGCCGACGGGCTTGCAGTAGCATCGCAGCCGACACCCGAAAGTATCAGCACGACAGCACAGCACTTGCCCACGGCACAACATTTACTCAATGCCGCACCACTTACGCACAATACGCCTCCTTCCGATGCTTCTGCCCTTCCGCTCACTATTCTCTACGGCAGCCACACCGGAAACAGCAAAAAAATAGCCCTTCGTGCCGCTGAACACGCACGGAAGAATGGTTTGAAGCCACTCCTGCACGATATGAGCGAGTACCCGCTCAAGAACCTGAAGCAAGAGCGGAATTTGCTGGTCGTCGTTAGCACGCACGGCGAGGGCGAACCACCGATTGCGGCGGAAGATGTCTATGCACATTTGCACAGCCCACGCGCCCCGAAATTGCATGAAACCTCGTTTTCCGTTCTGGCTTTGGGCGACAAAAGTTATCTGCATTTTTGCAAAACGGGAGCGGATTTCGACGCTCAATTGGAAAATCTTGGTGCAAAGCGCTTGGTTCCTCGTGTGGATTGCGATGTAGATTTTGAAGATTCCGCAGAAGCATGGATTGAAGCAAGTGTGAGTGCACTTTTGGAGAAATCTGGCGCTGCAAAAAATAGTACAAACGGACACACTAAGCACTTGTACAGCACCGCAGCAAACGATTCTGCACAGCAGACGACACCATACTCCAAAAAGAATCCCTTCCCCGCACCGCTCTTGGAAAAAATTCAGCTCAATGGACGCGGCTCCGAGAAAGAAACATTTCATCTGGAATTTTCGCTCGAAGATGCAGGTTTGGTATATGAAGCAGGTGATTCTTTGGGTGTGGTGGCAGAAAATTCGCCGCGTCTTGTGGAAGAAGTTTTGGAAGCCGCACAACTGAGTAGCACAGCGACGCTGGGCGAGGCTTTAGGCGAAACGACGCTTGCGGAAATTCTCTCACGGAACGTCGAATTGACGCTGCTTACCCGCGAAACACTCACAAAGCACAACGAATACGCCCAAAGCAGCGAACTTACTGCCATTCTCGCCGACACAGACCGCCTCAAATCGTACTTGTACGGGCACGACGTTGCCGATCTCCTTCGTGCATTCCCCGCGCAGCACACACCCGAAACGCTCACCGCCATTTTGCGCAAACTCCCGCCGCGCCTGTACTCAATTGCTTCCAGCTTGAAAGAACATGAAAACGAAGTACACCTTACTGTCGGTGCAGTACGCTATGAAGTGGGTGGACGACGCAAAGAGGGCTTGGCATCGTGCTTTTTGGCTGACCGCGTGGGCGTGGAAGGCGAAGTAAAGGTATTTGTGGAACGCAATGAAGCCTTCAAACTTCCGCAAAGCGCTGCAACCGATATTATCATGGTCGGTCCCGGCACAGGTATTGCGCCCTTCCGCGCCTTTGTGGAAGACAGAGCTAATGACGGCGCGTCGGGCAAAAACTGGCTTTTTTTCGGTAATCCACATTTTACAACTGATTTTCTCTACCAAACTGAGTGGCAGCAATGGCTTAAAAAGGGCGTTCTCACCAAACTCAACGTTGCTTTTTCCCGCGACCAAGCGGAAAAGCTCTATGTGCAGCACAAACTCTTGGCAAACAGCAAAGAGATCTTCGCGTGGCTGGAGAACGGCGCATCCTTCTACGTTTGCGGCGACAAAAACCGAATGGCGCACGACGTGGAAGCCGCTCTGAAACTCATTGTTCAGCAAGAATCCGGCACAAGCCCCGAAAAAGCAGCCGAATACGTGAAGTCACTAAAAAAACAGCGTCGGTACCTGGAAGACGTGTATTAAAAAAACGAAAAAATCCCAGTCATCAGAATACTCCCAACAAATCCCAGTCAAGTAATCCACTATGGCAAACCAACGCACCGAAGTCGAAGACATCAAAGAACGCAGTAATTACCTGCGCGGAACGCTTACCGAAAGCCTTCAGAACGAAATCACGGGCGCTTTGCATCCCGACGACGACAATCTTATCCGCTTGCACGGCTCATACCGTCAGGCAGACCGTGACCTTGAAAGCGAACGTAAACGCCAAAAGCTGGAACCCTTGCACTCCTTTATGATTCGCGTTCGCCTCGCCGGAGGAGTTTCCACGCCGCGCCAGTGGCTCGTGATGGACGATTTGGCAGACCGTTACGCGAATCAAACGCTCAAACTAACCACCAGACAAGCGTTCCAACTGCACGGCGTTCTGAAGCGCAATCTCAAAACGACTATCAAAACCTTCAACGACGCACTGATGGATAGCCTTGCAGCCTGTGGCGACGTGGTGCGCAACGTGATGTGCAACCCAAACCCACACGAATCCGCCGTTCACGAACAAGTTTTGGAGGTAACGCGACAGATTCACGACCATTTTACGCCCAAGACTCCGGCATACCACGAAATCTGGTTGGACGGTGAGCTTGTGGGCGGCACGAAGGAAGAGGAGCAAGAAGTAGAGCCGATTTACGGCAAAACGTATCTGCCGCGCAAATTCAAAATTGCCGTCGCGCTACCGCCTTACAACGATTCCGACGTATTTGCCAACGACATTGGCTTGATAGCGATTGAGGAAAACGGGAACTTACTTGGCTTCAATGTTGCTGCGGGCGGCGGCTTCGGCACGACCTTTGGTATGCCGGAGACCTATCCGCGTCTTGCCGACGTGCTGGGATTTGCCCCGACCGCACAAATACTGGATGTTGTCGAAAAAATCGTGCTCATTCAGCGCGACAACGGCGACCGCACGAATCGGAAACAAGCGCGGTTGAAATATACCATTGACCGCATGGGGCTGGAAAATTTCAAAGCTGAACTCCACAAACGGCTTGGATACGAGCTTGGCGAAGCAAAACCGTACAAATTTATTGCCAATGGCGACGTGTACGGTTGGAAACAAAACGCTGAAGGCTTGTGGAATTTGACGCTCTTCGTGGAAGGCGGGCGCGTAAAAAATTCTTCGGAATCGAACCCCAAATACAAGCTCAAGTCCGCGCTCCGCGAGATAGCAACAGCGCTGGCGGCATACAACGAAGCGCACCCTGATTCGATTCAAACAGACTTCCGCTTGACCGGAAACCAAAACCTGATGATTTGCGGACTCAGCTCGTCACTGAAGGCGCTTGTGAATGCAACGTTTGCACGTTACAATATTCCCGTTGAAGAACAAGCGCTCAACCAAGCAACGACGGCGCTTCGGCGCAACTCGCTGGCGTGCGTGGCGCTGAACTCCTGCGCACTTGCCTTTGCCGAAGCAGAGCGTTACTTGCCCTCACTTATTGACAAATTGGATGTTGTCATCAAGGAATCCGGCTTGCAAGATGATGCAATTGTGATTCGCATGACGGGCTGCCCTAATGGTTGCGCTCGCCCGTACCTCGGCGAGATAGGTTTTATAGGGCGTGCACCCGGCAGATATAATTTGTACTTGGGTGCTGGCTTCGCAGGAGACCGATTAAATAAACTCTACAAAGAAATGCTGAACGAAGAAGAAATCCTTGCCGAATTGACCCCGATAATCCGCCGCTATGCGCGCTATCGCGCCCTTGGCGAGCGGTTTGGGGATTATGTGATTTCAGCGGGCTACGTCAAAGCAACAAAACACGGTAAAGATTTTCACGCATAACAATACACGTTCACCCTCAACTCCCTTGGTGTACGACAAAATTTCACAACCAGTTTGAGTATCAGCTTTGGTGGCACAGACATTCCTGTCTGTGAATTCCCGAACACCGCTTCAAACCTCACAGACAAGAATGTCTGTGCCACCATGAAAAAAATGTCGTATCCCATGGTATAACGCAGTAACCATGAGCAGTTTCCATCATATCGTCGGTGCATCGGTCAATCCTTTTGGGGATTTGATTTTGTCGTCCGAAGTCGCAGAGACTTCTTTCCACGACGAGCTGACAGAAAAAAAACATAGCCCAAACGAATCTGCGGAATGTGCAAAGCCCACTGTACTGGCAGCAAACACTCTTTTCCCGATGTTCGTAAAGCTGGAGCAATTCCGCCTCCTCATCGTAGGTGGTGGCGCGGTGGGGTTGGAAAAATTAAGTGCCGTCTTGGCAAACAGCCCGCAAACCCCGATAACACTCGTTGCGCGGGAGATATTGCCGAACCTTCGCGCTTTGGCTGCGGATAAAGCAAACGTGCGGCTGGTGGAAAGAGTCTTCCGCGAAAGCGACCTCGACAATCACGATTTTGTCATTGCCGCCACGGACGACAAAGCGCTGCATCACGACATTCGCCGTCTCGCCCGCGAACGCCGCCTGCTCGTGAACGTTGCCGATACACCCGATTTATGCGACTTCTACCTTTCATCCATCGTACAAAAAGGCGATTTGAAAATTGCGATTTCTACCAATGGAAAATCCCCCACGCTTGGCAAACGCTTGAAGGAAATTCTGAACGACGTGATTCCAAGCGACATCCACCAAACCTTGCAAAACCTTGCTGTTATTCGCGGCAGGCTTGACGGCTCTTTTGCTGAGAAAGTACAGCGTATGAACGAAGTAACGGCGGCACTTGTGGAGGAATCCCCCAGTCTTTGGCTTCCCCCTTTGTCAAGTGGGAGCAAGAGTTTGAGTGTGGAAGCGGGTAGCCTGCGCTTGCGCTGGACACCGCTTACCATCGGCATTTCGGGAGTGTTTGTGCTGACGCTCATGTTTTTGGGACATTTGCTTTTTCAACTTGTTCCCACAGAGGCTGTAAGCGAGTATGCAAGCGGTTTGGCGGTGCAAATCGACGTGCAAGTGCTGACGTACATTGGCATTGGCTTTCTGGCGCAAATGATTGATGGCGCGTTCGGCATGGCATACGGTCCCACGACGACTTCGTTTCTGATGGCAATGGGTATTTCGCCTGCCATTGCCAGTGCAACCTTGCACACCGCAGAAGTATTTGCGGCGGGAACGGCATCGGTATCATATTACCACCACAAGAACATCAATTTTACGCTCTTCAAATTGCTTGTTCTTGCCGGAATTATTGGTGCAATCTTGGGTGCAAGTCTGCTGTCGTTTGTGAGCAAAGAGCAGCTTAGTGTCGTCAAGCCGCTTGTGGCGCTCTACACGCTTTCGCTGGGCGTTATCGTTATCCGACGCGCTCTGGTTTCACGAACAATTCGCCCGAAAAAAAACATCCGTCTCATCCCGGCAGTAGGCTTTGTGGGCAGTTTTTTCGATTCTATTGGCGGCGGTGGCTGGGGCGCTATTGTAACGAGTTCGCTTGTTGCATTAGGGCGCGATGTGCGCTATGCGATTGGTTCGGCGCATCTGGCAAAATTCGTTGTTGCTACCACGAGCACAATAACGTTTGTGCTGCTTTTGGGCTTTCATCACTGGCTGATTGTGGCGGGTGTCGTTGCAGGCAGTATGCTTGCAGCGCCGTTTTCGGTGATGATTGGCAATCGTATTCCGAAGCGCAAAGGGCTGATAATTGTTGGAGTGCTCGTCATTGTGCTTAGTCTGCGGACGATTTTGCGGTCGTTTGGCATTCCTGTTTGGTAGCCGTTTTTGAGTCATTTCATTTGCTTGAACACAAGTAGTTAAACACAATCACTTTTATTATTTCATCGCACAAACCCATGCTCAACGCTGAAGCCGTCTGTCGTCTGCGCCTGGAAGGCGCACTAATCCTTGCTTCCAATCATTCTTTTTTACCTACTATGGCTACACATCCCTTTCCCACTCTTAGCTCAGAAGCCGCACTGACACTGGCTGATGAACTGCACGGCACATCAGCAGCTCGTGCGCTCGCAATCATCGCGGAGCACTTTGCCGGAGAGATTGCTTTTTCCACCAGCTTCGGACTAGAAGACCAAGCGCTCACACATCTGATTTTTGCTGAGGATTTGCCCATTCGCGTTTTCACACTCGACACGGGACGAATGTTTAACGAGACCTATTCCACATGGCAACAAACGCTCGACAAATACAAAAAACCTATCGAAACTTTTTTTCCTAACACCCAAAGAGTTGAGGACATGATGACGACCAAAGGTTCATTCAGCTTCTACGAATCCGTAGAAAACCGCCAAGAATGTTGTGCCATTCGCAAAATCGAACCCCTAGACCGCGCACTGGAGCGAATGCGATGTTGGGTAACCGGTATTCGTGCCGAACAATCCGAGAACCGCTCCACGATGCGCTCTGTGGAATGGGATGCAAAGCGTGAACTGGTAAAAGTGCATCCGCTTTTTGATTGGACACACACTCAAACCAAAGATTTTATTCGCGCCAACAATATTCCCTACAACCCGCTCCACGACAAGGGTTTTGTCAGTATCGGCTGTGCGCCGTGTACACGCGCTATCCGCGAGGGTGAATCGTTTCGCTCCGGTCGCTGGTGGTGGGAAGACGCAAGCAAGAAAGAATGTGGCTTGCACGGTAGTACATCATTTTCAACGGCGGCAACCGAGCCGCATAGTCAATAACATTTTCTCAATTTTTCTCAAGCATTTATGAAACGCATACAATCCAACATCATTACAACCCGCACGAACTCTATTCGCACAAGCTCCATCGTGCCATCAAATGTGCCTTCTCTCACCCAGCAAACGCCCGTAACGCCTACTCAGAGCGCAAAACCGCAACAAAATACCATTGCGCAGCTTCAGCAAGCGAAACATTCGCCACACCGCTTCGCCACTGCCTTTCTCTTGCTGCTTTTTCTTCTTCCTTTGGGAATGATTCATCGTGCCAACGCCCAAGAAACAAAGCGCATTTCGGGCAGCATCACCGACAAAGAAACCGGCGCATTGCTTGGCGGCGTGAGCATTCGCATCAAAGAAACCGCAAGCGGAACACCGAGTGGCACTGTTTCCACAGGCGATGGAAAATTTTCCCTTCAAACCAACCTTCCCTTTCCGCTTACACTCACCTTTTCGCGCATCGGCTTTGCCAAGCAAGAGCGCATGATTATAAATGCCGACGAGCCAATTTCCATTCAACTCAAGCAGTCCGTTTTTATCGGTGAAAAGGTCGTCGTCTCTGCCTCGAAGGTCGAAGAATCTGTTGCCAAATCGCCCGTTGCGATTGAAAAACTAGACTTGCTTTCTATCAAAGACTCACCCGCACCGAGCTTCTACGACGCTTTGGAAGCAATCAAGGGTGTACAGTTTACCACGCTCAGTCTGGGCTTCAAAGTGCCGAATACGCGCGGCTTCACAAACACCACTAATCCTCGATTTCTGCAACTCGTGGACGGCGTAGATACGCAAGCGCCGGGCTTAGGCGTTTCGATTGCGAATACCGCCGGACCGACCGAATTGGACGTGGAAAGCGTGGAAATCGTACATGGCGCATCTTCAGCGCTCTACGGTATGAATGCGCTCAACGGCGTTGCCAACATCACAACCAAAAGCCCGTTTATTTATCAAGGTCTCAGCCTTTACCAAAAAACAGGCGTAAACCACGTGGACGGACGCGACCATCCGTTGAGTTTGCTCACCGAAAGCGCTATCCGCTTTGCTGCTGCTTTTGACAATCGTTTTGCCTTCAAAATTAACGCTGGATTTTCGCAAGGTACGGACTGGATTGCGACAAATCCGCAAGAGTTGAACCCCAACGCAAACGCTTCCACAGGGCTTTTGGGCGCAGACAATCCCGCCCGCGACCCGCTTAATTCTTACGGCAACGAGAACAACAATCGCCGCACCCTCACGTTGGAAGGCAAACGCTACGAAGTTCGCCGCACCGGATACTTTGAAAAAGACCTCGTGACGGACGACTACCGCACGCGCAACATCAAGGCGGATGCGGGCTTGTACTACAACATCACGGAAAACCTGACTGCTTCCTACACCTACCGTTTTGGCACATCGGATGCGATTTATCAGCGTGGCAATCGGATCCGCCTCACGGATTACCAAATTCAGCAACACGCTTTCGACCTGAAAGGTGCGAATTTTTTCGTAAAAGCGTACTGGACACTCGAAAATACTGACCGTTCTTACAACCTTCGTCCGATTGGCGAAAATGTTGATAAGGCATTCAAATCCGACGACCGTTGGTATGCGGATTATTCAACAGCCTTCAATGGCGCATCCACACTGGCACTTGCCGACCGCCACCGCGCCGCCCGTGCTTCCGCCGACAACGGACGCTTGCAACCCGGCACATCCGCCTTCGACGCAAAAATCCGCGAACTGGCGCTCATCAATAACTGGGACATCGGCGGGCAACTCATTATGCAAAACCAGATGTACCAAATTGAAGGACAATACGACCTTTCGAGTTTGCTTGGAGGTGTGGCGGATGTGCTTGTCGGCGGCAATTATCGGAATTTCGTCGTGAAGCCTGAAGGCAATAGTTTCACCAACCCCGACGCAAGCGACCCCTACAAACTGCTCTACAACTACAACTACGGCGGTTTTGCGCAAATCACCAAACGGCTTTTCAATGACAATCTGAAATTGATTGCATCGGGACGCATTGAGAAAAATCAGTATTTCGATGCAAAATTTAATCCGCGTGTTGCTGCAGTCTTTACGCTGGAGAACGACCACAACTTCCGCGCATCATATCAAAACGGCTTCCGCTTCCCAACGCTCTTTGAGGGCTTTTCGACGGTGAATAACGGTGGAATTATTCGCTACGGCGGTTTGGATATTCTGACAAAACGCTTCGGCTATTTTGAAAATTCCTATGTGCGCTCGACTGTAGATAGATTCCAAGCCGCAATCACGGCAGATGTCAACAGAGGAAAAACTGCCACACAAGCCGCGATTGACAATAAAGGATTGCTCACGGTGAACGATTACACCTACATTCAGCCCGAAGAAGTGAATGCGTTTGACTTCGGTTACAAAGGCTCGTTCTTCGAGAACCGCGTCTTTATTGACCTCGATGCCTATTACACGATTTACAGCAATTTTATTGACCAAATCGAAATAGCCGTACCGAAAACGGGCAAAATCGGTGAGAGCGTTACAAACGGCGTGGATGCAACGATTTTCCAAATTGCCAATCTCTCGCAGCAAACCCGCTACCGGATGTGGACAAATGCCAAAAGTAAGTATTACAGCTACGGCGCTTCGCTGGGTGTGAATTACAACATCATTGAGCGCTTTAATTTGACCGCAAACGTGAGCTATGCAGAATTGGAGCGGATTGACCGGCGTGACTTAAATCTCGAAACGCCCTTCAACACGCCGAAATGGATGGTCAATCTCAGTTTCGGCAACCGCGAAGTGTTGCCTAATTTCGGCTTCAACATTGCGTATCACTGGCAAAGCGAGTTCCAATGGCTTTCGCAGCTTGGCAACGGCACTGTTCCTGCCTACGGCACACTTGATGCGCAAATCACCTACCGCGTTCCACAACTCAAATTATCGGCAAAACTTGGTGGCTCGAATGTGCTTAACACGCGATACTTGCAGTATATCGGCGGTCCGAACATCGGCGGAATCTACTACCTTTCCTTGACCTTTGAGGATATTTTGGGAGGCTTGAAATAATGTGGATTCTGCGACATGTTCTTTTTATTACATTTCTAGTTTGTGCTGTTTGGAACAAAGGTTTTGCACAGGTAAATTCTTTGCAAACCGCGCCAAATCAAGACAGTTCCGTTACACTCACCCCGCTTATCCTCACAGGGCAAGTGGGCGTGAGTTACGGCTATAACCCGCTTGCAGCACAGGGTGCGCTCTTTGCACATTTTGGCGGACCGGGATTGACGTGGAAATATAGTGATTGGTCGCTGTCGCTGAATGTGTCGCCGTCGCTACGGTTGCAGTTTGGTGATGCAGTGCGCCCTACAATGGGCTTTGGTCCGACACTCGGCTATAAGCGCTGGCTTTTAGTTGCACCGATATATTTCGATGCAATCAATGGTAAGACGACGTATATTCCCACGATTGGAATTGGGTATCGGTTTTGAGCAGCAACAAACTTCCGAAACACTTCAGTATTCTGTGCGTCAAAAGAGCAATCTACTCTCTTTTTCATAACATTCGCACGGGATGGTGAATATGCTGTACATTATCTCCTTACTTGCTTTTGTTGCTTTATTGCAAACGCCCAATACGCCGACAACGAATAGTACCACGAAGCCAAGCACAGCACTGACGACTACAGGAGCATCGTACAAATGGACGAAAGTCTTAGAAAACGCGCCGTGGAAGAAAAGCTATAATTTCCAAATGTTTAGCCACAACGATACCCTCTGGACGTTGCATCCGGATGGAAATTGGTTCTCAACCGATGGTATTCGGTGGACAAAATCTTCACTACCTAATGCAATTTTCAATCTCGCGTTTTTGGACTATGTCCAGTTCCACGATGCTTTCTATGGGCTGGGGCATTTTGAAGGAAATATCGAACGCTTTCAATTCACAAGTGAAATCTATCGGACAGATGACCGAAAACAGTGGACAATTATCGCAAAGCAAAGCAATCTTCCACCGCGATTTTTCTACCATCCTTTTGTTTTTGATAATCAAATTTGGATTATCGGTGGCGAGGACAAGCAAACATCTTATTCGGATATATGGAACTCGTCGGACGGCATACATTGGAGTAAGCAAAAAGACGACTTGCTCTTTGGCAAACGAAGCGGCAGCCAGATAGTAACGCTCAAAGGCAAGCTCTACCTGCTTGACAATGACGTGTGGTCATCTACCGACGCGCTGAACTGGACGCAAGAAACCGACGCAATCGTCAAAGGCGAAAACATCTTTGGCTATGCGGCGGTAGTCTTTGACGAAAAAATTTGGCTTTTGGGTTGCAATAGAAACGGACAGTTTTCAAGCCAAGTTCTCGTCAGCGCAGACGGCAAGAACTGGAAAGGTGAGAATGCGCCCTGGACACCGCGAGGCGGCATTGCAGCGACAGTTCACAAAGGAAAAATCTTTATGACCGGTGGAAAATACGGCGGCACACCGAACCAGCCCGACTTTCGGTATAGCAACGATCTTTGGACACTTTCAAAAGAATAACTACTCAATGAACCCACACTCTTTCGATTACCTGGGCGCTTTTGCAACAACGGCATAAATAGTCAAATCATCAACATTTTTACTATACTTTCGAGCAAGGCACATGAAAAAAACACGCATCAGCACCAACTCAATTTTTGAAAAAGAGGTGGCATTTTCCAGAGCCGTAGTAGTGGACAAAACCGTCTATGTGTCAGGCTGTACAGGCTACGACTACTCGACAACGACTATTTCGACCGATATTATTGAGCAAACCGAACAATGTTTCAAAAACATTCAGTATGCGTTGGAGCAAGCAGGAGCAAGCCTTGAGGACGTAGTGCGTGTGCTTTACATCGTACCGAACCCCAACGAGTTTGAATTGTGCTGGCCCACTATACGCAAATATTTTGAGCATATTCTCCCCACCTGCACTGTTATTTGCTCACCACTCACCAATACTGCAATCAAAATAGAAATTGAAATTACGGCTGTTGTTCCGTAGCAGAATCGCTTCATTCCTTTTACTCATCTCATTCGATATACAATGCAACCAATACTTTTTCTCTTGAAACCTAATTTTACCGATGCCAACATTAGTGATGCTCGTCTGTTCTACTGCCCTCACTGTGCGATGATCGAAGGTGTCTTGCATTATTATCCCGACCTGCGTACCCTGATTGATATACGCTATGTTGATTTTCCAAGACCTCGATCGGCAATTATTGAACTCATCGGAGAAGAAAATCAAGGGTGTCCTGTACTGATATTGCCAAGAGATTCTGTAATCCCAAACGGTTTCAAAGCTATTGGAGCCTATATGTTCTCTGATGAGAAAATGGTCATTGCAACATATTTGGCAGAACATTTTCACATCGGATTTTGGCATCCTTGATGCAACCAATCACACTATTCACCTTCTTTCTTGATAACGACTATGCAACCACGCTCCTTCGATTACCTCGACGCTTTGGAAGCCGAAGCAATCTACATTTTCCGCGAAGTTGCCGGACAGTTCGAGCGCCCCGCGCTGCTCTTTTCCGGCGGCAAAGACTCGATAACGCTGGTACATCTTGCGCTCAAGGCGTTTCGTCCGGGTAAATTTCCGTTTCCGCTGGTGCATATCGACACCGGACATAACTTCCCCGAAGCCTTATCTTTCCGCGATAACCTTGCCGAGCGCATTGGTGAAAAGCTGATTGTGCGCCACCTGGAAGATACCATCAAAGCAAAGAATCTTTCCGAACCGAAGGGAAAATTTGCCAGCCGCAACGCACTTCAATCGCATACGCTCTTAGAAACGATTGAGGAATTTCGTTTTGATGCCTGCATTGGTGGAGCACGGCGCGATGAAGAAAAAGCTCGCGCCAAAGAGCGTATTTTCTCGGTGCGTGATGAATTTGGGCAGTGGGAACCGAAACTCCAACGCCCCGAACTCTGGAATATCTTCAACGGCAAAATCCACCAAGGCGAGAATGTACGGGTCTTCCCGATAAGCAACTGGACGGAACTGGACATATGGAACTACATTCAGCGCGAAAACATTGCCCTGCCAAGCATCTATTTTGCCCACGACCGCGAATGTTTGGAATACAAGGGGCAGCTTGTGGCATGGTCGGAATTTATCACGCCCGACGAAAGCGACGTTGTGTCTCGGAAGCGCGTCCGCTACCGCACGGTCGGCGATATGACCTGCACGGCGGCAGTGGAATCAAGCGCGACCACACTGAACGACATTATCCGCGAAATAACGGCATCGCGCACAAGCGAGCGCGGCGAAACCCGCATGGATGACCGTGTTTCGGAAGCGGCGATGGAAGACAGGAAGAAAAATGGGTATTTTTAGGAAGTAGGTAAGGAATGTAAAAAGTTGTCTGCTTTCGAGAAAAAATCTTAAAAATTGCAGAAAATTATGCTTATTGAGAGTACAATAAAATAATACCCTTCCCTGATTTTACGTTATAGCAGTCCATAATTATTCGATTGTATCATGAAAATTCACCGTCTCAAACTTACCAACTGGAAAAACTTCCAAGACTTGGATGTTTCCTTTGCTGACCGCACATTTATTGTCGGCGCAAATGCGTCCGGAAAATCGAACTTGCTTGATGCACTGCGCTTTGTGCGTGATATTGCCAAGCAGTCTGGCGGTTTACAATACGCAGTGGGCGAGCGTGGTGGTGTTCCTAAGATTCGATGCTTGTCGGCACGTGCAAAATCCCATGTAGCCATTGAAATTCATCTCACTGACAAGGACACCGACGACAGGGGTGATTCTTTTATGTACCGAGTTGCTTTTCAGGGTCAAGGTGGCGGGGTTCGCCCTCTTGAAGCAACGATTGTCGAAGAAGCTGTTATGAAAAACGGTGAAGAGATTTTTAGACGCTCTGCTGACGATCTATCAAGCGAAGACAGTGAAACCTTGAAAGTAACGTCGCTTGAGCAGGCGACAGCAAATCGTGATTTTCGAGAAATTTTTCACTTTTTTCGTGATATGGAGTATCTTCACGTCGTGCCGCAACTTATACGAGATGCTGATTCGTACTTCCTCACGGCGGGTAAAGAAGATTTTTACGGACGGAATATTCTTGACCGCATGGAACTGACGAATAAAAAAACACGCGAGTCCTATTTCAAAGTAATGAACGAAGTTCTTCGCCTCGCCGTTCCTCAGTTTCGAGAACTTAACTTTGTTAAAGACCCCAAAAAAGGCATTCCTCACCTGCAAGCCCGCTATAATACGTGGCGTGGGTATGGTGCAAAGCAGCAGGAACAGCAATTCTCCGATGGTACCTTGCGTTTAATCGGCTTCCTGTGGGCGTTGCTGGACAGCAAGGAAACGGTATTGCTGGAAGAGCCGGAATTGTATCTCCATGCAGCAATCGTGCGGGAATTGCCACAGGTTATCGCCCGTATCCAACGTCGCAAGCAACGCAAGCGTCAAGTCATTCTCACAACGCACAGCCATGATTTGTTGAACAATCAAGGAATTGGCGCTGAAGAAGTGATTTTGGTTATTGCCGAAAAAGAAGGCTCTACAGCCCGCGTTGCGTCAGACATTGAAGGTGTGCGGCAATACCTCCAATCTGGTTTTACGGTCGGCGAAGCGGTGTTACCAATGGTCGCGCCGGAAAATATTACGAGTTTGAATACTCTTCCACATCTTTTTGATTGAGAGTATTCTATGCCGCCAATTTCCGTAATTCTGGTTGGGGAAGATGCCGTGACGCGGGCTGTTGGAAGGCGGCTTTTGGCATACACGTGCGGTTCATCTGTTGTCGTGGAGCGAGAAGAACCAATTCGCGGTGGTCAAATCAAGCAACGTATTCCGCAATTCAATGCTCTAGCGGCTTTTCAGCCAGTGGTAATGATTTTGGATGCTGATACGAACTGCCCTGTTGAATTGTTAAAAAGCGTATTACAGAAACAAGAAAAACATCCTCATTTTTTTCTTCGTATAGCCAAAGACGAGGCAGAATCGTGGCTTCTGGCTGACCGCGAAGGTTTTGCCACGTATTTGCGTATTCCTGTATCCTCTATTCCCTTTTTTCAAGCCGAAAAGAAGCGTTTTGCCGAGAAAGGTGAAATTACAACGCCCTACAAACCCAGCTTGTTTATTATGAAGGAACTTGCGCCCCAGTCAAAAAACAAAGAACTGCGCACACAACTTGAGGTTAACGGCACGGCGCAGAAATCTAAAGAGTACAATGTTGCGATGCTGCCGTTCGTAGAACAGTACTGGGATATTGACAATTCGCTAGCAAATTCTTACACACTCCGCAAAGCCGTTGCTCATTTGCGTACGATTGTGTAGCACAATCGGGAATTTGCAAGCTAATTTTTGAAAATCTCCTCAGCAATAACCTAAATACCCTACTTGTATCGTGAATTTCTCTTACTGTTTACATTTTCCTGCACAACACTTCACCTTTTAGTGCAACACCTCAATGACTCGGCAAAGCAATACAGTCCATTTCTAAAGTGTAAAGCAATACTTTCCATCACAAATTCAACGAATATGTTCCACACCAAACCCCTTGCTCAACTCATCACCGAAGCCAACGAGACTGGCACACATACACTCAAGCGCACACTTACTGCCACAAACCTCGTCGCTATTGGCGTGGGCGTGATTATCGGTGCGGGGCTTTTTTCGCTCACAGGTATTGCCGCCTCAAATAATTCCGGTCCTGCCGTCACGCTTTCGCTCGGCGTGGCAGCGCTTGGATGCGTTTTCAGCGCACTTTGTTATGCAGAATTTGCTTCGATGGTTCCGGTTGCAGGCAGTGCCTACACGTACTCCTACGCAACACTTGGCGAATTTTTTGCGTGGATTATCGGCTGGGATTTAGTGCTGGAATACTCCGTCGGCGCGGCAACGGTGGCGATCAGCTGGTCGCAATATCTCACGCGCTTTCTGGCAAAGTATAATCTCGTGCTGCCGTACCAACTTGCCTTTTCCCCTTTTGAAAGTGCCACGCTGCAAGACGGCACAACCGTTTCCGGCATAATCAACCTTCCGGCAATGATTATCGTTCTTGTCATCACCGCCATCATCATTCGCGGCGTAAAAGGCTCGGCACTCTACACGACGGTCGTTGTTGCGCTCAAAGTGAGCGTGGTACTGCTGTTTATCGGTCTTGGCTGGCAATTCATCAATCCTGCTAACTATCAGCCCTACATCCCCCAAAATACGGGTACGTTTGGCGAATTTGGCTGGAGCGGTGTTCTGCGAGGTGCGGGCGTGGTGTTTTTCATGTTCACGGGTTTTGATATTGTCGCCACGATGTCGCAAGAAGCAAAAAATCCCAAGCGTGATATGCCGATTGGGATTATCGGTTCGCTGATTATTTGCACGATTCTGTATGCCCTTTTCGGACACGTGCTTTTGGGCATTGCTAACTACACCGAGTTCAAAAACAGCGCTGCGCCCGTCGCCATTGCGATTGACAAAACGCCCTACAACTGGCTTGGGCAAGCGATTATTCTTGCGATTCTTTTTGGTTATACGTCGGTCATCATGGTGGATTTGCTGGGGCAATCGCGCGTGTTTTTCTCGATGAGCCGCGACGGACTTTTGCCCAAAATCTTCTCGGAAGTGCATCCGCGCTTCCAAACGCCATACAAATCCAACATCGTGCTCGGCTTGTTTATTTCGCTCTTCGCGGGACTTGTTCCCATACGGGTTGTGGGCGAGATGACGAGTATCGGAACACTGCTGGCGTTTGTGATGGTCTGCATCGGAGTCCTCATTTTACGCAAAAAAGAACCTAACGCTCCTCGCGCTTTCCGTACGCCGTGGGTACCACTCATCCCGATTTTGGGTATTCTGAGCTGTGGCACGATGATGGCTGCACTGCCCGCCGATACGTGGCTGCGGCTCATTATTTGGCTCGTGATAGGTTTGGTGATTTATTTTGGATACAGCAGAAAGCGGAGCAATTTGCACCCTACTGACACTCCGTAAGTTCAGCTTGCTAAAAATTCAATTTGCGAAACAACAGGTTTATTTGATAACAACGCTTGTAAACCAGCATTTACGAGAGTTCTACGGCACGATGCAAAGAAAAATTTGCTTTTCCGAAAAAAATGCACTACGTTAGAACTCGTTAAAAAAGCAATTTGTTTCAGACATTTTTTTACACAGTAATGCCCCACACCCCCCTCCATAGCTTGCATTTTAGCACTTTCGCTGTAATGCCCGTTTACATGATGCCCTGCCGCATGATGCAAATGTGTATGCCCGTTTGCTGCTGCGCTGGCGTGATGGTGCGAAGGTGTGAATAGATACCGATTAGACTATTTATTCTCAAGCCATTCGCCAGTCTTCAGGCGGATGGCTTTTTTTTTTTGAGCAAACCTTCACGAATATCATAAAAATTTCATTTCGGAGCCGTGGTCGAGCGGTGAGGCGGGAGTCTGCAAAACTCTTCACGGCGGTTCAAATCCGCCCGGCTCCTCATCTCCAAGGATAATTCTTTTGTTTCACTGTACCATATACACTATGTTTCGTTTTTCTTCCTCTTTCACCACCATTTTCCGCCGTGCAAGCATGGCAATGTTCAGCCTTATCCTTGCTGCTGCGCTTCACGCTCAGTCTCAAAGCCGTTTGCAAGGCACTGCCACCTTTGGTGAAGCAAAAAAACCAATTTCAGGTGTGAGCATTCAGCTATCCGGCACGGCTTCCCGATTGGGCGCAATCACCAATGCCGCAGGCGCATACACACTCTCAGTACCCGCAGGCACGTACAAACTCACCGCAAAACTTATCGGTGCCAAACCCTTTGAAAAGACCGTTACCGTCGCAGCCGATGCGCCCACGACGTTGGACATTGCTCTCGAAGAAGATATCATTCTCTCGGAACGCGTTGTGGTCGTCGGTTCGCGGTCGGGCGGCGGTTTTACAAAGATTGCAACGCCTGTTCCGGTGGATATTGTGCCGTTGGAGGTGGTCGGCAAATTGGGGCAGCCCGAAATTAGCCAGACTTTGCACTTTGTCGCTCCGTCGTTTCATTCGGTTACGCAAACGCAAACCGACGGCAACGACCATGTAGATTTTGCCTCGCTTCGCGGCTTGGGTGCTGACCAAACGCTCGTGCTGGTCAATGGCAAACGCCGCCACACCAGCGCACTCACGCACTTCGGCGATAACGTCGGACAGGGCGTTTCGGCGGTGGATGTGAACACGATTCCCGTTGCGGCGGTTGAGCGCGTTGAGGTTCTGCGGGACGGTGCGGCGGCGCAATACGGCTCAGATGCTATTGCCGGCATTTTGAACTTTGTTCTGAAATCCAGCACTAATGAACTAAACGTTTCAGCACTCGGCGGTTTGACTTCGCGCGGCGATGGACAGAACATTCGGCTTGACGCAAACTACGGCTTCAAACTTGGCGACGACGGCTTTGTGAATATCACCGCCGAATGGCGACACCGCGAACCTACCAACCGCGTCGGACGCTGGACGGGCAATGTCTATCGCGGTAATTTGTTCAATTTCGGTGATATTGGTTTTAACGGCGAGTATAGTACCAGAGCCGATTCCGTCGAAGATGCACGGCTTATTCAGCAAAACGGTTTTAACCGCGACAACGTGCAGCGTATCGGCGATTCGCGCCAGCGCAATTTCACGCTCTTTGTCAATGCCGCAAAGCCGCTTGCACCCAACCTTGAACTGTACGCCTTCGCAAGCGGCAATCTTCGCAACGGCGACGCAACTGCCTTTTACCGCTTCCCCGCCGATGCCGATGTGAGCAATACCGCCATTTTCCCCAACGGGTATTTGCCGCTTATCGTTACCAATATCTTCGACAACGCCCTTACCATCGGGCTTCGCGGCGCGAATGCAGGCTGGAACTACGACATAAGTGCATCCAACGGCAGCAATACGTTTGATTTCGGCGTACAAAATACCATCAATGCTTCTAACCGAAACAGCCGCCAAACCAGTTTTGATGCGGGTGGTACAAGTTCGGGGCAAACGAATCTTCGACTGGAAACCTCGAAACTCTTCAAAGAACTTGGTTTTGCTGAATCGCTCAACGCCGCCTTTGGTGCAGAGGTGCGGCAAGAGCGCTATGGCATTCGTGCGGGCGAAGAGGCTTCGTGGCAGAACTACGGACGCAATACCGATTTTCGCTCCGGCTCGCAGGGTTTTCCGGGCTATCAGCCGCAAAATGCCGGCGCGTGGTCGCGCATCAACATTGGCGCATTCACGGATGCAGAACTGAATTTCACCAAAGATTTTCTGCTCGGCGCTGCCGGACGCTTTGAGAATTACAGCGATTTCGGTACAAATCTGAGTGGTAAAATCACCGCGCGGTACAAATTTGCCGATGTTGTTGCCCTGCGCGGCGCTGTGCAATCAGGCTTCCGCGCTCCGACGCTGCAACAAACCTACACGAATAAAATCACGACCATTTTCGTGGCAAATCGTCCCGTCAATTCCGGCGTGTTCAATAATACCTCCAACGTCGCGCAAGCACTCGGTATTGAAAGATTAAAAGCGGAAACATCGGTGTCGTACAGCCTCGGCTTGACCGTAGAACCGTTTGAGCGCCTGACGCTCACGGCAGATGCCTACCTTATCAACGTCACAAACCGCATTGTTGCTTCGGGTCAGCTTTCGCGGGGCGATATTCCCAGCGTTGATGCTGCTTTACGGGGTCTTCCCGATGTGAACACGGTGCAATTTCTCACCAACGCGATTGACACACGCACACGCGGCTTGGACGTGGTGCTGGATTACGCACTGCCGATTGGCGAGGGAACGCTTGCACTTACGGGCATAGCAAATTTCACGGAAACGGTAATTGTGGGCGACATTCGCAAGCCTGCAAGCATCGGCGCAAGCGACCTTTTTAACAAACAAGAACGCTCGTGGATTGAGAATGCGCGTCCGGCAAATAAATTCATCGTTTCGGCGCGGTACACCATTGGCGACTTTGCTGTGCTTGCTCGTGCCACGCGCTTCGGCGAGGTGCAAAGCGTGAATCTGTTCGGACCCGACGAAACGCTTCCCGCAGCGTGGGTTGCCGACGCAAACGTATCGTACACGCTCGGCGCAATAACGCTTTCGGTCGGTGGCAATAATATTTTCAACACCTTTCCGCCTGTACAGGATTTTGCTAACACGTATTTTGGATTGTTTTCGTATTCTCGCGTCGCGCCCTTCGGGACACGCGGTGCGGCGTGGTATGCGGGCATAGCAGTAAAGTTGTAATACCGTAACGCACAAAAAACCATTAAAAATGCCAATTAAAAGTTAAAACTGGATTGCCCAGATAATCGTGATAGAAGA
>JACVZY010000002.1 GCA_014654705.1 Ignavibacteria bacterium
AGCGGCATTCTCATCCTGATTGACGCGCCGTTCTCAGCTTGATTGTCGCGCTGCAAGCAACCATATTCTGCCAGCCAGTACGCCTTGAACGTGGCAATGGCGGCAGGGGTAGGCGGCCTGTTCGGCGGTGCCGCACACGGCATCACAAGAATGCTGGACAACAGGGCTTTGAGGCTGGGCGAGCTAGGACAGGGTACGCAACCGATCGACAACGGCCCCTTACAAGCGGTCCAACAAGCACCCTCCCAAGCGCCCCTAAACGCCCCTACGAGCCCCGTACAGCGCGCTCAAGCCCCAACAGCGTCCCAGCTAGCCCCAGAAAGCGCTGGCGCAGCCCCACAAACAACAGCGGGCAGCAGTATAACCGACCCTAAGGCTGCACAAGATTTGAGCAATACGTTCATCCGCTTCCCTGACGCTAACCACCAGCGCTTCTACAACATTGACGCAACGAAGCCTGAGGATTTGGCCTGGCTGGACGAAACTGGCTACACGTTGGCTGACGTTGGCAGGTACCGAGAAGCAGTACAACGCCGCATCAAGGATCAGGAATCGCCACGCGCAACAGAAACAACAGTTCCAGCACCGCATATCAACTCGGTGAACTTTGAACGATCAACTCAGGTATTCACCGATCCTGACTTTGCCAGCCGTCTCCAGCAGCGCATTGATCTCGTCAAGAAAGCGCCAGCAGGTACGCTTGGTCCTCGCACAAAGATTTGGGATACGCCGCTATACGACAGGCTTCAGCGTGTTCTTCAGGAAGAGCAGCAAGCTCGTGCCGAGCGTCTAGCAGCAATCGACAATCCTGCACGCCAAGTACCAGTCAAAGAGCCTGAAGAAGGCGTACTGACGCTTAGCCGCTCAAAGGATTCGCCAGACGAAATCAAAGAAGTCAGCGTGAAGGAATGGCTACGCCGTACAACGCATGACGATCCAAACCTTTCGCAAACAGACATCGCAGGCCCACTTGGACGCAGACCCGATTGGGACACAGCGCTACTCGTCAAGCTTCGTCGTCTAACGCCTGAGCAATTGGACTATGCGCTGTATCGTCTAATCAACGAAGCTGACCTAACGCAAATGACGACGAGCTTGGGCGGCACGCCAACAACACGTGAAGCAAACGCACGCTTCATACAGGAACAGATACAGCCACGTGGCCGAGAGTTCACGCCAGATGCCGACGTAGCAAGCAAGGCAGTTGAAGCCGTGCAAGCCGAACGCATCGCAGAACTGCACCAGCGATTAGACGCAGAAGCAGCCCTAGTAAATACAGATGCGGTCAAAGCGCACGACGCCCTAGTTGGCATCGATAGCGTGAAGACTGCCGCCGACGCAGACAAGTTCGTCAAGGAACGCTTTGGAGTGGAAAAGCTCGCCGAAGCAAATCCCGAAGCGGCCAAGGCTGCAAAGAAGTTGGAGCGACTACAGAAACGACAGACGGCCATCATGGAAACAATGGCCTGCCTGTTAGGAGCAAGGAGCTAAATGGATTGCAGACAAACATACGCCGACGCAATCGGCGTTCTAAAGCAAGAGGTGACGACGCAAGAGTTTGAAGACATCAAGCGCCTAGTAGATCGCTTTGACAGCGTGATGCGTGAGTATGGTCTTTCAGCACGTGGCGCACTCGACGACTTCGCAAACGGAAACATCACAAGCGCCACGCAAGCTCTAGATCGACTGGTTGCAAACGCCATCGAGCAAGAAGCAAAACAGGTCACACGAGAAAGCGTGACGGCGTTTCGCAACGCGCAAGCTCAAGTCAGCCTATTCGAGCGCCTAAAGAGCATCGCAGCCCAAGACAAAACATCGGTAAGCGATGCACAAAAGCGAACACGGGCACTGAGCGAAATCATCGCTACAGGCTACAAGAACAGACTGAGCCTAGAGAACACAACGAACGCACTGAAGGCGCAATGGACAAGGCAAGCATTTCTACAGCGCATTGAGAAAGAGCTAGGTGTTAGCTGGACAAAGGCGCTTGCCGACGAGAATACCAAGATCGCAACCGTGCAAGAGTACTTCAAGCTGGCGAAGGGCCAAAACGTTGACCAGCCCGAAAGCGCAGCCGCAAAGCTAGCCAAGATCGTTTATGACGTGCGAAGCGAGCAACGTGCTCAGCTAGCCGCACTTGGTAGCAATTCAGCACGAGCAGACAGCCTTCCAATTTCATTCGATTGGTCACGTATCCAGCCGCTAGGACGTGATGCGTTTGCCGCAAAGCTAGCGCAAGCGCTGAGCGAAAAGACGCACGGCGATATGGCACGACGCACGGCTATTGCCAGTGACATTTGGACAAGCTTGGAACGCAACAAGGGCGTGATCGACTGGCAAGAGATCGGCGACCTTCAGCCACGTGATGGCAATATCCAAGGCGACTACGAAGCAAGGCCAGTTCTGGACTTTGAAAACGCCGACGGCTGGATCAGCTTCAACAACGAATATGGCCGCAAAGACATTCTCGACACGATCTACAGCGACATTGACTACAGCGCAGGACGTGAAGCCCTTGTCCGTATGTTCGGCCCAAATCCCGACCGCAACTTTGCAGAGCTACTGCACAAGGCGCAGCTGGACGAAAACGGCAGAGTTGACTTGAGCGCAGCGCACCTTGCCGCTCGTACGCAAGCCTACTACCAGCGTTTGACCAAGGTAAGCGTTCCCGAATGGATGCGCTTTGCCCAACTCAATACGGCAGGACGAGCATTGAACACCGCCAGCGATCTAGGTGGTGCCGTCATTGCGGGTATGGCGGACGTACCAATGCAAATCTATGCCGCTAAGGCGTTCTTTGACGTACCTGTTTGGAAGACCGTCAGAGAAATGATCAGCGGCGCATTCTCAAAAGCTGACCGTGAACGTGCTGCCTACCTCGGTACATTCGCAGAGGGTATCAGCAACAACATCGCCAACCGCTTTGGCGGCAATATGGACAGCTTTGACAGGCTTACACGTGGTTCAAGCACGCTTGCCAACTGGACGCTGAGAGCTTCGGGCTTAGAGCTTTGGACTTCGGCATGGAAAAGCGGAGGCACAAACGTACTCAGCCGTCACTTAGGCGACTTCGTTCAAAAAGGCGTGAAGTTCGACCAGTTGCCAAAGCATCTACGTGGTTCACTCGAACGCTTTGAGATAAGCGCAAACGAGTGGAATGGCTTTGGTCCTCAGCACTTGGACGCAAACGGACGCTTTGAACCGCTATCGATCGGACAAACAGCAGGCGCAGAATTCAGTACGCAACAGAAGATGACCGCATGGTTCATCGATCAAGTTGAAAGCATGGTGCTCAGTCCAGGCGTGCGAGACAGAAACTACTCAGTTCTCACTTTTGACCCTGCAAGCAACGTCGGCCAAGCCGTCGCATCAATGACGCAGTTCATGAGTTTCCCAATCGCATTTGGTCGAAAGATCGTTGCGCGCACGATTTGGGGTAATGACGACGGCCCTATGCAATACGCGCAAAATGCGGCAGCGCTCATGATCTCTATGACGATGGTTGGTATGATCGTCGTGCAGACACGAGAAATGCTGCAAGGTCGCAAGCCCTATAATTGGACGGACGGAGATTTCATCCTCAAAGCCGTACAAGCAGGCGGCGGCTTTGGTATCGTGTCGGATATGGCTTTGAAGTTCGGCGGCGAAGAAGCACTGAAGGCGCTAGCCAATTCCGACGAACGTTCAATCTCCAACATGACATCGCTATTAGGTCCGCTTTACTCGGACATCATGAAGATTCTTGAAGGCACGATCAGCGCAGGCGGTCACGCCCTGCACGGCGACGAGGACAAAGCACTCAAGGACTTGAACCAAGTCAGCCAAACAATCTTGCGATCAATACCAGGACGATCACTTTGGCAAATTGCTTGGCTTTATAGAGCAGCGGTCATGGACAACGTGTCTTACGCATTAGACCCCGCAGGCTACAGACAAGCTCAGCATCGTGTTTGGGGCGAAACAAAAGGCCGTGCTGAATCCTGGTTCGATATGGAAAGACCAAGCCGCAACGTTGGCGGGTGGGTAGGCGAATTCGCTCAGAACTTCAGGAACTAAATAGAAGAAAGAGGGGATAGACATTTGACCATTCAAAACACTTCACCACGTAACCAGTACACGGCGAACGGCGTACAAACAGTCTTCACATACAGCTTTGAAATCCTAAATCAGGCCGACATCAAAGTTTTCATTGGGACGACACAGCAAACCATCACCACGCATTACACCGTGGCAGGTGTTGGAAGCGAGACAGGCGGAACGATCACGTTTCTAACCGCACCAACGAATGGCTCAGTGGTCACGCTACTACGAAGCACAACACGCGCAAGAACTGTTGACTACCAGCAAAGCGGCGCATTCAAGAGCGAAGTGGTCAACGCCGACTTTGATAGGCTCATGGCAATCGTACAGGAGCTTGATGGCGTCGATCAGCTATCGCTCAAGATTCCAAGTACTGATGCGACAGGTCTAACCACAACGCTTCCGTCGGCAACGTCTCGTGCGAGCAAAGCCCTCATATTCGACGCAAGCGGCAATATCACAGTGTCGGCCGACAACTACGTTGACCAGCTAGCGAACGTCACGGCGCAGGCAGTTGCCGCAGCGGCTTCCGCATCTGCCGCATCTACGTCAGCAACAAACTCTCTAAATTCAGCAAACGCTTCCGCAGCTTCAGCAGCGGCGGCGGCTACGACGCTCGATGAATTCGATGATCGCTACCTTGGCAGCAAGTCAGCCAACCCTACCTTAGACAATGACGGTGCAGCGCTTCTAACTGGCTCGCTGCACTGGAACACAACAGACAACATGCTCCGTATTTGGACGGGCAGCACATGGAACGATGTCGCTGGCGTAACGTCTTTTACAACGTCGGGAGTTGGTATCAGCGTCAACGCAACGACAGGCAACATTACTCTTACCAGCAACGCCACAAGCGCCAATACGGCAAACACAATCGTGTCTCGTGATGCGTCTGGCAATTTCAGCGCAGGCGTTATCACTGGTACAGCAACAGCGGCACGCTACTCAGATTTGGCCGAATACTACACGGCACCCGCAGTAGCGACAGGAACAGTCGTCAAGCTAGCTACGCAAGGTAGCTTTGAAGTGGAGCCAACCACACAAGCTTATGACACTGGGGTCTTTGGCGTCGTCTCAACGAAGCCAGGGTTTATGATGAACTACACGCCAGAAGGAAGCGGCGTGCCAGTAGCGCTAGCAGGCAGAGTACCAGTCCGCTTGATTGGCCGTGTTGCACGTGGGCAGCGTATTACAAGCTCGCCAATTGAAGGCGTAGCGCAAGCACTTTCAGAAAAGATGATTGAGGAGCGCCCAGCGCTTCTAGCCGCCGTGATCGGACGTGCCCTTGAAAGCAAGGCAGACGCTGGTATTGGACTAGTTGAGTGCGTCGTGGTCGCACAAAGGTAAGCGATGGCATACGCACTAAATGATCTAATCACCACAGCGGAATTCAACGGTTTTGCCAATCAAGTAAATGCGGTTTGGGGAATAGGGACGGGCGACAGCGGCTACGGTCAAACGTCAACCGTCTCAACAGTCGTAGCTGGTAACGATGTCACAGCAACGCAATGGTCAACCTTACTTGCACGAGGTAACTCCGCAGCAGGACACCAAGGGACGGCATGGAGCAGCGGCACAAACGTAACTGCCGGCAATCCTATTCAAGTCATTTCATCGCTTGCAGCGAACTGCACAAGCATCAACACGAATAGGCTCACGGCAGCAGTAGTAAACACAACGACAGGCGCCCTAGCATCGCCAACTAGCAGCGCACTTTGGACTACGCAAAGCCAACTGATCTACACGCTAACTTGGGCTGACCAAGACGCAGCACGAGCATTCTTCAATTCAGGCGGTCAGGTGCAGATGGCCTTTTCACGTAGTGGCGGTTCTGCACACGCAAAGAATACGGGATGGACAAGTCTATGCACGGCAGCAGGGACAATCGTATTTGCGGCGCATTCAACAACGAAGACAGGCGGCAGCGGATCACCAACGATCCTGCTCACAACGACTGGCTACTATGAAGGCACGACAAGCGACGTAAACCTATTCCGACAGTTTGATACGACCTCGCCCTATACAGCCAATTACCTAAACGTTGCGGTCAGAACCAATACGATTACAGACCCCAATAGCCGTGGCGGCAGGGGAAACGTGCTGACGTTCACGGTTACGTTCCGTGACGACGCCACAGACACAAGCATTCCAAGCTCGATTGACGTGGTGGACGGCACATTCACCGCGTCTATCAACTCACGCAGAGCAAACACCAATTTCCTCAATTCACCGCAACCAGCGAATCCAACTTACGCATTGACGAGTTGGTCAACAAGCTAACGCAACAGAAAGGAACCACAATGCCTAGAGACTATCTAAAAGCCGCAGGCGTATTCAGCGAGGAGGTCCGCAGTGACTTCAAAGAACTAGCCGAAGATCATTGGGACAAGGAGATGGCTGAGCTACGAGAAATCATGGCACAGCGCGCACCTGTTCCACCACCTGACGCAAGCACCAAAGACATCGTTATGGCCAACAAAGCCATCACGTTCATTGACGGCGCAAAGAAGGCAAAGATCGAGCAGCTTCTAAGGCTAGCCAGATTCCGAGTAGGCGGCGACGTGAAGAAGACGCCTGACGAAATGCGTATGGACATAATCAAGGAAGCCCAAGCAGCAATGAGCAAGAAGCCAGTCGCTAAGGAGATTGATGGCGACACTGATTGATTTCCGAACCTTCGTCGCAGTTTGGAATCGGGCCCAAGGCTACAAACACATTCTCCCAAGCTTGCACGATGAAATCGCGCAATGGCTTGAAGGCACTGAAGGGCATCATCACCGACTGCTAATGGCGTACAGGTACAGCGGCAAAAGCTATCTCAAAGACCTCTACATAGCTTGGCGGCTTTACCGTGATCCCAATTCCACGCACATCTTGATTTCGGCTACAGAGCGATTGACCAGCCAAGCTAGTGCAAACATCAAGCGAGTGCTGGAGCATCATCCACTTACAGCGCACCTGATACCCGACAAGAACTCGGGCAGTTGGCAGAACACCAAGTTCACAGTTCTGCGTCCGCAACAGCGACGTGAGCCAAGCATTGAGATCACCAGCTTGACTGCACAGGTCACAGGCTTGCACGCCGATCTAGTAATCGCTGACGACATCGAAACGCACAACAACTCGTCTACGCAAGAAGGCAGAGACAAGATACGTCGTGCTGCCCACGAGCTAATGAGCGTTACTGACAACATTCTCTACATTGGAACGCCCCACGACGAAGACAGCATCTACCAAACGCTTGAGTACAAGTGGAACTACCTGACTGAAAAGTTCCCAGTCATCAAATCAGATGGGACGCCGCAATGTCCTGAGCTTCACGACGAAGCGTGGATCGCAAAGAAGAAACTAGGCGGAGCAGAGGACTTTGGTACGCATAACTGGTGGCAGTCACAGTACATGCTCATTCCAGTCCGATCGACAGAAGGGCACTTGAATTGGGAAGCGGTCAAGTTCTTGAAGGACGAGATAACGACATCACCGCTACGAGGTTACAGAGGCACAACGGAAGAGCAAATCGAAGGCAAGACGATTAGAGCAAAGAAAGCCTATTGGGACCCAGCTACAGGCAAGCAGAACAGGGACCAATCCATTATCGTGTTCTGTGCCAAGACCTACGACAACGAAATCCTCGTGATGGACGCAAAGGAACTACCGCCTGTCAGTGACGAGCGGGGAATGGACGATCAGTTCGACGCTGTTCTAGCGTTCATGCAAAAGCACAAGCTGAAGCAAATCGTGGTCGAGAAGAACTTTAGCTTCACGCTTGCAAGCGAACTGAGAAAGCGAGCGCAGAGCAAAGGCGTGACGATCCAAATCTCAGAGTCCACACGCAACAACACGCAGGGCAAAGCGCCTTACATTATTCAAAGCATTGAGCCGTTAGTGAACGTGGGAAAGTTCTACGTCCACACTGACGTGCTAACGAACACGAGCTTCAAGCGCCAATTCATGGACTTTCCAAACACCAAGCACGACGACGTACTCGATGCGACAGCAGGCTGTATCAATGCGCTGTCTAAGGTCAAAGGCGTTGGCGCTTCCACAAGCCAATCCTACGGCACAGTGAACGTCTACCAGCCCAGCTTTAGAATTTAGAACGGCTAAATACCCAGTGCAGCTTTGACTCCTGCACAGCTCCAGTACTTGCAGGCCGACGATTGGAAACAGTCGTCGGCCATCTTCTTCAGCAAGCTAAATACTGATGGCAGTTGGCATGGCTGCTACGGACGGCCCCGATTATCCTCGTTTCTCAAAATTTGGTCTCGATGCCGTCCGTTCACCCCTGCAATCCCCAATACCCCCGAAAATAAAAATATTGACTTTGGAAAACCTCGAAAAACAGGGGGTTTTTGAGGGTGCGGGATTGGCTCATTTCGGGGCGGTTTTTTACGAGGCGCATAAATAGTTTTGAGAAACGAGGACGATTTTCAATGCCAAATTCAACCGATTTTCAGCGCCACTTGCTGACCGATACTGACAAAGCCGCTTACACCAAAGCACTCAGCTTTCATCCCAAAACCAAGACGTGTCCCAACGTTTTCATCACGCTGGTATTCAATCGCAAGGACGTTGCGAGAGAGAACGCACAGAACAAGCTCAAAGCATTTTGGCACAGGGTAAACGAGATTGCGTTTGGCCCTGGCTGGCATGTGCGACAAGACCTAGCGCCTGCGTGGTTTGTTTCAGAACACGAGGACGGCAACTTTCACTTTCACGGTGTGGCACGCTTCACAAAGTCGTTCGACAAAAGCTTGGCTGTCAAAGCCGAAAAGGTAACCGACAGCACCGATAACAGCTCAAAGACTATCCTAAAGTCTGCACGCATCTCTGCACTTTGGGAACATTACGCGCCAGCTGGCAGCGTTGAGATGCGACGTATAGATGATGTTGCGAAAGCAGTGGGCTACGTGCTCAAGGACGTAAAGACGATCCTCGACACGAACCGCATTGTTGTTTCACCGCACTTTAGGTAAGTCCGCTTGGCTTGCTGGGCTAGCATTCATCTAGCCTGTGCGGTTTGGACCTCACACAGATTGGCGTAGCCAGTCGAGGGCCAGAAAGATCATCGTTTGGAAGGGCAGCGACTAGCGACACAGGGCTAGCGCAATTGATATGCATTGGCACAATAGAACAAACGTAAATACATAATACGAAAACAGAAAGACAATATAGATGACAATAGCGCAGTTATACAAAATTACATACCTTCCAGACAACATCGTCTACTACGGATCAGTTTGGTCAGACGGAAAAACAATATTTGATCGCTTTGAAGAGCACCTAAGTGGAAAGGGATCAATTTACATCGCGCAGTTTATCAACGCAGGTGTCCCACAATCGGATTTCAGAATTGATCTGTTGATGATTGGTGAGCTTGAATACGTTCTCGAAATGGAAGCGAAAATCGCAAGAGATAACTTATGGCCCCGTGGTCTCAATGGGAATGCAGGCAGTCATATCGTACATACGGACGAAGTGAGGTCGAAGATGAGTCATGCGCGTCGTGGTCGGCGCATTACATCAGAGCATAAAGCAGCTATTTCAAGAGCAAATAAGAGCAGGCCGACATCAGACGAGAAGCGCAGAAAAATCAGCCAAGCACATACTGGTCGAGTGATGACGGAAGCGCATCGACGTAACCTAAGTTTGGCGCTTAGTGGCAAGCCTGGGAAGCCACGTTCAGAAGCGACACGAGCCAAAATGTCTGCATCACATAAGGCGAGGTTTGCTGCACTACGAAAAAACAAATGATCGTGCGCTGCGGTCTCTAGTCGTGTCTTGGGCCAAGTAAATACCTGATGAAGCTTCCCGCAAAGCCAATACGCAAACGAGATCTAGAGCCAATCATCGAAACCATTGCCATACAGAGAGAACTCAAATGGCTGGACGACATATTCGAGGACGTGATTGGGCCTGCTCATGACTTGAGCCAGAACGCCAAGCGCAAACGCAAGCGTCGCTAAATACTGTTGCCAAGTACTAGGAGGGCAACAAATGTCAGCAAGTAAAAGATTAGAGAAGCTGCAATCAATCAATATTGCAAACCAGTTTCAGGAGGAGGCTTGCAATCTACTAAACTCCGCATGGGAAGACATCGCATCGGGACGAAACCTACCAGTCAAGAATCTGAGCGAGTTTACCTCTAACAAGCCATCGGAAGTTTCCATAGTTACGTACTTGGATGATCCAATCAGCGACGAACTAACGCCAACGTTTGTCATCCAAGTAATTGAGGTCATCCTGTCAGCAGCGCAAAAGGAATTCGCAAACCAAACTCTCAGCAAGGCGATTGATCTTGAAGTGACCTACGACGCTGGTAAAGATAAATGGCGAGTCGCTACCGAGTTTTACGTTGATATAGAAAGCGATGAGTAACGGGAGCGTCGCTAACTTTGAAGGCAGGAATGGCGGAGCATCAAACTCCGCCATTGCCGTGAATGCTGCTCAGCCAATCTTGAAGAACGTATTCAGCACGTCATCAACAATACGCTTGGAATCCTGCAAGTGCGGGATTGCATCACGTAGCTGAGCTTGCCTGCCTGTAGCGCCATGGTTCACGTAGTCACGTAGTACGTCTGGAATGCTGAAATCGTTTAGTGCCAAGCCAGTGGTGATGATTTGAGCTTGCTGGCGAGTGATGAATTCACGTTGGCGGAGATGGGCTTGGATACCTACCATTTTCTCATGCAACGTCTTCGCCCATTTGTCCCAATGCCTAGTTCCCTTATGGCGGTTGGCGTGAACTCTGAGTACTTCTGTTGCTAGTGCTGCGGCTTTGAGTAGTTCTGCGGATAGTGTGTTTGACATTTGTTTTCTCCCTTACTTGCGGGGCTTCTTTTGGCCCACAAAGTATTTATTGGGAGATTGGAAAACAGCGCCAAAACGGCTGAAAAACTGGGAGTTATTGATGGCGTGGATGCGTGCGGTTATCGCCAGCACGGTCACGTTCTTGACGGATCTCAAGAATGATCAAGCGCTTTTCGTGATCAAGTAATTCGTCTGTGTGTTTGCGTAGTGTGTGAGCCTGCTCTGTATCAGAGCGTGAGATGGTGGTGATCGTACCGTTCATCTCTTTCATCGTGCCGTTCATGTCCCAAATGGTGGTCAATATCCAAGTTCCCATTGCGAGGCCAATGGTTGAGAATGTGGTGATGACGGCAATAACGATGCGTTCTCCGTTCAAGCTTTTCCAAAATGTCTTGAGATTGCTCACCTGATATTTAGTTGGGCGTGATAGCCAACTAATAACCCACGTTATGTCGTGGTTCTGGCGTTGATGCTGTGTGAAGCCGTCGTTTGACTAGCCGCCTAGGTGCGTTGCCTTGTCCATCACTTTGATTTGACCATAGTGACGACGTATCTGATCCACGCTGGTTCCCATATTCATTGCGAGTAGAAACACGTCGGGGTTCTTTCGGTACTTGAGATAGAACGTGGCGTAGGTATGGCGCAGCGAATACATCGTGTGTGGCGTTGAGTTTTCGTCCACTCGCATGTTTGCCGCTAGCAGCATTCGCCTAAAGCTAATGTCGGCACCTTCAAGAACACCGCCGTCTTCACCGTGGAAAATATAGTCGTCAGGCTTCGTGAACTTGGACAGCTCCTTCCAGCGATCAAGAAAGCCTTTGACCGCTACTCTGCCAATGACATCACGTGCGCCAGTGAACTTGACGGTTTTGCCGTGCGTAACTGTGAAGCGATAGTTCTCACGCCCATCTTGATCCTTGAACGCCGACACATCCTTCCATCGCAAGTGAAGCAGCTCACCTGGGCGCATACCTGTATTGGCGCCGATTAGAACGATATGGCGCAGCATCTGCCTGTTATAAGCTTTGGTGTCGGTTTCACGGCGTGCAGGCGCCCAGGCTCGCAGAAACTTGTAGAGCTTGCGGTAGTCTTCGATTGAGAAGGCTGGCCTACGAGCGTCGTCTTGTTTTACTCGCTTGAACGTTAGGTCAGTTACGGTCGCACGCTTTGCCTGTGCTGCCCAAGTTAGGCACTGTTTCAGGTGGACGATATGCGTGTTCAGCGTCTTTGCTGAAATTGTCCTACCAGCTTCACTGGCTTTGTTGCGTCGCCAAAGAACGAACTCGGCAACCTTGTGCGGGTCGATCTGTTCAATGGTTAGCTTGCCTAGAAACTCCACTAGGTATCCGCCGCTATAGACTGCGGCGTCATAGGTTGACTGCGTTCTGTGCTTTAGCGTGACTTCGTTACCTAGCTGTTTGATGAAGTCAGCCCACACGTCTTTGAACACGAGACGTTTGACGGCTGCACCAACCTCCAACTTGGCTTCGATCTTGTAGAAGGCTTTGCGCGCAAGCTCTGGCGCTTCATTCCAACTGCGAGTGTCGAGGCTGACGAACTTGTAGGTGTTTCCGCCCAAGTAGATTCTGGCGTAGAGCATTCCAGCTTTGCGGGCGACAATAGCGAGCTTGCCGTCAAAGCCTTCAAGTACGAGCGACTTAGGCGGTGGTTTTTGTGCTGCGAATGGTGAGGGTGGCAGCTTGTTAGGCAGATCCATGATACACTCCATAGGTTGTGCAAAAGTCGCAAACGCTGCAACTTTAGACCCTATAGTGTACAGTAGGTGTACAGCAGCCAAAAGCCTTTATAAGTCAATGAAAACAATACGTTAGCGCCATGACGCTTTAGCGCTGAGCTAACCCGGCCGACCGTATGAGCGGGATTTTCGCGTGTTCTTCCTGGC
>JACVZY010000003.1 GCA_014654705.1 Ignavibacteria bacterium
GCAGACTGGCTGCCGCTTTGATTGCTCTGATTTTTAACTTTTAATTGGCATCAATTATCGTAAAGTACTCAGACATCTTCACCTTTCTTTCACAAATACGATTCCATGAGCAAAAATCTTCACCTTTTCGGCATTGGCGCTGCCATTGTTGACATCCAACTCCAAATCGAAGAACACGAATTTCAAGAACTCGGTCTAACCAAAGGCACGATGAACCTTGTGGATGCTGAGCGCCAAAGCGAGTTACTACGGCGCTTCGCTCACTACAACCCACACTGGCAAAGCGGCGGCTCGGCTGCAAATACCGTCATCGGGTTTGCACAACTGGGCGGAAAAGCGGCTCTTGGTTCTATGCTGGGCAAAGACAATCTGGGTGAGTTCTACGCTAACGAATTCAAAGAATTGGGCATTGAGCTTCACGCACCGGTGCTGGATGGTGAAGCAACAGGCACATCGCTCATTGTCATCACGCCCGACACCGAGCGCACGATGAATACAGCGCTCGCCGTCAATGCGGGCTACGATAAGCATCACGTCCCGGAAGACGCAATCAAGCGCTCAGAATGGCTCTACTTCGAGGGCTTTAAGTTTACGGAAGAAACAGGAGTGGCGGCGATAGAAGAGGCAATGTTCTACGCCCACAAACACGACACCAAAGTAGCTATCAGCTTCTCGGATACTTTTGTGATTAACGTCTTTGGCAGCCACGTACGCAAGGCACTTCTCAAAAGCGACCTTATTTTCTGCAATCAAGCAGAAGCCTCAGCATTTGCCGGCACAGACGACCCCGATGAAGCATTTCACTTCCTGCGCAAAGAAGCAAAGCACGTAGCGATGACGCTTGGCGCAGACGGTTCGCGCATCGTCTGGGAAGGTCATACCTACACGATTCCACCCGCGCCTGCTGCTCCGGTGGATACAACCGGTGCAGGCGATATCTACGCTGCGGGTGTGCTGTACGGACTCACGCACGGGCACACACCCGAAGATGCAGGACGCATAGGCTCTCACGCTGCCGCGCGTGTCATATCCCGCATGGGCGCTCGCTTGCCGATGAACGAAATTCATGCAGCAAAGCAAGACGCTCTTAAGCAGAATGCTCCGAAAAAGTTTTGAATTTTGAGTTTTGAGTTAAATGGTGAGTGCGTAGTTGCGTAGGATTGTGTGATGCACTCACCATTGTTATCCTTATCTAGCCACGCCGTCATTTATTATGGCGCTGACATCGTTCATTCTTTTCAAAAAAAGTTGTGTCAGGAATACCACCATTACTCCACGAATTGCCGGCATTGCTCTCCGGCGACGGCGCAAGCATTGAGACGTTTGTTCGCAATGCTCTTCAAACCAACGGCTCCGGGCAAAGCGCACGCGAAGGCAACGCTGACGCGCTTATCACGCTCTATCGGCGATTGATGGAGCGCAATGAAGCATTGGAGCAGTCGCTCAAGGCGCTTCACAGTGAACGTGCCGAGCGAGAGCGAACCATTGAAGCCCGATACCGCCATCTGCTGGAAGCAATTACCGACTACACCTTCACCGTTACCGTGCAGCATGGCAACGCCGTCCACACCAAGCACAGCGCAAACTGCGTAGCCATCACGGGCTATACATCCCAAGAGTACGAAATCCGCTCCGCGCTCTGGTACGAAATGATATTCCCCGACGACCGCGATGCGGTTGTGCATCAAGCAGAATGCTTGCTCCGAGGCGAAAACACCGGAGCGCTGGAACATCGAATCATCCACAAAAACGGCTCTATTCGCTGGGTGAAGAACACACCTGTTCTGCGGCTTGCAGACAATGGCGACGTGATAGGCTATGACGGACTGATTGCGGACATTACCGAGCGAAAAGAGACCGAACTGGCACTACGCGAAAGCGAAGAACGCTTCCGATTTATCGTAGAGCAGTCCCCAATAGGTATTAAATTACTATCGCACAACAATCGGATTTTGAAAGTAAATGCCACCATTTGCAAACTTCTAGGTTATACCGAACAAGAGCTAACGCGCCTTTATGCGCAAGACATCACCATGCCGGAGGATTTTCGCCGCGAGCAAGTCCTTTTGAAGCAGTTACTTGCTGGGGAAGTGGACGAAATCGAGCTTGAAAAGCGCTATTACACTAAATCCGGCGATATTATCTGGGCAAACATACACAGCCGCTATCTGCGCGGCGAAGATGGCAAACCGCTTGTACGAATCTCTATCATTGAAAACCTTACGCCTCGAAAACTGGCAGAAGAGGCGCTCCGCACGAGCGAAGAACGCCTCCGCGCACTTATGCAAAATGCAAACGACGCAGTGGTCATCACCGATGCTGAGGGAAATTTCACCTATCTTAGCCCTTCAGTCGCGCGTATGTTCTACTACTCGCCTGAAATGCTCCTCGGAAAAAATGCGTATTCGTACATTCACCCCGACGATTTGGAGCGCATCAAGGCACTCTTTTTGAAACTCGTCGAAATGCCTCTGAGCGCAATGGAAACAATGCAGTACCGCTTCAAACGTGCCGATGGCTCGTGGGCAGAGTTGGAAGCGGTTTCGACCAATTTACTCAAACACCGCGTCATTCGTGGACTTGTCACCAATGCACGCGACATTTCCAAGCGCCACCGCCAAGGGCAAGACACGGACGAGGAATAAGGTCAAGGCAGCGTAAATGCTAATTTCCGTAGCGCAGACTGAGTGCCGCGCTCACTTGTCTGTGTCCTCAACGCCGACAGGCGTAGTAACGGGACCCCTGCGAACGACTGCCTTTTGAAGATTATACGCTGCGCGTATTAAGGGCGCAGACAGAAATGTTCGCGCTACAAATGCTTGATATAGTAGCTTTCAAGGCTTTTGTAGAGTACTGTACTTCGCATTTCAAAATGCCGCTATCAAATGAGTAATTTCCGGTTCATTGGAAAACAATCGAATTGCAATAACATCAAAACGACACTCGCGATCGGTGATGCCCTGCGTGTAAAGATACCCCGCAGCCACCTTGCGAATAGCGCGTTGCTTGGAAGGTGTAATTGCTTCTTCGGGAGTGCCATAGAGCGTGGAAGACCTAGCCTTGACCTCCACAAAGACGAGTGCTTGCCCATCTTCGGCAATAATGTCAATTTCACCCACACGCCCAAAATGGAAATTGCGCTTCACTATGCGCATTCCTTTTGCCGTTAGAAATTCAGCTGCAAGGTCTTCGGAAGTCTTGCCCGCCGCACGGTTATTCGCAGGCTGTGCCATTTGCTTGTGCGTCGTTAGATCAGTATTGAACAATTAGTGTTGAACAATTAGTGTTGAACAATTAGTGCTGAACAACAAGCGCACGCCGTATGGTGCTTTGCGGTGTTTCGATGCTACACGTGTACGCGCCTGACGGCAAGCGGCTTGCGTCCAGCATGAGAACGATATTGCCTTGCTGCACCTGCCCTTGTACTAACGTGGAAACGACTTTTCCAACGGCATCATAAATTTTCACGGTTACAGGAAGCGCCTCCTCTAGTGCGTAGTTGATATAGCCCACGCTATTCATCGGATTCGGGTAAAAGCCGAGAAGTAGCATAGCACCGGTGCTTGCCGGAGGAGTATTACTCTGGGAGCGCTTTGCACCTGTTTGTGGTACTGTCTCTTGTAGTTCTGCCACAAGCGTTGTCAGAAGCGGGCGGGCAGGCGCAGGAAGGGCTTGTATTGGCTTGGGCGGAGCGGGAGTATTCGAGCGCGTGAGGTTATTTTGCCCACTCAAGGTAAAGAAACCGCCTCCAAAGCGCTCTCGCACCGACGGCACAAGAATAGTGTCCATGTACCAATAATCGCCCTGCGCTCGTTCCGGCGTGATGTCCAGCAGCGTGTAGCCGTGGTCGGTGAGGTTGATATTTTTCAAATGCCTGTTTTGCTCACGCAGTGCATCATTGAGAACACCCAACAACTCCTGCGTGTCTTTCGCCGCCATAATGTCTGCAAAGCCCTCGCGCTGCGGACTGGGGAAACCGAGTGTGCGCATGATGCCGTTGATAACATTAAATAAACCACCGGAAACATTTTCGTCGAAATTTCCCGACGAAATACTCGGGCACATAAACTCAACCGCCACTGCGCCTTGCCCTGTTGCAGGATTGTAGCGGGTTGTGTTTGCTGCGTCCAGCGTCACGTCCATCGAAAAACCGGTGTGAAAATCGCCGGTGGCGATGACCACATTACGGATAGAATTTGCACTAATGGAGTCCATAAGTTTTTTTCGTTCCGCAGGATAATTTGTCCAAACATCTCCGTAGAATGCCTCTTGCAGCGTGGTCATAAGCGTCGGAGCGAGCAGACTGAGCACGAAGGAGTACCGCCGAACCCTGTCCATATCAACTCTGTCCACCACAAGGGGTGCAAACATAACTTGATTCCCCAGCACACGCCAAGTTGAGCGGGAAGTACGCATGTTTTCAGTCAGCCACGCAAACTGCTTTGCGCCAAGCATCGTGCGGTTGGGGTTGCTGATAGAATCTTTCGACGCTTGGGACGACGACGGCAACACGCCGACAACTTGTGCCTCGCGTCCTTCCAGCCGTGTGTCAAGCATGAGCAAGTCCACAAGCGTACCAAAGGCAAAGCGACGATAGATAATCGTATCGGCATTTTCGCGCGTGGGCAGCCATTCATAGGCAACGCGCTTGCCGATTGCTTTGCGAACGTCCCAGCGTCCTTCGGTTTCACGTTGGTGATTTTCCGCGCCGTCTTTGTAAGAATCATTTGTCGTCTCGTGGTCGTCCCAGACGTGAATCATGGGGTGCTGCTGATGCACACGTCGCAAATTCTCGTCCAGACGATATTGGCTGTATCGGGTTCGGTAGTCCGCAAGCGAAATAATTTCATTCAGAGGATTGCTCATACGCCCAATTTGCTGCCCTGTGCGCCCGCCGTAACTGGTCTCGGAGGCATTATACTCATAGATATAATCACCCAAATGCAGCACAGCATCAAGGTCGTTCCGCGCAGCAATACGACCGTAGGCACTAAAAAAACCATGTGGGTAACTGCTACACGAAGCAACAGCAAAACGCACCTGGCGAACGATTGCGCCGGGTGCGGGCAAGGTTTTGGTGCGCCCGATAAGAGAATTTGCACCCAGCGCCGTAAACATATAGTAATACGTTTTATCAGCTTCCAAGCCCTGTGCATCTACTTTCACCGTGTAATCGCGCGATGGAGACGTGGTAAATGTTCCCGAGGTAACAATCGCACTCATAGCCGTATCCGTCGCCACATACCAGCGCACGGTAACGGGTGCGTCCACAGTCGGCGTAACGCGCGTCCAGAGAATAACGCGGTCTGAAAGCGGGTCGCCGGAGGCAACTCCGTGATAAAACGGGCGCAGCGAGGAGTCGAGCGCCGTCAACTGAGCGCCAACTTTTCTTTTTGCCTGAATCACCATCACATTTTCAGCAAGATGCTGTGCGTCTAGCACAGGCTGGCTATTACCTTTATCGAGGAGACGTATAGGCGGCAGATTACGCAGAACATCGGGAGAGGCACGCGACAAATCCGGCAAATCCGATGGCAACAGCTTTTGTGCAAACAGAGCGCTATAACTCGTAAAAACGATTAGCAAGAAAGAAACGAATAGTCGCATGGGTCTCATTGAGAAGAAATGAATGGTAGAATTTTGTTACGACAAGATTACAATGACACGCCACAAAGCTAGTAAAAAAGCGCCGCACAGCCAAACGTAGTCGCAAATGTACTGTACATAATGTAAGAGCATCACAGTGTTTCATTCTCAGGCAACGACGCAAATACAACGGCAAGGGTCTCGATAAGCCCGCTCGCCGTCAAGGTTTGCTGGCTGTGCATCTCTGCATAGACATCTCCTGCGCGTCCGTGAAGGTATGCCCCAAGCGCGGCGGCTTCGAGCGCCTCTATACCAAAGGTTGTACCCTGTGCCGCAAGTGCACCGATAATTCCCGCCAGCACATCGCCACTTCCGGCAGTCGCCATGCCCGCATTACCACTCATGTTCCAATAGGAAATCGAACCATTGCTTATGATGGTGGGAACATTTTTAAGCAGCAACGTACATCCAAGCGCAGAAGTCCATTCGGGAGCAAGCGTTTGTGCGGCTTCGGGTATATTTTCGTAAGCGCAGCCTGTAAGCCGAGCAAATTCGCCTCTGTGCGGCGTGAGCACGATATTCGGACGAAGCGCAAGAAATCCCCCGCTATCCAAACGTACTGCTCGCAAGCCGTCTGCATCAAGCACAACAGGTCTATCAGGTGGAATAAGCGTAAGCAATTCTCGCACCACATCAAGCGTTTCCGCATCGGTACCAAGTCCCGGACCAATAACGAATGCTGTATTTTTCTCAATAGCTTCTCGCAAGAGCGGTAGAGCGGAGCGTGTGATTACGCCACGTTCACCGACAGAGAACGTATGCGTCATTACTTCTAATTTCGTCATGGCGTGAATTGTGGGCGCATACAACCGAACTAACCCGGCACCCGCAGCAATACAGGCATTTGCGGCAAGTGCCGGAGCGCCCGCCATAGCTGCTGTCCCACCAATCACTGCCACGCTCCCAAAATCGTGCTTGGTGGCTCGGCGTGGACGTTTGCCCAGCAGCCGCGTAATATCAGCATCCTCCAGCACCCGTACCGATGCTTGCTGTTTAATAAAATTTGCTGGAATACCAATAGGAACAGTTCGTATTTCGCCGCAAACATCGGGCGCGTCGTTCAGAAGCAAACCCGTCTTGAGTGCCGCCATTGTAATTGTGTAATCAGCACGGAAGCAGTCCGGGTGCGCTTTCCCGGTCTCTGCGTTCAGTCCCGTCGGAATATCAACAGCAATGAACAATGTTCGTGATGACCGATGCTTTTTGATGCTGCGCAGAATATCCACCACAATACCGCGCACATTCTCGGTTCCACCATTACCTATGAGCGCATCCACAAGGCAATCTGCTTCCATGTCCACATCCCGCAGTACCTCCGGCGAGGAAATGTGCTGCGTGTGAATACCATGCGATTGCAGCAATGTAAAATTCATCCGGGTCTCGGCACTCATTTTCTCCACCGCACCCGTCCAGTACACGCATACATCCGCACGATGCGAGAAATGTCGCGCTAGCACAAAACCGTCGCCGCCATTGTTGCCGGAGCCACAGAGAAAAATGATTCGTGGGCGCAAAGCGCGGGACTGTTTGCAATGTTCATCTAAAAGTGCACGCATCACCTCAAAAGCAGCACAGGCAGCATCTTCCATGAGAATAGCCGCCGGAATGCCAAGCGTTTCTATGGCATATGCATCGGAAGCACGCATCTGTGCAGGTGTGAGGACATAACGCATATACGTCTGGGGATTAGGGTTGGACGAGGAGTGGCAAGGACGTAAAAGAGCCATTTGCCACGAGACGGCACAGATAAGCACCGCTTGGAAGGCTTGCCAGCGCAATCTCAATGTCGTGATTCCCTGCGCTCAGCGGTGTTTCAGGCAGCACGCGCAGGCGCTCTCTACCCAAAATATCGAATATGCTGACCGTGAGTGTTTGTGCCGCTTGCAGGCGAAGCGATAGTACCGCACGGTCCGAAGCGGGCTGCGGAAAAAGTCGCGCAAATGGTCGTGTTTCCTCGCGCACGGCAACGGGTGCTTGCAGCGAACAGTAATCGCGGCGAGTATTGGTTGCATTATCGCATTGAAAACCGGCACGGGGAGCGGTAGAAAGCGGTGTGGGGCGGTCGGTTACTGTCATCGGCTTCAGAATGCGATTGTCCACAGTGCCCATAAAAACTTGCTCCGCGCTCCCATTGCCGAGAGCAACGTTTTTTGCTGCGGTGTTGGCGGTATTGAACGTGTATTGCATGAGCGCATCTAAGGGGCGAAAAACGGCGTAGTAATCATATCCATCGAACACGCCTCCTGTCGGCGTTTGTATCGTGCAGAGCTGGTGTCCGGCGGTGTAGGAATATCCCTGCACGGTATCGGCGAAAACGGTGATGAAATCTTTCTCGGAATTGGGAATGTTGATATTGATAAAAATATCCATTGCCATTCGGTGGTCATTTGTGGCATCGTCGGCGTAGATTTGCATGAGGAGTTTTGTATCTCCGGGGAAGGAACGAAGCTGTTCTTGTGTGGTCTCAAGAGAATACCACGGAGCCATGGGGAAAAGAAACTTCCCATTTGCGCCCCATTTGCGCGTCGTGAACGCCTTGAACGCAATGCTGGGAATAGCGCCCGCACCGAAAGAATGTCCCGCAAAGCCGATGCGCGTGGAATCAATCACAGTGGAGAAGCGCCGCACCGCTTCAGCAAAGCCGCTATCCAGCGTGCGGTAGAGTCCGGCGAGATTGATTGAAATCGGGTATGGTACAAATACTGCTGCGTAGCCACGCGAAACAACATTACGCAAGAGTTCGCCATAATAGCGCGGGTCATTACCGCCAAAGCCGTGTGCAAAAAGCATCGTTGGGCGAGGTGTGGTGCTGCCGCGCGGATAATAGACTTCCACATTCGGCGTTGAGGCAGCGCCTTCCCAGCCAGATGCCGGAAAACGCAGCGTATCCACAGCAAACGCTCCGTCCGCACCAAAGCCGCTTGTGATGCGGGGTACAGGACCCCGATACAGTGTCTGACTGCGGACGATGGCGAATGAACTGACGAAAAGTCCAAGAAGAATGATGGTAGAAAAGAGGAGACGGGAACGGTTCATAGTGCTTAATATTCAAAGTGAAACAAGTGGTATCAAGTAACAACACATCTTTGACAAACAAAAGAGCACAATATTCACACAATATCCATTCAAAACCGTTGGGGAAACCAAAGAGATGATGTAAACCTATGCTCAATATGGGTGATTTTTGCGTATTTTATTTTTCTAAAAACTTGACTCTGCAATGCTTGCAAGTCTTTGGAGTGCGCAAAGTAGGTCCATTCGTCGGGTATTATTTCTACACCAAGAACCAAGAACCTTGGAGAAATCGGCTTATTTAGACTGAGGAAGCAGCACAACATCTGCGTGAAGAGCGCTTGATTTCTGGCTTGCAGGAACACTTAGCACGCGCTTCATTTCTTTGTGTCCCGGGGCGGTGATACTTTGCTGATAGGTCTTGCCGACGCGCAAGACGGCTGAATAATATCCCGTGTCGCTTGTGCTTACTTCTTCACTGTCCATTTCGCTTGCGCCACGGAAGGTGATTTTTGCAATGAGCGGTTCATTACCGGATTTGCTCCGCACCGTACCGGAGACCACAGCCACAGGCTCGGGCTTCAATGCCGCAAAAGCACTGGTGAGTTTTGCCATAAAAATATCACCATTACGAATAAAGTACACCTCACTGCCGTCGGCACTAACGGTAAAGCCGTAATCATCGGCTTTGGTATTGAAGGGTTCGCCGATATTGGTGATGTTCGTTACAGTGCCGTCGTCATTCAATGTTGCCTTGAAAATATCCAATCCGCCGAAACCACCCAAGCCGTCGGAGGCAAAGTAGAGAGTTCTACCATCGGCGGCAAGATGCACCGAGCGCTCATTACCGTCGGTGCTGACGTCGAGTTTTTGACAATAAAGCCAGCCTGCTTTGCCTGCTTTTCGGCTGAAATACAAATCCATCGGTCCGTCGTAATCAGGTCCGCAGGCAACAACAAATAGTCTGCCATTCGCCGAGAAAGCTGCACCATCTGTACCGTACAATTCGCCTGTCTGCTTGCGCATCTGCGTAAAAAAGAGATTGATTCCGCCCCCTACACCGACTGGTTTTGCCCATTTGCTGCCCTGCATTTGTGCGCTGTAATAGGGTCCCCCGCTATTTTGCCAACCGGGCTGCCAGCTTTGAAAAATCACTGCCTGACCGTCTGCCGAGATATTCGGCTCATCTTCGCCGCGAGCCGTGTTGACCGTTGCATCCAGACAGCGCGGGGCTTGCCACTCACCGTTGACGCGCTCAGACACCCAAATATCACCGTCAAAACGGTCAAGAGTGTCGGGACGGCGCGACCACACCTGAGCGCCTCTGTCCGACATAAAGAACATCCGTTTTCCGTCGGGTGTAATCGAAAGGTTTGCTTCTTGATAGGGAGAATTTATCTGGTTCAGCCGCGTAATAGAGACGTTCCCTTTCAATTTTAATATCGGAATTTTGGGTTCATGATCTTCTCCAAAACGTGTTTGCGCTTCGAGAACATTCTGGGGCGCAAGAACCAGAAGGCAAGCGAACAATAGCATTGGCGCGATTGTCATACAACGAAAGAAGCGTAGAGCGTTCATAGCACAGAAAGAAGAAATGAAGAGAGGAATGTGTAGATTGATTGCTACAAAACTGCATTACTACACAGATTGAAAATGGTTTGTAAAATACGCATTTTTCGCCTTGGATGTACTTTTTTCACATATTTTTTTGCAGCGATGCCTACTTTGTAGCAATTTACGCTATGCCCCAAGCATGATCGATGGTATCGCACTATAATTTCACGCAAGAGTTCTAGAATGATGAAAGCGCTTATTCTGCACGAGAACCCCGCGGTGGAGACGACGGCAGCCGCCGGCAAAGAACGTACAACGTACCGCGTCAGTATTGAAGAAGCCCCCAAACCAGTACTTCAAGCGGGTGAGGCGCTGGTGCGCATGAGAGCAGCCGCACTTAACCACCGCGACGAATGGATTCGCAAAGGACAATATGCACGGATTCGTGAAGGTGTCATTTTGGGTTCGGACGGCTGTGGAGTCGTGGAGGAAGTTACCTCAAAAGCCGACGAACACTGGCTTGGCAAAGAGGTCGTTTTGAATCCGTCGTTGGGATGGGGCGCAAACCCTCGCGCTCAAGACCGTAACTACGCCATCATAGGCTTGCCGACGAACGGCACGTTTGCGGAATACTGTGCCGCGCCGGTACAGAATCTCTATGCCAAGCCACCACACCTAAGCACCGCCGAAGCAGCAGCAGTACCACTTGCGGGCATCACGGCATATCGCTCCGTGCGTACACAAGGCGAAATCGGTGCGGGAACAAAAGTCCTCGTTACGGGCATTGGCGGAGGCGTGGCGCAGTTTGCAGCACAATTTGCCGTTGCTCTGGGAGCAAGCGTTTATGCGACGTCCGGGGATGAAGCAAAACTTCGCACCGCAAAAGAGCGGCTTGGAATAATGGGTGGAGTAAACTATCGATCGGACAACTGGCATAAAACACTTCTTGCTGAGGCGGGCGAACTCGACTGCATCATTGACAGCGCCGTCGGCGACAGTCTGGACGCGCTTCTTGGGCTGCTTGCACCGGGCGGGCGCTATGTGTTTTACGGCGCGACCAATGGTCGCCCGCAGTCGCTGAACGTACAGATGATATTTTGGAAACAACTTCGCTTGCAAGGCTCCACGATGGGCAGTGATGCGGAGTTTGAGGCAATGCTGGACTTTGTTGCCGAAAAGCGCCTTGTCCCAATTTTGGATTCTGTGCGTCCGTTTGCGGAAATTGGCGCGGCATTTGAGGCAATGGCAAAAGGAACGCAGTTTGGTAAACTTGTCGTCACGTTTTAATTACGAATGAGAAATTCCGAATGAAGGTTGAGAACGATACGCAGTCAGCGCATAAGCGCTTTGTACGCCTAACTCACCCCTCATCCTTCATCTTTTCAATCTTTCCACAATGCACCTTCCTTCTCTTCTCGGTCATTCTGCGCAACTGCTGAGGCTCATTGACCACTCGCAGCGCCCTGCCGATGTGCTTGCATCGGAGTATTTTCGCGCAAAAAAATATATCGGCGCGAAGGAACGTCGTTTTATTTCGTCGGTGGTCTTTGCGGCACTGCGCGGACGCTCGGCATTCGATTTCTGTGCGACCGAGGCTTTACGGGGCATTGCGCCACAAGTCCAAGCCGCACAAGAGCAATTTCACCACGAGCACAAAGGCAAAAAAGCAAGCGTCGAGCTGCTTTTCCACGAGCTAGGCATCATCACGGCGTGTGCGCTCGTGGGAAATCAGGTTGGCGTGGGGAATATGGTCGAGAGTATTGAGCAGACGTTAGGCATTGCCTACCAAGACATCGAGGGGCGCATCATTGCTTTGGGTGAGGCATTTGCGCTTCGCTCCGGTATTGCTGCCGATGCGGGCATTCAGTTCGCAATGGCACTCCACGAGATTTGGTCAGCGCTGGCGGAAGAAATTGAATTGATTTTTGCAGGTGAAGAATTTTCCGAAGCCGCACGAGAACTCCTCGCAACGCGCTTTGCCACTCCGCGCTGGATGCTGGAGGCGTGGCAGGAGGGTACAATCGAAGCGAACGATTGGTTTTCTTCCGTCGAACTCGCGGCTTCGCTTTTGGGCGCAGCGCCGATTCCTTTGCGCGTCAATACGCTTGCTGCCGACCGCGAAACCGTTCTCAAGATACTCCGCGAAGACGGCATTCATGCTCGCACGGGCAAACTGTCGCCCGACGCAATTTTGATTGACCGACGTGTGAACCTGACGGGAACGAATCTGTACCGCGAAGGCACAGTAGAAATTCAGGATGAAGCAAGCCAACTTGCGGGGTTTGCACTTGCGCCGGAAGCGGGATGGCGCACGCTGGATGCTTGCGCAGGAGCGGGCGGTAAGGCGCTTCACATCGGAGCATTGCAGAAAAACAAGGGCGAAATTATTGCCTCCGATATTGAGTACCAACGTCTGAAAGAATTGCCTCTTCGCGCCAAACGAAGCGGGTTATCACTCATTTCCACCAAGCAACTCACGGACAGAAAGACAACAGTAACGCTTCCGACGCAATTGGCACACCTCAAAGACGCTTGTGATGCCGTCGTGGTGGATGCTCCCTGCTCCGGCGTAGGCACGGCGCGGCGTATGCCAATGTCAAAATGGCGGCTCACACCCGAAATACTTCTGAAGCACAGCCGCAAGCAGCTTGAAATCGTGAATCTCTACGCAAATGCTGTCAAACCCGGCGGAGTGCTGCTTTACCTGACGTGTTCGCTCATGCCACAAGAAAATGAGCACGTTGTACGAGAATTTCTCTCCGCAAACCCTGATTTTACACCGGAAGCATTGGAACCTGTTTTTGCGCACCACGGTATCCGTATTCCGGGGTTAGCTCCCGATGCGCCATGGCTTACTCTCACGCCCGCACGACACGGCACGGATGGCTTTTTTATGGCGCGAATGCGAAAGGCTCTTTAATTTAGAACGCAAGCGCACCCAAAGCTGCAGAAAGTTTCAACTTTGTCAGGAAGGCTACGCATCAACGCGATACTCAGACGCGGTACTCAGAATTTTCAAGCAGCCTCGTCTGCTTGTGGCTTTGCTGGGCGCTGCATCACTGTCCCACATTTTTTGCAGGTGCAATGCTCGACGTTGCCATAGAATCTATCAAAAATAGGTGGTAGCTGCTCCACAATGTTGCTCACAAAGTGATATTCTTCGTAAAGTTTGCTGCCACAATTCTCACAGAACCACAGAAAACCGTCTAGCTCCTGCGTTGCTCGTTTGCGCTCCATCACAAGACCAACCGTGTTGACACGGCGCTGTGGCGAGTGCGGTGTGCGTGGCGGCAGCAAAAAAATATCCCCTTCTCGAATCGGCATATCTACTATTTTCTCGCCGTCGTGCAGTCGCAAGACCATATCGCCTTCGAGTTGGTAGAAAAATTCCTCGCCTTCGTTGTAATGAAAATCCTTCCGTGCATTCGGACCTCCGACGACCATGACGATAAAATCATCGGTTTCATCATAGACAACAGCATTGCCGACAGGCGGCTTGAGCAGATGACGGTGTTCGTCTATCCACGTGCGGAAATTGAAGGGTTTGGTCGGCATATGGTTGGTAAGTTTTGAATGTTGAGTGCGGTTTGTAATGGTTCTGAGATTGGGGGTTGTGCGTGTATTCGGAAGATTTGTCTGCGCACTCATCATTCAAACGTAGCACTTCCAAATCTACGATTTACGCACAAGCCGTGCAGCAAATGCGCCGTCTGTTTGGTGCACGTGCGGGAACATCTGCATAAAACCATCCTTGCAAAGTGTTTCGGGCAGATAGTTCTCGGCGCGGTCAAGTTCGTAGTTAGGAAATTCCTTCAGGAACCATGCTATTTGCGCGGTGTTTTCTTCCGGCTCAATCGTGCAGGTGCTATACACGAGCGCCCCACCGACCTTGACCAGCTTTGCAGCATTGGTGAGCAATTCGCGTTGTGTGCGCAGAATCGGTGTAAAATCGGTTATCTCGAACTTCCACTTAATGTCAGGCTTTTTCGCCAGTGTTCCTAAGCCGGAACACGGCGCATCGAGCAGCACAATATCTGCTTTTTCCTTTGGTGCAAACGTCCGTGCGTCTTGCGCTTGAGCGGTGATAGACGTGAGGCGCAGGCGTTCGGTATTTTCCTGAATCACCTTGAGTTTTCCGGCGTATTTATCCAGTGCAATAATCGTCGCTTCGTCGTTGGTGAGTTCTGCTGCAAAGGTAGATTTCCCGCCGGGTGCAGCACAGAGGTCATAAATTATTTGTCCACGATGCGGGCTTGCCAAACGCACCACCATTGCGGCACTGGGGTCTTGCACCGAAAACCATCCTTCTTGGAATGGCTTCCACTCACGCACGGACGAAAGCGAACCGACTAGGACAAGGCGCTCCGGCTCAATTGGGGAATCCCACCGCTTCACATCTTGTGCTTGGAGAAATGTAAAGAGTTCTTCGGGCACACAGCGCATCATGTTCATACGAAGCGTGATCTTAGGGCGTTCGTTGTTCATACGCAGGAGTTCTTCGGCATCTTTCTCGCCGAAACGCTCTATCCAACGCTTTACCATCCAGAATGGGTGCGAGTAAATTATTGAGAAATGCCGCGCAACGTCTTCGTGACGAAGTGGATAGCGGATATTGTTGATATTATTCAAAATGTTCCGCAAGATAGCATTGACAAGGTTTCCCGAACGGTGTCCCTTCAATCGTTTGATGAGTTCGACCGACTCGCTCACCGCCGCAAAGGGCGGAATTCGCTGCAAAAACATAACTTGGTAGAGTGCGATACGCATGGCATTTTTCACGGGCACAATACACTTCACAAATTCCCCGTGATAAAAGCCCGTCAGCACCCAGTCCAGCTTTGCTTGCCAGCGCGTCACGCCATGCACAAGTTCTGTCAGCAAGGCACGATCAACCGGCTTCAAATCACAGTGCGCTAATTCGTATTCCAAAAGTTTGTCTAAGTACGAATCACTTTGATCAAGACGAGAGAGAATTTTAATTGCCAAGCCGCGAGCACCGGTATAGAGTGGGTTGTAATCCTTAAAGAAAATGCTGTCGCTGCCTTTAGCGGGCTTATCCGGCACGTAGGGCGGGTCGTCGTAGCGGAGAGCCTGCGGAATGCCACGCCGTTGTAGTGCCTCCAACTGCTCCGGGCGCTCAATCCCTTCGTGTGTCGGTATGAACTCCGGCGTAATAAGTGCAGGACTTATCGGCTCAAAGCGTGGTGTTCTCTCGTTTCTATCGTTTCGCTGTGGGCGATTGCCCTGCTCCGGTCTTTCTTGATGCGGTCTGTCTTGAGGATTTCTATCCTGAGGCGGTCGCCGCCGGGTGTCATGGTCACGGCGGTCGTCTGGGCGCTTATTCTCATGCGGACGATTAAGGTTTTGCTGTGGAGTGCGCTCTGATTGAGGACGCTCCTGCTGAGGGCGTTCCTGCTGAGGGGTTCTCTGATGCGGGCGCTCCGCACGTTGCTCCGGTGGGGCTTGCGGCGATTTATTCGCAGGATATTTATGACGATGTTCTTTTTCGTGCTTGGGCTTCGGATGCTGCTGATTATCCGGCGGAGTGCTTGGGGAGTGGTCTTGTGGAGCCATGATACAAAAATTGAGTGAACAAAAGTGCTACGGAATATGATTCAGCGTTCAAAAATTGCGTGGAAAATCATATCTTTGAACATGACTAAAACATTTTTTGGTTCAAAAACGCTGAAGACATGCAAAATACGTGTTTTTTGACAATTCCTGAAACCAAGTTTTGCAATTGCGTAATTTACTGCGACGACCCGAACCCAAATTTTCTATCATTGTTTCCCCTTTGCATTATGAATATCTTCAAACGATTCTTCTATACACTCTACCGCCCAGTGGATTGGAAGCGCAGTAGCCATGAGAATTTCGAGCATTGGAAAGGTATTAAAGTCGGCGATGTGGTCGAGGCTGCCGTCGAAAATCCAAATGGTATCCGCTACCGAGTCGAAGAAATGAACGAATCAGAACTCCAAGCCCGCGTTACTCGTCTGGATAGTGACGGCGCAACACCGCTTGAGAAGTACACGCTTTCGCTCAAAATGCTCCGCCCGATAATGCCTCCGACAAAGCATTGGTAATTTGCGCGCGCCATTATCCCCAAAGGCAGTTTTATCAATTATTCATTACCACTGATTACACGTTATGTCTCGTTCTCATTTTCTTTTTACCGACGGAACAACGCTTGAAGCCGGTACAATCTATGGTATCGGTAAAAATTATGCGGCTCATGCCCGCGAAATGGGCGGCGAAGTTCCCGCCTCGCCAATGGTCTTTCTCAAGCCTCCGGCAGCACTGGTGCAGGACGGCGGGACGGTCGTTTGCCCCGCGTTCTCTGCGAATCTGCACCACGAGGTGGAAATGGTCGTTGTTATCGGCGAGGACTGCCAAGATGTGCCCGCAAATGATGCAAAAAGCGTGATTGCGGGGTATGGCTTGGGTTTGGATATGACGTTGCGAGATTTACAGCACGCCGCAAAACAGCAGGGTTCACCATGGGCTGTGGCAAAGGGCTTTCGCACATCTGCACCGATTTCACGAATTTTGCCGGCAGCACTTTTTACCCATATTCCTGATTTTGACCTCGAACTCAGCGTCAATAATGTGGGACGGCAAAAAAGCTCTACCAAGCTCATGGAACGCAGTGTTGCGACGCTAATAGAATACCTGTCCTCAGTCTTCACCCTGCGCAAAGGTGATAGCATTTACACCGGTACGCCCGAAGGTGTTGGGCAAGTAGTACCGGGAGATGTGCTCACGGCGCGGATGAGTCCCGAGGTTGGCACGTTTGCAGGAGTGCAGACGCTCTCACTTACGGTTACGATTGCTTGACCAATACATATCAGAAAGATGACTATGAGTTTCAACTGGCATGACTTCGTACTCAATTACGGACTCTGGGGCTTAGGTGGAGCATCGTTTGTATCGGCAACAATTATCCCGCTCAGTTCGGAAGCGATTTTGATTGCCGGCATTGCGGCAGGCTTACCCTTTGCCCCTGCGTTTACCATCTGCTCGGCTGCGAATTGCCTTGCGTGTGTGTGCAACTACGGGCTTGGTGCGGCATTGCGTTCCAAAATGCTTCCTCGTCTTGCCGGAAGCAAGAACGGGCGCAGAGCCATCGTGTGGATGGAGCGTTGGGGAGTCTGGAGTCTGCTCGGCTCGTGGCTGCCTTTTGTGGGCGACCCGCTCACGGTCGTTGCAGGTACAGTACGTGTACATTTGCTGTGGTTTGCCATCATTGTTTTTGCGCTCAGAATACTACGGTACCTTGCGGCGATATACGGCGCACAGCTTGCTCATGTTTTGTAAATTTTACGCTTCTTTTTCGTCCGACCTCTTCCATCATTTCCTTGTCATCCTGCATTTTTTCGTATATTTGACAGCATTTTCCCATATTTTGACACATCGGAAATTGATTCTGGCAACATAATGACGCACACCGTATCATTCACAACAGCCCGCTATACCAATCTTCAAACGCTGATTCTTACCGACCACGCACATTTGCTGCGCTCATTCGACACCGAGCGCGACGAGCACGTGCTTATTCGTGTGTTTCGCACCAGTAATGAAGCCGAACAATCGTATATTCTGACCGAAGCCGCCGCACTATCAAAGCTCTCTTCGCCGCATATTGCGATGCTTTACGATGTCAATATTACGGCAAACAACGAGCCGTATATTGCCTTTGAGAACCTTCAGCACATACCGCTTGATACCGTGCCGCACTCGCAGTTCAGCAATACACAATTTATCGTGCAGATGGCAGCTTCGCTGCTAACAGCTCTAGCGCCACTTCATGCGCAAATGCGGGCGCTTTTGTGCCTCACGCCATCGTCCATTCGTCTTGCTGATGAAGAAAGCCCTGTGGCGCGTATTGCGCTTGACGAGTGGTTCCCACTTGCCGGGGATAGCGTCGCTCGCGCTGTTTATGGTGCACATAACCCCTATGCCGCACCGGAACTGGCATTGCAACGCACGGCGGATGCGCGCGCAGACTTATTTAGCATCGGTATTACGTTGTACGAAACTATTACCGGTCAGTCATTTAACGATGTGGCAATGGTGGAATCATCCGGGATGCTGTCGCACTTAGTTCTCAAGTCCCTCCGCGAGAGTGCTCCTGCGCTACCGGATGCGCTTGTGCAATGGGTGTACGCGCTCTTGGAGCGCGACCGTTCGATGCGCTTCTTCTCCGCACGGGAGGCACTTGAATATCTTGCTACGCACGGGCTTCTGGCAAAGGACATCCTGAATGGCATGGAGCAAACGCCTGTAAGTCTTGTACCTGTCAGTGGTATTGGCTTGGAAACTGCTCTGGCTGCTGTGGTCAATATCCAATCGCCCTTTGTGGAATCGCCCGTGCTGGAAATATCAGGCGAACCGGGACTTGGCAAAACCATGCTTTTGCGCCTCCTCGTTCAATCACGTCTTGAATCCATAACGCTTTTGCGTCATAAGATTGTCTATTTTGCTGCAATAGCAACGAATACTCTACCCAAACAAATCCGCGAAGCATTAGAGAAACAAGAGCCGACACTCTTTCTGGTGGATGATGCCGAGCAAATGCCCGAAGACGTGCGACTTGAAGTAAAAGACCTGTTAGCACTTGAAGATACATCGCTGGCAGGGATTCGTGTTGTTGCCACGCATCGCTCGCAGCTTGCGCGGTTGGCGGCAAAACCTGCAATGCTAACCTTATCAAACTTTGCACCCTCGCACGTACCGCTTTTTTGTGCAGAACTCCTTGGACGATGCGCTTTCACGCCTGAGTTTTATCGCCAACTCTATGCCCGTACCAAAGGTCATCCGCTTGTCCTCGCAATGACCGTGCGAGCAATGGTGCAAAGTGGTTCGGTAAAGCGGCGCAATCGTATTTGGACGAATGACGCACAGGAAGAAGATTATACGCCGCCTGTGGCTTTGTCGCTGGGAAGCGCAGCGCTGGATGCCATTCGTCTTTTGCCCGACGATGCCCGTACCATGTTCGCGGCAGTTCTTGCGGCGTTACGGGTTTGCGAGCCGCTCCACTTGCCAGTATCGCTGCATCTTTTAGCAGAAATGCTGGACACCTCGACCCAGAGCGCTCTTCGGCGGCTTTTACCTCTCACGTTTGATGGCTTTGTGCAGCTTCATAATTCAGCAGTCGAATGTACGCACGAAATCTTCCGCGAGACCGCCACATCGGTTTTTGCTGAGGATGAGTTCAAGAATTTTCAGCGTATAGCACACGAGCTTGTCCAGAATCGGCATCCACACTTGTTTTTGCAAGAAGTGACTGCGGAGGAAAAGCCTCACGCGGAAAACCCTCAGGAGGAAAAGTCTCACGCAGAAAAATCTCAGCAAGAAAAAACTCAGCAACACGATAAAGAGACGCAGGCAAGGATTCAAGGCACTTCCCAGCCAAACAAGACGGCAGCATCTGTCTCATCTGTGGAAGCACATAGTGTGGATGCAAATATTGTGAGCGAACACAGTGCACCATCAAGCGGAGCAACGGTTCAAAGCGAGCTGGCTCAAGGTGAGCTGGCTCAAAGCGAGCCAGTTCAAAACGAACCGAACCAAATCCTACCGGAAATTAGCCACAACATCCTTGTTCGCGGGGAGTCTCCGGCAGCAGAGTTTCTGCGAAAGAACGTCGAAATTGCGGTTTCCCACGATGTTCCGTGCTTGATTGAAAGCGTGTACGGCGGTTACCGCGAAGAATTAGCTACCTTGCTTCACACGAGCGGTAATCGCCGTGAACGCCCATTTCACGCGCTTTCCTGTGCTGATTTTGAGGGCACTGAGTTGGAGTCGTATTTGTTTGATACCGGCACAGATAAAGGTTTGATTGCTGAATCGGAAGGTGGAACAATCTTTTTAGATGAGATTTCCTCCGCTCCCATGACCGTACAACTACGTTTGGCACGGGTGGCACAAACACTACGCAAGCAAAGTAAAATTCCTTCGCCACGCCCTACCCTGCCCGATGTACGGCTTATCGTAGGCTATACCGTTACCGATGGCACACGAGCCGATGCGGCAATGCGACTGGGAACAATCAGCAGCGAACTGTTTTTTGCTGTCGGCGCGGTACGGATAATGCTCCCTGCTCTTGGCGACCGCCGCGAGGATATACCACTATTAGCACGGTATTATGCGGAAAATATTGCCGCAGAATATGGAATAAACCTTAATACCGAACTCATACCCGCAGCATTTTGGAAAAAACTCAGCGCAAAAACGTGGATTGCGGACATGACCGAACTTGAAGCAAATATGCGCTCTTTGGTGCTTCAGTTTGACCCGAAACGCATAGAAGTCTCTATTTTTGCCGTAGAAGAGCAGTTGTTCGGTGAAGCATCATCATCAAACGCAAAACCAATCGTTCACGCGATGGGCGGCGTCTCTTCGCTCAAGCCGCCTCCCACAGCACCCGATGACGATTTGCTGCTGTCCATTGACGATGCTCAAAAAGAGCATATTCTTCGTGCTTTGGAGTTGACAGGCGGCAATAAAACGAAAGCTGCCGAAATGCTTAGAATCAAGCGTACAACACTTCTGGCACGGATGAAAAAATTCGGGCTGATGCCGTAAGAGACCCTCTCTTCCACTGTCTGCCATCACTAGTAAGTTATTTCTTTCTCTACTTATTTTTCTGCACACCTCATGAATACAAGCAATAAGGGCATTATTCTCGCCGGAGGGAGCGGCACACGCCTCTATCCGCTCACGTCGCTTTTCAGCAAGCAGCTGCAGCCGATTTATGACAAACCAATGATTTATTACCCCCTTGCAACGCTCATGCTTGCTGGTATTCGGGACATTCTCATTATTTCTACACCCATTGATACGCCGAATTTTGAGCGGCTACTGGGCGACGGGAAACAGTGGGGCGTGAACATCACCTACAAGGTACAACCTGAGCCGAAGGGCATCGCGCAAGCGTTTATCTACGGGCGGGAATTTATTGGCAACGACCAAGTGTGCCTCATCTTGGGCGACAACCTTTTTTACGGGAAACTCAATTTTCTGCGTCAGGCACTTCTTTCCAACGTTGGCGGCACAATTTTCGGCTACCCGGTACATGACCCCGAACGCTACGGTGTGGTCGAATTTGGCGCAGACAAGCGCGTCTTAAGCATTGAAGAAAAACCGCAAAAGCCGAAGTCGAACTATGCTGTGCCGGGGCTATACGTGTATTCATCGGACGTGTGCGACATTGCCGCGAACCTTGAACCAAGCCCGCGCGGAGAACTCGAAATCACGGATATTAACAATACTTATCTGAAGCAAGACCGCTTGCACGTGGAAGTGATGGGGCGCGGACTGGCGTGGCTCGACACCGGTACGCCGAAAAGCCTCTTAGAAGCCAGTATGTTCATCCACACCATCGAAGAGCGTCAGGGTTACAAAATCGCGTGTTTGGAAGAGATTGCGCTTCAGCAGGGCTTCTTGAAGCCTGATGAATGGCTGCAAGTGGTGGAGCGTCTGCCCAAAAGCCCCTACAAAGAATACTGCTTGCGGATTTTTGAGGAAGTGCGCGCGGGGCAATAAGTCTCGAAAAACGCAAACATTTTAGTACAAAGAAAAAGTTGTAGCCCGCTCTCAATGAGGACTACAACTTTTTTGTGCATCTATAATTTCCGAGCAATTCAATTCGAACGAACTTACTTTTCTGCTTTCGGAACGATATTCGCCACTGCCACGCGATTGACGCGAATGCGTACATTGTCCGCAATTTGGACTACCACAACATCCTCTTCAAGGCTGGAAACTGTGCCGTGAATTCCATTGGTCATCACGATTTTGTCGCCTTGCTTGATTGCAGCAAGCAGTTTCTTATGCTCGTTCTCGCGGTTTTTCTGCGGGCGCAAAATCATAAAGTAGAAAATCAAAATAACCGAGCCGAACATAATGACAGTAGAAAGTAACTGGCTCGTCGGGTCGCCGCCCTGTGCGGGCGACATTGCAAAAAGAAAGGTGTTCATAATCGGAAGTGTTGAGTTTTGAGTGATGAGTTTTGGATTGAAAAAATTAAATGCAGTTGTAGTTTGGGGACGTACTTAGCCGAACTTTGGCTCCCAGACCTCACTCAAGACGGCATCCCACGCAAATTTCATCTCGTCGGCGGGGTCATAAGGGTGAGATTGGAGATTGACAACAATGGTTTCGGGCTGCGAAAGTGCTTTCCAACCGTGCATCACGCCGGGCGGAATGAGAATCATTGCAGGATTCTGTATGCCGATAATAAACGAATTAACGTGCCCGAAGGTGGGTGATTCCTCACGAATATCAACGCAGACGACCTGCATTTTGCCGCGTGTAACGGTAAACTGGTCGGTATGAATAGCGTGCAAATGCCATGCCTTGACAACGCCGTAATCTGTCGCCGACTGATAGACGTGCTGCGGTACAATCACGCCCTCACGCTCCACCCAAGGCAAGCTCCACAGCTCAATCACATCGCCGCGACCGTCCACGATAGTTTTCAGCGCCTTGAAGCGTACACCGTCAATAGTGGCACCGTTGAAGGTAGAGTGCTGTTTGTAAGGAACGGAATGCAAAAAAGAAAGCGTAACATCAGTATTCTTCATGGTTTCCGGGAATGGTACGAACAAAATACAGTGAGCAATTTTATGAGGCGCTATGTTTTGCCACAGCAGCCCCAAACTTAGCATTTTTCCGCAACTTCCCGTACAAGATTCTGCTTTTTTGCGCCTGTCTTTTGCAAAATATGCACTTGTGGATAACTTTTCCGAGTAGTTTTCTCACACAGCAGAATCAGTCGTAAGATCGAGGTATAGCACGATAGTTGACACATGAACGATGATAAGCATAGCAAAATGAATAAGAAAATGAATTTCTTTTCATCGTTTTGTCATTGAGTAGTGATTTGTTTTGGTGTATTTTCGCCCCCGATAGTTTGTAACACTTTGGATTAAAATGTTCATGATTTTTCGCACTCTCTCTTTCGTGCTTCACCGCTCGCATCGTGCTTTGCATATTGCTCGTGTCGCCGTATTTATCTTGATTGTTTGTGTTGGGGCAATGTATAGCTTTGGCGTACAGGCAAAAATTCGTACTTTTTTTATCGGCAATGCAGTTTCTACCAGTGATGCAATAGCCGCAGCAACATCTGCACTTGTGCAGCACGGCGTAGCCTCATGGTACGGTCCGCGCTTCCACGGGCGCAGAACAGCAAACGGTGAAATTTACGATATGCACGATTTTACCGCAGCGCACCTCACGTTGCCACTTGGTACTGTTATTCGCGTGACGAACACCGAAAACAATAAAACAACCCTCGTGCGTGTCAACGACAGAGGTCCCTATATCGAAGGGCGAATTCTCGACCTTTCGTACAGCGCTGCAAAAGCAATCGGCATTCTGGGAAATGGAACGGGCGATGTAAAAGTAGAAGTCGTCGAGGGCATACGCCTTGGCGATACGACCGTTGCGACGGATTTTCTGAGCAGTAACTATGAATTTGCAGCCATCAAAGACCTTCTGACTACTACCGCCTTTGCACATGACATGAAGCCACTTGTGGTGGATGCCGGAACGTTCAGCATCATCCACGAAACCGACAATTTTGCCGAAGCGCTCAAAACATGGCAAACGCTGCGTAAAAAACATGGCGACATCGTGTACCTTGTCCCACAGCGCAAGCCCGATGAGCAAATTGCTTTCGAGGAATGGCAGCACAAAACAGACAAAACCCTGAAGAAAGCCTTTCACGCCGACAAACGTTCTCTGAAGCGCGGAAAAAATGGAAAAGCTGCCGAAGAGCGCAGCCGCCTCTACAACTACCAATTACTCTTGCTGGAATTAGACAATCCGCTTGAGTTGGCGGCAAACTAAGATGATGCCTCCAAATATTGACAGAATTTGCAGAAGCCCCTTGTTTCCTTGTGATGCAAGGGGTTTTTGTTTGGTAGGGGAGCGGAAAAACTTTAACTTGTAGCAAATTCCCAGCAAATTCCCCGAACTTTATCACCGAACTTTCCTTTCAAACAGGCTATGGAACATCTTTGGTCGCCGTGGCGCTCGCAATATATTGAAACCTTTAGCGATGAATCCCGCAACAAAAGTGACTGCTTTTTGTGTGATGCCTTCTTGCAGCCGCAGCATGATGCACGGCTTTTGGTCGTGGCGCGGCGCGAATACTGCTTCGTCATTATGAATCGTTTCCCCTACAATAGCGGGCACATCATGGTCGTACCGAACCGCCACACGGGAGAACTTCGGCTTTTGAGTGACGATGAGCTTTTGCATCTTTTTCGTACTGTCCGCGAGGCGGAAGATGTGTTACATAAAGTTTTTAAGCCGCATGGAATCAATGTTGGTCTTAATCTTGGCAGTGCCGCCGGGGCAGGTGTTCCCCAGCACCTCCACGTCCACCTTGTGCCACGCTGGAACGGCGATGTCAATTTTATGCCTGTTCTGGCGGATGTCAAAGTCGTCTCTGAGCGCCTTGAAGATACCTATACCAAGCTCACGCAAGGCTTCGCCGCAAGCGCTCTTGCCATGAGTGCATAAACACTTCCACAACAAAAGCCACATGAAATCTCGCTTTAGCGCATCGTCTTCACAAACCGATTCCACTGCCGACCGTATTGCTCCTCGCAAAGACTTGGGGCAAAATTTCTTACGCGACCCCAATATTGCTCGCAATATCGTACGTGCATTGGATGTGCAGACAGGGGACGCAGTTCTGGAAATCGGTCCGGGCGAAGGTGCGCTCACGGCGCTGCTACTGGAAACATCAGCACGTGCACTCGTCGTTGTGGAATACGATACGCGAGCTGTGGAAGTCCTCACCAAGCGTTTTCCGGCAGAACTTGCCTCGGGGCGCTTGCGAATTATTCACAGCGACGTACTTGCCGTGCGGCTCGACGAGGTTTTTCCGCATACCAGCGAACCTCTAGATGCAGCTCCTTTGAAAATTGTGGGCAATATCCCGTATTATATCACAAGCGACATTCTTTTTTGGGTATTCGACGAATGGGCGCGTTTGCTCATCAGCGATAATGCGGCTTCTGCACCACACAAGACGGTGATAATGATGCAAAAAGAAGTCGCCCAGCGCATCGCCGCCAAACCGCGCACCAAAGATTATGGTATTTTGAGCATCGCATCACAACTGGTTTCCGAGCCTAAATTGCTGTTTCAGGTTTCGCCACATTGCTTTTTCCCGCAGCCAAACGTTACCTCGGCGGTCGTGGAATTTCAGATGAAATCAAATCGTGATGCCGCCGAAGCATACCGCACGGTGCATCCTCTTGTGCGCACCGCCTTCAATCAGCGTCGTAAAGTCCTGTCGAATGCACTTTCCAGCGTATTGCAGAAAGAGCGGTTACCCGACATTCTTCATGCTGCCAAAGAGCGTAAAATTTTGTATTTTCGGCAGCGAGCAGAAGAACTCACGCCGCAAGATTTTGTGCGCTTGTACGACTTTATTCGTGAATTTCGGTAAACACTTCCATTATGACGAAGCACTCCAACACATCCGCCAAACATCGCTCCCGCGCTACAAAACGTCTCCAAGATCATGAGATGCCGCACACCCGCAGGAAAAATGAGGTTGTAAGCGGTTTGGGTGCTGTACTCCCGCAAATACGCATCACTCCGCGCCGCTTGAAGGAATCGCTAACCACAGCCGAACTTCTGACGCTCTTCATGTTCAGCGTCTATGCAATTCTGGGATGTATCTATGCGGCAGAGGTGAATAATGCTCTCACCTTTGTTGTGGTTAATTGCTGCTTTATGTGGATGCAGTGCGCCTTGGCAGTGAGCGTGGCGGAAACAGGTTCGGGACGAGTTTTTCGGTCGCTGTTGCTTGCGCGGCGCTTTTTTCTTTTGCCCGCCATTTATTTCATTTATTCTCAGGCACATCTCTACATCACGCACATCAACCCGCGTGATTACGATAACGTACTGGCACAATGGGATTTTGCGCTCTTCGGCGTGTATCCCACACAATGGATATATCAATTTGCCCACCCCATTCTGACGGAATTTTTGCAAATCTGCTACTTTCTCTACTTTTGGATTCCCCTTAGTTTGGGCGCGGAGTTCTACGCCACACGCCCAACGCACGTTTATATCCGCTATTCGCTCTATGTGGCGTGCGTAAGCTATGCGCTTTATTTGGGTTATTTTTTCATGCCCGCCATTGGACCATGCTTCACGCTGCATGATTTCTCGCTTCTGAACCGCGAATTGCCGGGACTCTTTTTTACCGAGCCGCTCCGTGCTATTGTCAACAATGGCTCCGGCGCAGGCACTTCCGCACCGCACATCACCGCCCACCGCAACTGTATGCCAAGCGGACACACGATGGTAACACTGCTGAACATGATGATTGCCTTTCGCTGGAACTCACGTTTTCGCTGGATTTATTTTGTTATTGGTTCCGGCATTATTGTTTCGACCGTGTACTTGCGCTATCACTACGTGGTGGATTTGTTGGCAGGTGCGTTGGTCACGGTGCTGGCACTCGTGGGCGGGCGTTTATTAGAGCGCTTTTTGAGCAAAATGGGCTTTTTGAACGCCTAATTTCTTCACGCTACTTCCCAATTTCCCACGCTGTTTTGATAACACTTAACTCCATAACCAAGCAGTATGGTGCATTGCAGGCGCTTGATGCTGTTTCGCTGACTTGCCCGCAGGGCGGTGTTTTAGCACTTTTAGGCGAAAGTGGTTCGGGAAAGTCCACAGTGCTGCGCATCTTGACGGGATTGGTGCAACCAAACAGTGGCGAAGCGCAGATAGCAGGGATACGTCTCACCGATACAAAGCCACCGCGAGAAGTGCTTGAGGCATTACGTCTGCGAATAGGCTATGTCATTCAGGAAGGCGGGCTATTTCCGCACTTAACCGCCGAGGAAAATGTTCTGCTGGCGGCACGGTATCGGAAGTTAGAAGCAAGAGAGATGCAAGAGCGCCTGCAGGAACTCCTCGCTATGATGCGGCTTTCGCACGATGTTCTTGAGCGGTATCCGGGGCAACTTTCCGGTGGGCAACGCCAGCGCATAGCGCTCATGCGGGCGCTCATGCTGAAGCCGGACGTACTTTTACTGGACGAACCCTTCAGCGCTCTTGATCCCCTTATCCGGCGAGATTTGCAGCGTGACGTACTGGCTACTATTCGCTCCTTGGGCATAACGACGGTGCTTGTTACGCACGATGTTCGGGAAGCACAGATGTTTACTACTGCCGAAGGTGATACGCTTGTGGTCATGCGCTCCGGGCGTGTGGTGCAGCATGGGGCGTTTGCTCACCTCGCCGCAGCACCGAAAAATGATTTTGTGCGTGATTTTTTGAGTATTGGCACATCGCCGTAGCTCTATCGTGAATATTTTTCTCCGACCCTCTGTCTAATCCCTCAGAAACAATTTATTACTCACCGAACCTTATCTAACGCTCTGAAGACCGACCTCAGCGATACAGATCTTATCGCAGCAACGCTCGGCGGCGACGGTGCTGCTTTCACGCTCATAGTGCGCCGCTACGAGCGCCCTATCGCTGCGACCATTACGGGTATGCTGGGGCGCTGCGACGAAGTAGATGAAATCGGTCAACAAGTATTTATACGGTTTTACGAAGCACTCCCGAAATTTCGCGGTGATTCGAGCGTGAAAACATATCTGACGCGCATCGCTATCAACCTTTCGCTCAACGAACTCAAGCGCCGCAAACGCCGTTTTATGCTCTTCCGCCCTGTGGAAGATGCTGCCGAAATCCGCAGTAACGATGCAGAAGCGCACGGCGACATGGCGCTCATCGAGCAAGCACTGGCAAGGCTTTCGCCCGATGCACGGGATGTCGTTGTGTTGCGACTCGTGAATGGTTATTCCACCGAAGAAACGGCAGAAATGCTTGCTATTCCTGTCGGGACAGTACTTTCACGGCTTTCGATTGCACGAAAAAAATTGCGCGATTGGCTTGCCCCGCACTTTGCGGATATGATTGAAGAATAATGACTTTTTGGACGATGTTGTAATTCTACTAAACGAGATATTGCCATGAACCCCATAAAAAAAGACAGTCTTGAAGACGCTTTCAAGCACTTTGCCAATGAAAGCCATTTTCAACCCCATTTTGCCGAGCGCCTGCAAGCACGTCTTGCTGTACTCCGCGAGGTGAGGACAAATCCTTTCGATATATTTGCGAGCGAACTGTCCGCGCTCTTCCGCCGCGTCGTGATAGCGGGCACGGTCGTTATCACACTTTTGAGCGCATACAATCTTTCCTCCGGCGGTGAATGGTCGGTTTCTGCCGCCTTTGGTGTAGCGCAGCTTGCGGATATGCACGAGGGCAGCATAGAGATGCTTTCAGATGAGTAGCAGTTCGCTTGCCTCAACCATAACACTCAATCTTTTATACTTGTAAAATAGCAGTACCAAATATGAATCCGAAACTCAAATCTGCACTTGTGCTGGGTGGTACGCTCTTGCTTGGCATGGTTATCGGTGGCTTGGTAACAGGAATGGTGATTGGCAAACGTGCACAACGCACCGCACTTTTTCTTGGCAATGAAGAGCGTTTTGTCACCGGAGCGATCAATTTTATCGAACCACTACCGGAGAAGCGCGATACGGTCGCACGTGTTTTGCACCACTACGGCAGCGCAATGGCAAGTGAAACACGGAATTACCGCAAACAACAAATTATGATACTGGACTCCATGAAGCATGACCTCATGCCGCTTTTGACCGACGAGCAACGAGAACGAGTCCATAAGCGCTACGAACAGATGGAGCGCGGTAGAAAACGATTGTTCCAAACAGAATGAGAGACAAAACCACGACTCTACTAGTACAGAGCAGTACAAAAGAATGCCGACTGGGTTGCGGAGCGTGCTGCATTGCGCCTTCCATCTCATCGCCCATTCCGGGTATGCCCATGGGCAAGCCCGCAGGTGTACGATGCGTCCAGCTAACAGCAGAAAATACGTGCGCTATTTTTGGTCAGCCGGAGCGCCCTGCCGTGTGCACAAGCCTTATGCCTTCTGAGGAAATGTGCGGCACAAGTACCGAAGAAGCTATGCAAACACTAGCGCGGTGGGAAAGCGTAACAACGCCGTGAAAATAAATTGTACGGCACTTATTTTGCAGTACGTACAGCAGAATTCTTCATCTTTTTTGAAAATAATGCCCATCGAATATGCACCCTATCCCATTCCAAATTATTGACTGGACAACGGTCGAAAAAACAGAGCACCCGGGCGAAACAGGTACTGCCTTTTGGCAGACGCTTCACTTTCAGGGGTTGCGCGTACGCATCGTGGAGTATTCAGCAGGATATATCGCTGACCACTGGTGCCAAAAAGGTCATATTGTTCACTGCTTGGAAGGGGAATTTGTGAGCGAGCTGGAAGGAGGTGAGGCTTGGACACTGCGTGCGGGCATGACGTATATCGTATCAGACGAAATGAGTTCTCATCGCTCCACTGCCACAAACGGAGTGAAACTGCTTATCGTTGACGGTGATTTTCTCACAACAGGAACCGCTTGAATTACTTGATTTCAAGACCACCGAGAGCACCGAAAACAGTGCGTGTGCTTTCGGTGCTCTCGGTGTTTCTAGCGTTTTTTCTTTCCACCTTGGGAAGAGCTTTGCGGGCTGGTCTTCAAAGTTTTGAGCGCCTTGCGCGTGATGCCTGCACCTGTTCCGGCTTTTCCGCTTTTCGACTTGCCGCCTTGAGTTCTCTCACCTTGTGCTCTTCCGCCTTGCGACGTTCCGCTTTTTGCGGCAGCACCTTGACCGCCTTCGCGTCGTGCTTTCTGGCTTGCGTGGTGTCCGGCAGCTTTTTTTTCTTTGCGCAGCGCGGTTTTGAGAACGCTTTCCACCGACAAATCATCGCCTTTTTCTTTCGTTCCTTTGCTGAGAAGTGATGTTTCAGCACGCTTTGCGTTGACTTCGGCGAGTTCTTCCGGTGTCATGGGCTTTCCGGTATAGAGGAAATCCAACTCACGTTTTTGTAGATTCACCTTTGCAATGCGCACACGAACACGCATCCCCATTTGAAACTTTCGCTTGGTGTATTTGCCCACTAAAGAAAATTCGCGCTCGTTGTGGTAATAATAATCCGTCGGCAAGTCCAGCACCCGCACTAAACCTTCGGCATAGAGGTCATCCACCATCACGAAAATTCCGAAATGCGTTACGCCCGTTATCGTGCCATTAAATTCTTCGCCCAGATGTGAGAGTGCCAGCGCTGTCTGGGTGAGCTTGATAGAAGCACGCTCGGCTTCGGTGGACAGGCGTTCGGTTGTGGAGCAATGAGCACTCACAGCGGGCAGATGTTCGGAAAGCTCACGCACACGGTCTGCATCAGGCTTTGTGATGGCAAATTCCTTCAATAAACGGTGCACAATCAGGTCGGGATAACGACGAATAGGCGAGGTAAAATGGGAGTAGTAATCGAAACCCAAGCCATAATGACCGATGTTGTACTCAGCATACACGGCTTTTGCCATAGAGCGCAACATCACTTGGTTCATCGCCATTTGTCCCGGATGCCCGGAGAGACTTTGCAAAAAAGCATTGATGTCTCTGGACGTGATTTTCTCCACCGTTGGTGCAGCTACGCCGAATGACCGCACGAGGCTGAATGCCAAGCCAAGTTTTTCGGGGTCGGGCTGGTCGTGGATGCGATACATGAAGGGAAGCACTTTTTTCAAACGATACTGCGATGAGAGTTTTTTTACGTGTTCCGCCACCACACGGTTTGCCGCCAGCATAAATTCCTCCACGAGCGATGTCGCATCGGTGCGGCGCTTGAGCATTGCCTTGACGGGCTGCTTGTTTTCGTCCAACACAAAACGAACTTCACTGGTCTCAAAGTCAATACCGCCGACAGAGTAGCGTTTTTTGCGCAGCACATCTGCGAAAGAGTTTAATTCAAGAACCAAGGTTGTAAGCGGATCTTCTACTTTGCCATCGATAATATCCTGCACTTCTTCGTAGGTAAAACGGCGTTTGCTGTGGATTACCGTTTCGCGGATTTCGTAGGACTTAATCGCACCACGTGGCGAAAATTCTATCAGCACCGAGTACGCGAGACGGTCTTCGTTGGGCACAAGCGAACACATGTTGCTGGAGAGGGTGTGCGGGAGCATCGAAACTACGCCGTCCACAAGATACGTGCTGTTTCCGCGCTTGAGCGCTTCCTCGTCTAATTCCGAGCCTTCAGTCACGTAATGGCTCACGTCGGCAATATGCACACCCAGACGGATATTGCCATTGTCCAGCTTTTCCAGCGACAATGCGTCATCGAAATCTTTCGCATCCACGGGGTCAATGGTGATAATCGTATGCTTCCGCATATCCAAGCGCCGTGCGATTTCTTCTTTTGAAATCGGCACAGCAACGGCGGCAGCCTCTTCTTCCACTTTCGTATCGAAATCACGTACCAATTTGAATTCGCGTAAGACCGATGAAAACTCGACGCTCGCAGTACCGGCGCGTCCCAGAATCTCAACCACACGGGCTTCGGGGGACTTCATCGGGTCGTCCCAGCGGTAAATCTCTACGACAACTTTGTCGCCATCGCCTGCATCCATCATACGTTTGGGATGTACGAGAAAATCCACGTGGATGTGATCGTCATCGGGAATGAAAAAAGTGAAATCGTCATTGCTTTCGAGTTTGCCCACAAAGCGCGTTGGTGCACGCTCTACAATTTCGACAACCTCACCCGTGACTTTGGCTTGCTTGCGCAGCGCAAGGAGCTTCACACGCACACGGTCGCCGTTGAACGCCGTGCCAAGATTGGGACGCTTGACAGTAATATGCGGAAATTCTTTTGAATCGGTCGAAACGACACCGTTGTAGCCGTCTATGGTCAGAATACCTTCAAACGTCGTGGCGTTATTTTTTACCTCGCGCACCGCCTGTTTTACTTTCACCGACGTTTCTGCCGGGGGGATTTCCACGCCGTATTTGCGGCGTGTGGAGCGGTATATGGTTTTGTCGTCCACGAGCCTCCCAAGCACGATGCGGAGCTGCTCGTAATCAGCAGAGTTGGTGGCGAAATGAAAATGCTCTGCAATGTCGTGCAGGCGAAGAGTGGCGGGAGCGGCTTTTTTTAGCAGCTCAAGAATCTGGTTATTGTCAGGGAACATAATGTGGTTGCAGAAAATGCCAAAGAAAATATCAAAGACACTGCTACGAAAATTAGTGTACGAAAATTGTAATTGAGGGAAGAAGGCACAAGCAAATTACAAAATTTTTCGTTGTTTTCGGCTATATCAATACCAAAGGAAATCCCGTACATCGGTCATACATTGCGCATTGAAAAATTCGAGCACAAGTAGTATTGTCCCCATATCTTTCTTTCAAGAGTCCTTGGCTTCAGAGATTGTACAAATTTCTTCACCGTCATTTCTGCACATTCACTATCTGCATTGCCCTCGCTGCACCTACCTCGATAAGCGTTTCGAGTGCTGCGACTGCTTTTTCTATCATTTCATCGCGTGATGCAATTTCCTCGGAAGCAAACGGCTTCAGCACGTAATCTACTAATTCGCCGGGACCAAATTTTTTATCAATGCCGCAGCGCAGGCGAAAGAATGCCTTCGTACCAAGTTCTTCTATCATCGAGGACGTGCCGTTGTGCCCGCCGTCGGAGCCTGAATTTTTGAGGTGAATACGTCCTACGGGGAAATTATATTCATCCACGAGAGCAACAATGCGCTCTTTGGGGATGTGGAAATGCCGTGAGGCGTGAGCAGCGGCTTTACCGGAAAGATTCATGTACGTCGTGGGCAAAATGACCACCACGTCCGTTCCGCCGACGGCGCACCGCGCCTCATACCAATCACCTTTTCCAGCAGAAAAAAGCGGCGTATTTCTATTAGTGGTGTGCTTACGGGCAAAGGCATCGGCGACCATCCAACCGATATTGTGGCGCGTTTCGGCGTAGCGTGCGCCCGGATTACCCAAACCAACGATGAGCCATTCCATGCTGTCTCTGCAAATGTTCTTAAGTTACTTGCTAATGATTGCCATGCTACGTGGCTGCTTATCACCGATATTGACATTGTATTCGGCAACCGTTTTGACGGAACAGCCCACAACTTCACTCGTACCGCGCTCACGAATGAGTTCAGTGGCGGTAATCTCAAGTTTGAACGTACCTTCAGCAGGAAATTTGACATGAACGGTAAATTTACGTCCTTCGCGTTGGGTTTTGACCGAAGCGTGCTGCTCTTTTGCACCTTTCTCTGCATAAACTCGTGCGCCTAGTTGCAACGCGGGTAGCGCATCGAAGCTGAGAGTAAGTGAGCGTGGCTTTGAGAAAATTTCGTAATTGCGGTGCGATATCGGTGTTATCAAATAGCCATGATACGCGCCAAAACACTGAACACTCGTGAGAAACTGCTCTTTGGTTATCGGTTCGTTCAGCAGTTGCCAGCGTTTGTCGTCTGGGAAGTTCGTAAAGACCATCTGCTCGGGTTGGATGCAGAAGAAAGCATCCGCATAGGCGAGTTTGTAGGAGCCATCGGTTTCAACTTCTTTGTACACCGGCAAATCCACCAAGTACCATTTTCCGCCCGTGCGAAAAGCATTCCACGTATGGCGTTTGAGCGTAGAGGCATCGCCGGGAGCAAAGTTAAAGCCTTTTTTCAGTCCGTTGATGGCAAATGTTTCCACTCCGGCAGCGTGCATCATCCGCACGAAAAGAGCTGCAAAGCCACTTTCGAGCGCATGACGATTGAGAAAAACACTATCGGCGTTGTCGGAAGGGCGATATTTTTCGTTGGATGCAGCTTCAAAGTCAAATGCAATATTGGAAGTAATCCAGCGAGCAATAGCACGGGCTTTCTCAATATCATTCGTGGCAGGTTTTGTCAGGTATGCAACCAATTTGGGGATGGATTGGGTCGCAATATGCTGTGGAACGCGCTGCGCATAGTTATCAATAGCCACAAAATTGAGCGATTCCTTGCTCAAGAGTTCTTTTGCGGCAAGTTCTTTTGCAGTAAGTTCTTTTGCATGGGCTTCGTTTACCGCACCAGTGGTGTACGAAAGATTCTTGTCGGCATTGAGTAAATACCCTACCGGAGGTGCTCCGGCAAATATTGGGGTGAAACCCAGACAAAAAGTAAATATGCTCAACGAAAATACAATGCGTGAAGTGGTGCTGTGAGCGAGTGAGAGGATAGTCATAGCGTAATGTGGTAAAATTTGGTCTGCGCTTAGAAAAACGGCAACGAAACGCCTTCATGGCTTTTCGATTATGAACAGTCCGCACGGAAGGAAATTCGTCATGCTGCTTCTGCTCAACCGTGCGGACTGATTATTTCTTTTGTAAGCGTCAGAATGAAATGTGCTTTGGCTTGCCTTGTGCAAACCTATTGAATACTTTCTCAATTCCTATGCCAAAAAATGGTTGTAATAGAAGAACAGCCAAGTAGCCGCAAGGATACACGTTTTTGTCAGAATCACAGATAATTTTTTGCAGAGCACATTTGCACATCTCTTGTACTCTATTCTCAAAACAGAACAGATTGGCGTTCACAATACGAAAAATAATTCACAATACGTGAGAAAAACGAGTGAAAAATTCTTGCTTGGATTAGAAAGGAAGAGTATATTTGCACATATCACACTTTGTGAACATACGAAGTGAAATAAAATAACGTGTGGAACGAAATCACGCATTTATCATTTTTGCCATTGCCTGGGTTTATGACCACTATGACCAAACATTCTCCCGCCCGAGAAATCCTCCAACGGATTAAAGATCTCTATGATATTTCCACCGATGCAGAACTTGCGGAGTTCTTCGGTATTACGCCCTCAGCGCTCTCAAACTGGAAGTATCGGAATACGGTTGACTATCGCTTGCTTTTTGAGAAATGCTATGGTTTCAATTATCACTATATCATCACCGGAGAGGGTGACCGCTATGCGCCGGACGAAGATGAAATCCTCGAAATTCAACGTGGAAACAAGGATTTACGAGCACTCGTAAGCGAAGACGGAGTGATAACACAAAAGAAAATTCTTATTATCGAAGACCACAGCCAAATGCGCCATTTGATAGAGCGCCATTTAAAGAAAGAGGGGTATTTGGTGCTGGGTGCGGGCGACGGCACTGAAGGCTTGGCAATGGCAAAAGAACATATTCCTGATGTTATTATCTCCGATATTTTGATGCCTGGTCTGAGTGGTTATGAGGTCTTGAAGGAAATTCGCGCCGACTTGCACACCACGCATATCCCGCTTTTGTTCATTTCCAGCAAGGCAGACACTACCGAAATCCGCCACGCAATGAACCTCGGCGCAGACGACTACCTCACCAAACCCATTCAAATCAAAGAACTCATGCACGCCGTTCATGCTCGTCTCCACAAAAGCGCTCTTGTGCAGCGGCAGATGGATTCAGTCTTGCAGAAGATTCGCTCCGGTTTTGTTCGTGTGCTTCCACACGAGTTCCGTACGCCACTTTCCACAATTATCGGCGGCACAAAATACATCATTGATTCTTTTGAGACGCTCTCCAAGCCCGAAATCCTTGAACTGCTTAAAATGGTCAATAGCTCGACCAACAACCTCAACCGTCTTTTGGAAAAAATCTTGCTCTATGCCAAACTGGAATCCATTGCCCACGAAGGCGAAGAAGGTTTGGAGCAGCTCGGACGGCGCGTTGCCGATAATGCAGGTGATACCATTTCGGATGTGGTGTTGGATGCGGCACAGGAACAAAACCGCATGAAAGATATTGAACTTAATATCGAAGAAGAAAATATCACGATTGGTATTAACGCTGTCTATTTGACCACACTGATTACCGAGCTGATGGACAATGCCATGAAATTCTCTCAAGCCGGTACGCCGATTGTCGTCGCGGTCAAGCAAGAGGAGGATATGTGCCTCATCTCCATGCGTGATGAGGGGCGCGGCATGAGTTCGTCACAAATAAAAAATATCGGTGCCTTTACGCAATTCGACCGCGAGATGTATGAGCAGCAGGGCATTGGTCTTGGTTTCTCCATCATCGCACGAATTGTAGATTTATTTGGCGGGAAACTCACCATCAAAAGTGAGCCGGCAAAAGGGACGCTGGTTACAGTAGCGCTACCGCTTACAGCGCCCACCAAAGGACGGAAGAACTGATAAAACCGATTACCAACACAACAAACAAACAAGCCGCATCAGCAATTATTGCTGATGCGGCTTGTTTTATTTCGTTTTGTACTCAATTTTGTACTCGCTCGCGGATTATATGAAGGGTAGATTTCAAAAAGTGTGGGTTGGTGTAGCAATTACACCGAAGAATCAGACGGGAAAAGCGTTGTGAGCGAGACAGTACCGAATGTTCCGAAGGGAAGCAAAAGCACATTGTCGCCTTGAATCACTTCACATGACGAATACACTGCTCCATGAGGCTCGGTGTAAACTTCTACGGTGCGATCATTGAGATTAACAAGCCAATAGCAGGGGATTCCTGCGTTGGCATATAGTTCAGCCTTTTTGCGGTCGAGAGCAAGGGAAGATAATGCGACTTCTACGACTAATACCGTCTCTGCACCCTTTGGGTGGCGCTCCGCATAGTTATCCGCAGCGCCGTACACAATCACAATATCAGGCTCCGGCTCAGAAAGTACAAGGGCAAGAGGTTCTTCTTTGCGAAGGCTAAATTCTTGACTGAGAATGAGAAGTAATGCGGCTTGCAACCGTGAAACCGTGATAGTGTGAAGCGGCGTTTTGGGCATTTTTTCGAGAATAAAGCCGTTGATAAGCTCCACATTCGATTGCAGCAACCCGCTCTCGCCCATCAAACGATATTGTTCCGGCGTGATAGGTGCAAAGCGGCTCCGAATAGTAGATTCATCCAGAAGAAAACTCATCGCTGTACCTTGCAAAGAAATGTAACCATGGTGATAAGCTTTGTTGCTAGGAGTGTTTAGAAAACTAATTAGACTATGCAAGCAGAATTTACTAAAAAAAACGCCATACCACAAAGGCTTTTTCATTGCCAGCGCCATATCGCCAGCGTCCTGCGGTGCTCGTTAATTTTATATTCTCATGCATCCACCATTGCCCGCAGTTCCGCAAGTACCGTCAATGCTTGGATGGGAGTAAGTGTATTCACTTCTATTTTCCTGATTCGCTCACGGATCTTATCATCACGGATTTCAAACAGCGAGAACTGCGGCTCGGCTTCGGAGGCTTGGGCGCTCGTTGCTTTGTCGTTCGGCGTTTGCAGGCTCGCTATCTGCGGAATAATCGCATCGTAATTCGTAATTCGTAATTCTTCTTTCTTCTCCCCTTCCAGCGCCTGCATGACTACTCGCGCCCGCTCGGTAAGCTCTTTCGGCAGTCCAGCCATTTCTGCGACATGAATGCCGAAAGAGTGGTCGGCAGTGCCTTCCACCACGCGCCGTGTGAAGATAATGCTTGCCCCCACTTCTTGTACGTCCGCCTTGTAGTTACGCGCTTTTGGAAGTCGCTCGGTGATGGAGGTCATTTCGTGATAATGCGTAGCAAAGAGCGTTTTTGCGCCCGTGTGGTCGTGGAGATACTCCGCAATCGCCCATGCAATCGCTATCCCGTCAAATGTCGCCGTGCCTCGCCCCACCTCATCCAGAAGAATAAGACTCTTGCGCGTGGCATTGTTGATAATGTTCGCCGCCTCCTGCATCTCCACCAAAAATGTACTTTCGCCCGCCGTGATATTGTCCTGTGCACCGACACGGGTAAAAATGCGGTCTGTCAGCCCGATGGTTGCTTGCTTTGCAGGCACAAACGCGCCAATATGTGCCAGAAGCGTTATCAAGCCAATTTGCCGCAAGTAGCTGGATTTGCCCGACATATTGGGTCCCGTAATAATGTGCATCTGCTCTGTGCTTGTGTCCATGCGGGTCGAGTTAGGAACATATTTCTCACCAATGGGTAAAAGCCGCTCCACAACCGGATGACGACCGCCTTCGATGACGAGCGATTCGGATTCATCCACCGCTGGGCAGACGTAATCATATTCCCGTGCGGCTTGCGCAAAACTTTGCAAACAATCAATCGCCGCCACGAGTGCTGCGTTATGCTGCACGTCGGCGGCAAATTCGCTCAATTCCGTGCGGAGGCGCTGAAAAATGGCACGTTCCGTGTCGGCAAGCCGCTCTTCGGCACTCAGAATTTTTGCCTCCATTTCTTTGAGTTCAGGCGTGGTGTAGCGCTCGCCATTAGTGAGAGTTTGCTTGCGCTGGTAATGCTCCGGCGCTTTATTCTTGTGCGTATTGGAAATTTCAATATAATACCCAAAAACACCCGTAAAACCGACCTTTAGCGACGGAATACCTGTTGCGGCACGCTCCCGCTCCTGATATTCCGCAATCCAATTTTTACCCGAATACATCACGTTCACAATTTCGTCCAGTTCCGGCGCAAAGCCTGTGCGAAAGACACCACCGCCGCCCACCTGCGCAGAAGGTTCTTCTACAAGAGCAGATTTGATGCGCTCCACAAGGGCGCTCATGTCGCGCAAGGATTGCACCGAGCGTTCCAATGCCTCCGGCGCATTGGAAGTTGCTTTGGTGGTTGAATCGGTGGTCGCGCTCAAGCCTGTGCAAAGCTCTTTCACACGCGGCAATCGTGCAAGCGTTTTGCCCAGCGCAACCACATCGCGCGGCGTAGCGCGTCCCGTCGAAATTTTGGCAATGAGCCTTTCAATATCGCCCATCTGCCCCAGTTCCGCACGGAGAGCCGCACGCACGTTGTCGTGCTGGAACATTGCCGCAACGGCGCTCTGACGCTGATGTATCTGCTGTAAACGTCTGAGCGGGCGCGTAATCCATTTCTTGAAGAGGCGGCTTCCCATCGGAGTTTCGGTCTTGTCCAGAATTCCAATAAGCGTTCCTTCGCGCGAAGAATCATTCATGCTGAAGGTAATCTCAAGATTACGCTTGGTAGCAAAGTCCAACGTCATATATTCGCTGGGATTAAAGAGCGACACGCGCTGAATGTGCGGTAGCTGCCCTTTTTGCGCTTCTTGAATGTAGTGCAGCACCACGCCCGCAGCCCCCACGCCCGCTGTTAGTTCTTCAATGCCAAAGCCCTTCAGGTTTTGCGTCTTGAAGTGGCGTAAAAGCGTATCTCTACCAAAATTTTCTTCAAAAATCCAGTCTTCCAGCCGCGTGAGGGCGGGCGAAACATTTGCAGGAAATGCCTTGCGAATGTGCGGTGTGAGAGTGTCCACCTTGCCTTTGGGAAGAAGGATTTCTGCGGGTTGCAGGGTTTCCAGTAATGTGGCGAGGTGCTCTTCGTCGGTCTCGGTCGTGAAAAATTCACCCGTTGAAATATCGGCACAACTTACGCCGACAATGGCAATTGCTTTTGCTCCCATGCCGCTTGCGAGCGGTGCAAGCGCAGCTACGTAGTTATTCCGCCGCGCATCAAGTAATTTTTCATTGAACGCCACGCCCGGCGTAACGACTTCGACTACATCTCGCCGCACGATTCCACGCGCTTGCTTGGGGTCTTCCAGCTGCTCGCAAACAGCAACGCGGTATCCGGCACGGACAAGTTTCGGGAGGTAATTGTCCAATTGATGATGCGGAAAGCCAGCAAGCGGGGTTTCTTCCGCACCACCGTTGTTGCGCTTGGTCAGCGTGATTCCACAGGCTTTGGCGGTAATGACCGCATCTTCCTCGAAGGTTTCAAAAAAATCGCCCAGCCGAAAGAGCAGGACGGTATCGGGGTGTTTTTTCTTGATCTGGCTGTATTGCCGCATGAGCGGTGTTTGCTTGTCTGCCATTGGTGCGTGCGGTTTTTCGGGTAGATTGGTTTGGGTCAAATGTTCCGCAATATAGCACAAAAATACAGCACTAAACGTGCGGTTTTTTGCTGGCAATAGTCTGGAGAAATTTTCCTATCCCTGAACGGATTTTTGCAGGAAATTTTTCAGTCTCCATCTCGTTTGACCATGCACCTCAACTACACTTTTCCCTTTCTCCGGCGCTCGCGCTTTTGTGCGCTCCGGTAAAAATGGAGGTAGTTTCTATTCCCAACGATTATGGAATCAATTTCACTCCTTGACATCAAGTCTTCAGCCATCGGATACCAGCTCAAATTTTCCACTGTAAGCATTTTGTAACACGCTTCCATAATTGGTGAATCGCTGAATTTTGTTATTTTATGCGATAATGGTGTGTGTGCTTTTTTTGCTCACATAATTCCTTTTCGTTACCTCTTCTCACCTCTTCATTTGCCCCTTTACGGTATGCCTGTTACCAAAGCTGAAAAACCTGAGCGCGTTGACCAAAAGCGTATAGACCTAAGCGACCCCTTGTACTACATCAACCGCGAACTAAGCTGGATTGCCTTCAACCAACGGGTCTTGGAGGAGGCAGAAGATACCACGAATCCACTCTTGGAGCGGCTCAAGTTCCTTGCCATTTTTAGCGCAAATTTGGACGAATTTTTTATGATTCGCGTTGCCGGCTTGAAAGAGCAGTTGGACGCGGGGGTGGTGAATTTGGCAGTGGACGAAATGTCTGCCGCGGAACAATTACACGCCATACGGGAACGTATTTTGCCGCTGATTGCGCATCAATCAACACTTTTGCGCGAACTTCTGCCGCAGCTTGCCGAAGCGGGCATTGTGATTCACTCCTACGATAAGCTCAATTCTCGCGACCGCGCCGCGCTGGAGGAGTATTTCTACCAGACCGTTTTTCCACTGCTCACACCGTTAGCGATTGATTCTGGGCATCCGTTCCCGCAGGTGCTGAATCGTAGTTTGAACATTCTTTTCACTATCCAAAGCCCCGATGAGCCGGATGAGCGCCGTGCGGCGGTCTTGCAGCTCCCGCAAGTTCTTTCGCGGTTTGTGCCGCTCAAGCGCAAGTCGGGATACCATTTTGTACTGATGGAAGAAGTAATTCAGGCTCATTCCGATGCGCTTTTCCCTGGCTTGCACGTAGTGGAATCGTACAATTTTCGTGTCTCACGCGATGCCGATATTGAAATTGCCGAAGACGAGGCAAGTGACCTACTGACCGAAATGGAAGAGCAAGTCCGCCAACGCAGATGGGGAGCCGCTGTGCGACTGGAACTAGACGAGAGAGCGCCTGAAAACCTCCGCGAACTTCTGATGACGCTTCTCGACCTGACCAATGAAGATGTGTATGCTGTGAGCGGACCGCGCAATATCTCGGACTTCATGGGACTGACGGGCTTGGATGCGCGGCAACTACGCTACCCGTCCTTCAGCACCCGCGTTTTGCCTCGTTTTAATGCGGAATCATCGAACCCCGCAGCGCTCTTTGCGGCTATTCGGCAGCAAGATATTATCGTGCATCATCCGTTCGATTCTTTTTCCAATCACGTTGTAAAATTTGCCCTTGCCGCTGCCGAAGACCCTGCGGTGCTGGCAATAAAAGTAACACTCTACCGTGCGGGACGAAAATCGCCCGTAGTGGATGCGCTTATCAAAGCCGCGCAAAACGGGAAACAGGTAACTGCTTTCGTGGAACTCAAAGCCCGCTTTGACGAAGAAAATAATATCCTGTGGGCGCGAGAACTGGAAAAAGCAGGTGTTCATGTGGTCTATGGTATTATGGGATTGAAGACCCACGCCAAAATCATGATGGTCGTGCGCAAGGACGACGATAAAATTCGCACCTACGTCCACCTTGCTACCGGGAACTACAACCAAGTAACAGCGCGGATATACACCGATTTGGGATACTTCACTGCCCGCGAAGATTTTGGATCGGATGCTATCAATCTTTTCAATTTTTTGACGGGGTATTCGCAGTGCAAGACGTGGCGGCAGTTTGCCATCGCACCGATAACGCTCGCCGATGTTCTGCTCATGCTCATTCGTCGTGAGACCGAATCGCATACGCCGGAGAATCCGGGTGAAATCGTCGCGAAGTTGAATGCGCTTGTGGACGAAAAAATCATTCGGGCGCTCTACCGCGCTTCGCAAAAAGGCGTAAAGATTAAGTTGCTCGTGCGTGGCGTATGCTGCTTGCGTCCGGGTGTGCCGGGTGTGAGCGAGAATATCGAAGTGCGCAGTATCGTGGGGCGCTTTCTGGAGCACAGCCGCATTGCATACTTCAAAAACAGTGGCGATGAGGAAATTTACCTTTCCAGTGCCGACTGGATGCCGCGCAATCTCTATCGCCGTGTGGAGGTGATGTTTCCTGTGCCGGAGCCGAGCGCGAAGACACAAATCAAACATTTTCTGAATGTCTATTGGAGCGATACCGCCAAATCGCGTATTCTCAAGCCCGACGGTAGTTATGAAAAATTAGGCGACCGCATCAAAACGAAGGATAAAAAACTCTTCTCCTCTCAGCAGCATTTCTTGAACGAGCTGCGCTTGTACTCTAAAGGTGCAGCCACAGGCGGAGCCAGCCTTGACGACATTCAAGCACTACTTTTTTCACCGAGCCTTTTTTCTCAAGACCCAGCACCGCCATCGCAAGCAAACGCTGAACAAAAAAGCAATCATCATAAAAATACCCCGCAAGGAGCGAAGAATAATGCCGCACATACTCAATCCTAATCTTGTTACTATTGCCCCCTACAAAGGCATTATGCCGCGTCTGCACGAGAGTGTTACCCTTTTCGACGGAGTGCGCATTACAGGCGATGTGGAAATGGGCGAAGACTGCACTGTTTGGTATAACTCCGTGATTCGTGGCGATGTGAACACGATTCGGATTGGCAAGCGAACCAATGTGCAGGATTTGTGTATGCTCCACGTTACGCACGAAAAGCACCCGCTTGTCATTGGCAATGATGTAACGCTTGGACATTCGGTGGTGGTGCATGGTTGTACGATTCACGATTTCGCTCTTGTCGGCATGGGTGCCCGTGTTTTGGATGGTGTGGTTGTCAATTCGCACTCCATTATCGCCGCCGGTGCAATCGTGCGCGAGCGCTTTATTGTGCCGTCGGGTGTACTGGTGGCGGGAATTCCTGCAAAAATTATCCGAGACCTCACCGATGCTGACCGTGCAATGATTACGGCTATTCCGCCGCGCTATGTGGACGTAGCTGCAGAGTATCGAAAGGGGTAGTAGCTTTTCAATATACCCGATTGTGTTTACATCTGATGTACATCTGAGAGGTTGTTTGAAAAGTCAAAAAAGATTTAAAAAAGCGTTCAATACCCGGCGGTTGAGGGATATGAATATGACTTCTCACCCCTCCAGTCTGAGCATTGCCCAGTAGATATACTCAAGTCGATGATTCACCTTTTGCTTCGCAGATTGGCGAAAAAATGACTTTTCAAACAACCTCTACGAAGCCTTCCGACGAACGCAGATAGCCCACCTACTGCCACATAACTGTTATCCAGATATTGGAATTTCTCCCCTTGTCGTCGCTGCATGAAATCTTGATTTGCCCGCGCTCCGGCGTGAAAAAAATCCGTTCTTCGGGCGAAGCTGCACGCAAAAATTTGTCGTTCAAAAACCAATACACCGTGCGGACATCATTCGCGGCATGACACGTAAGAAGTAGCTCCGATGCGGCTTGCCCGCTTTTACTTTTTTCAATGAGGTATTCTTTGCCATCGGTGAGCGAGGTAATCGTAGGCGCAGTACCGCCCACAGCACGGCTGCAGGACGGATTATGCTCCGGTATGCGTTCAAATGCTTGATTCTGTGCGGTGTAGAGCGCCAGCATTTCCGGCGGCAAATTCGGGTAGAGTTTCTTTTTGTAGCCTGTCGGGGGCAGACAGTCCGTGCAGTAGGATATTTGCTCGTCTGCCGAGACCGCAACTTCTTTCAGATGTTGGCATTTGGCATTGCTGGAAATGCGCGGCAGATAGTATTCCGAAACTTGATTTTGGCAGAAATCGCTTGGCGGCAAGCCACTTTCGGAGCATACCAAGCGAAAGTCCAATTCCGGCGGCGGCTGAAACCAATCGTTTGGCGAGTTGTAGTCAATGGCATTAAAAATATCGAACAAAAGCGGTGTTGCAATGTCCGCCCCGACTAACTCCGGCGCACCAACACCGGAAAAATTCCCCACCCATACGGCAACCGTATAACGCTTGTTGTAGCCGATGCTCCACGCATCGCGTCGCCCGTAGGAGGTGCCGGTTTTCCACGCCACTTTGGGCAGATGCCGCGTGGAACCGAAATTGCGCGGCACATCGGGGCGCGTAAGCTGGGTCAGAATCTCACCTAACATAAACGCTGCCGACGGCGAAACAAGGCGCGTTCCGAGCGCTTTATTGCTTACTGCATCTTTCCTAAAAACGAGCGATTTCCATTCGCCATAATTCGCAAACGCGCAGTACAAACCCGCCATTTCTTCCAGTCGAACACCGCAGCCGCCCAGCACCACGGACAAACCCAGCTTTTTGCCGTCCTTGCGAATTTGCTCAAAACCCGCATTGGTAAGAGCTTCAGTGAATGCTGCCACGCCAAGACTACGCACGAGTTTCACCGCTGGAATGTTGAGCGAGTTAATGAGCGCTTTTTCGGCAGGAACAAAGCCACGATAGGTGCGGTCGAAGTTTTCTGGTGCATAGCCGTCAAAGTTCGTGGGAACGTCGGTCAAAACGGTTTTGGGCGTAATCAAGCCCTTGTCCATTGCAAGCGTGTATGCAAGCGGCTTCAGGGCGCTTCCGGGCGAACGCACGGCGCGAACCCCGTCCACCTCGCCCGATGCGGCTTTGTCGGCATAGTCCGGCGAACCTAAGTACGCCTCCACTTCGCGCGTTTGGTTGTTCACCACGAGCACTGCAGCATTGTTAATACCGTATATCTTCAAACGCCGAATGACGTTTTGCGTAAGTGTCTGAACGCTTTGTTGCTTCCGCGTGTCGAGCGTGGTCGGAATGGTGAACTCCAACGGGAGCAGTCGTTTCATGCGGTAGGCGAAGTGCGGCGCAATCGTGGTTGGCGCGTCGTGGCGCTGGATATCGGTCGGCTCACGGAGAGCATCGTCTATCTGAGTACTTGGGAAAACGCCTTCTGCGCGGAAGCGTTCAAGCCATTTGTCGCGCTCACGGCGGATAACGGCGTTGTTTTCGTCGAGTTTGAGCGTTGTGGGACGGTTCGGGATTATTGCCAGCGTGGTGGCTTGCGCAAGACTGAGCTTTTCGGGCAGCGTTCCGAAGTATAGGAGTGAAGCGGCTTTCACGCCTTCGATGTTGCCGCCGTAGGGGGCGAGATTGAGATAGAGTTGCAGAATTTCGCTTTTGGAGTGTGTGATTTCCAGCTGGAGAGCGCGGAAAACCTCAACTATTTTATTCCACACTGTTCGTTCGCGTTGCGTCGGGCGCTTGCGATTACCCTCTTTTTGAGCCGTGTACTGATTCTCAAGCATCCGCGCTACTTGCATAGTGAGAGTACTTGCGCCGGAAGTGGTCTTTTGATGCCGCAGATTATTCACGGCAGCCCGCACAATAGCGAAAGGATTGACCCCGAAATGCCAATAGAACCATTTGTCTTCTTTTTGCAGAAGGGCGCTGCGAAGCGTGGGGGAAATTTCCGAAAGCTCCGTTTTCATGCGCCATTTGTCGTCATCGGCAAGGAAAGCATGAAGCACAGTGCCGTCGCGGGCAGTAACAATCGGCGCAAAAGGAACGTCAGTGCGAAGCGGAAAAAGAAACGAAAGCACAAGGAGAAATGTAAGAAAACCTACTACCATCAAGAGCACAAGCCGCAGAAACGGCTTCAGAAAAGAACATTTGTGCAGTCGCCGCACGAGCACACCAGAGCCGATGAGATTATGGCGGGCAGTCATTGCTTATGCCACTCCTGCATTGCGCCTATTGCGGACAATCTGACACGCCATTTCGATGGCATCCACCGTGCTACCTTCGTTTGCAATGCCCTTACCCGCAATCCCGTACGCAGTGCCGTGGTCGGGCGAGGTGCGCACAATCGGCAAGCCCGCCGAAAAATTCACGCCTCCGCCGCCAGCCAAGAGTTTAAGCGGTATCAAGCCTTGGTCGTGGTACATTGCCAAAATCCCGTCAAAACGCCGATATTCCCCGTGGGCAAAAAAACCATCCGCCGGAAATGCGCCTTCTACTCTGATTCCCTGAGCTTGTGCTGCTTGGATAGCGGGCTGAATCATCGTGATTTCCTCGTCGCCCAACGCACCTTGCTCGCCGGCATGAGGATTCAACCCCAGAACGGCAATACGTGGTGCAGCAATGCCAAAATCCTGACGCAATGCCGTGTACAACGCCATCACACGCTCCTCAACGCGCTCTGTGGTGATTGCAGCAGACACTTTTTGCAATGGAATATGCACCGTTGCCAATCCCACGCGCACTGCGGAGCGCTTGGGGTCAAGTTCGGCGGCATTGGTGGCAAGAATCATCATTTGGCTCTTCACGCCAAAGCGCTCGGCGAAAAATTCGGTTTGTCCCGGATAGAGTGCGCCCGCTAAGTGCAGACCGCACTTGGAAACAGGCATCGTGCAGACCGCACTCGCCCTGCCTTCGCGGAGTTCTTTGGCAGCAATTTCGAGTGCTTCCAATGCCAAAATGCCGCCATCGCGTGTTTCCAAGCCAAGTTCAAGTCGTGATGCTGCCGAGCACGGCACAATGGTACATTCCAGACCGCCGTCCGCTCGAAAGCCGGACTCAGTGGGCGTTATAGGCAAGGCAACAGATTCTGCATACTGCCAGAACAAAGTGGGGTTCACCGCCAAGCGAAAGGAAACATCGTTCATCGTACCCGCAAGCCGCACCAATGCTTTTGTGCAGACTTCTAGTCCAATGCCGTTGGGGTCGCCGCAAGTGAGAAGAATAGTCATACGTTCGGAATGAATGAAAAAATGTTCGGGAAGCAATTTACAAACATTTTTTGCGCAGAGCATAATAAAAAAGCCTGTCTGAACAGCGTTCAAACAGGCTTCTGTGTGTGTTTCCCCTTCCATGCGAGGTATAATGGAGTTTGTCGTAAAGGCTCTTGACACCTTTTGTTTCTCTCATCCGGCTTGCCTTAGGCGGGCAAAGATTGCGGGAGACGCTTTATTGGTGTTCCAATGAGCGTTCCCATCGGTTGCAAGTTATGGTTTTCGCTCAAAGACTTGATACCATTGGTTCCGTTCATTGCCAGGCTTTTCAAAATGGTTTGCGCTCTGGGACGTTGATGCACTGTCGGTTCCGAATGTGCTGCTTTTTCAATTTCATCATTCATTTGGCGGACAGTCGTCAGGGTAAAGTTCTGAAGACTTTCGTACATAACCGCCATAGACATTTTGAGTTCGCGGGCAATCTCGGCAAGGTGCTTGATGCTGAGTTCGGATTCCATCACGACGGTTGTGATATTCTGCACGTTGGCGTTCACTTGTTCGCTCATTGTTCGCTGTTGGCGGCTTTGGTGCTGCACATCGTTCATAGCATCAGAGACGTGGAGCGCATCATTCAAAATCTCTTCAAACATATAGGTAATGGTCTGGGTCATCTCAATTCCCTTGGAAACGCTCATTCGTGCAGTCGCCATGACGGCGTTAGCGCTTTTTGCTTCTTTGTGAATACCGCTAATGGTCTCGGTAATTTCCTTTGTGGCATCGCTGGTACGGTCGGCAAGTTTTTTGACTTCATCGGCGACGACTGCAAAGCCGCGTCCATGTTCACCTGCTCGGGCAGCTTCGATAGAGGCATTAAGCGCGAGGAGGTTCGTCAAGTCCGCAATCTCCCGAATCGCACCCGCAATTTCATCAATCTTGGCAATACGCTCGGTGAGGCGAATAATTTGATGCTCCATCTCTTTGGTTGCCGTAACGATAGCATTGATGCCGTTTGCGGTGTGCTCTACCGTTTCGACACCTCGCCGTGCGCTTTCGCTGGCGTGGTGCGAGCTAACGGCTGCAGCATTGATGTAGTCTATGGTGTGGGTGATATTGCGCATCATCTCGTCCACCGATTGCGCCGCAATAGCAGCCTGCTGACTTTGCTCCTGAGCACCTTGTGAAAAATCGTCCGCTTTTTCGGCAATAATGACGCCCGCTTGTGCGGCTTCGACAACGGCTTCGTGGGTGGTGAGCAGAAGATTTTGAACCTTCTCAAGCGCTTTATTGAATCCGGCATAGAGTTTTCCCATCGCGCCTTCATGTGAAGTATCGTTTGTATCAAAGCGCAAGGTCAGGTCGCCGCCTGCAAAGCGCTCTATTCCCTGCAAAAGCGTCTCGACGTTGTTCACCAAATACGTGCGCTCCTGCTCAATAGTGGCGACGGCTTCTTGTACTCTGCCCTCAACGCTCTGCTTTTCTGCATGGAGTTCATCGTGGCTTGTGCGTAGGCTTTGAATCATGCTATTGAAAGCATCGCCGAGGTCGCGGATTTCGTCGTGCGTGCGAACGGTGATGGCAGTATCGAAGTCTCCCGCTGCCACGCGCCGCGCCGCATTTTTAAGACGAACAATAGGCTCAGCTATATCGCGCGACATCCTGAGTGCAAGCCAGAGGCAGACAACAAACGCAGCCGCCAAGATCGCAAGAGAAGCCATGCGGAAGGCAAAGGCGGTGCGTTCTTTTGCTTCCACGAGTTTATCTAAGTGGCGATTCATCGCCAGAAACTCATTGTTCAGCCGTGCATCCAGCATATCCACACGCTTCAGCAAGGCAACGAGCGCAAGAAATTTCACGGTGTATTCGCCTGCAAGTGTGTCTATGGTGGCTTTGGCAGCATCGCTCACGCCGGAAGCGCGTGTTTCCTCGCGTAACGACGTTATATGCGTTTGCACATCAGCAATGTATTTTTCTTGGCGACGCAGAAGAAAGTCTTTTTCATGCCGCCGCACTTGAAGCATGGTATTCAAAAGGTGAATTTCATTTGCTTTGGTAATGAGGTTCTCAATGCTGTGAACGCTGCTTCGGAACGCACCTTCAGCACCAAGTTTCTCATTCAAGCCACGCTGCTCCAATGCTGTGGTGAGATTTTGGAAAGAAATGGTATAGCCTTTTGCTTGTCGAGCGAGAACTTCGATTTGTGAATCCTCAGAGTCGTTTTCTGCCAAGAGCGCATCAAAATTGTGGAGCGTAGCGTGAAAATTCCGAACAAAGGCACTATCACGTGTAGTAAGAAAATCCCGCTCAAAGCGGTGCGCATTTAGAAGTAGTACGCTCATCCGGCGCATATCATCTCGCTGCGCATAGGCGCGAATCTCCAGACGCATACAGACGACCACAACGCCACCGAGCAAAAGCAACAGGAGCGCAAGTCCCAAAATTTTATGCCGAACACGTGATGTAAGTGCAGCAATGCCAGTCTTTGGTGATAGTATTGTCATAACCGAAGGAGCGTTCGTGAACAAAGACATTCTAAAAACTTCACAAAACTAAAACTCAGGTATTATCTAGGTATTATGCGCCACGTTATGATTTGGCAATACCGTTTGGTGATTCCTTGCTGCTCTTTTGAATTTGAGTGTGGATAACACGTGGATAAAATTGGAACAACCATGATTTTACAAAAAGTTTTTGGTATTCTCCACAAAAAAGTGTAAACTTGCAGGTTGATTACACGCAAACCGCGAAGCAACATTTTGTGTGCAAGGAACATACGCAAAAGCCGTATTTGAAGCCTGCACACATTGAAAGCATCCGCCCCGAAAGCGCAATGCACATTAGTACGAAACGCAATTTTATCAAGGATTTCCCGAATCGCACCGAACTCCGGCGTAATTCGGGAAATCCTCTCTTTGTCTAAAGTATATCTGAAAAATGGTGTGTTCTTGTTTCACAAAACTGGATACTACCGCCCCTCATTCAGCACTTTCGACCACCGCAAAAAACGCAAATTCAAAACGTATAACTTTTCAAACACGAATTACCAAAGGTGTTTTCCATGAGTTCGATGAACGACAAAAACGGTCAACTCGGTCAGCGTATTTCGTTTGCAGAATTCCCCACGCGCAATAGCCCCGTGGATCTGCTTTCGGTACAGATGTATTCCTACGAGGAATTTTTACAAGACAATGCTGAACCGGCAGACCGTAAAAACGCCGGCTTGCAGCAAGCATTTTTGACCAATTTCCCTATCAGCGATGCGCGGGAAATCTACGAATTGGAATTTATCGAGTATTACATTGAGCGCCCCAAATACACCGAAAATGAATGTCGTGAGCGCGAATTGACCTTTGCCCGTCCGCTCAAAGCGAAGCTACGTCTGTCCTCCAAGGCAGATCCGAAATCGGAAGACTTCATCGAGACCATTGAGCAAGATGTGTATTTAGGGAACGTCCCGGCGATGACTCCGCGCGGCACATTCATCATCAACGGTGCAGAGCGCGTGGTGGTGTCGCAGTTGCACCGCTCACCGGGCGTGTTTTTCTCGGATGCCATGCACCCGAACGGTACGCGCGTCTTCTCGGCACGTATTATTCCGTTTCGCGGCTCGTGGGTGGAGTTCACAACGGACATTCACCAAGTAATGTATGTCTATATTGACCGCAAGAAAAAATTCCCCGTTACCATGCTTCTTCGTGCGCTCGGATATTCCTCCGACGAGCAGATTCTCGACCTCTTCAATTTGACCGAATCGCTCAAAGCGAAAGAGGTGAACGATGAATGTGCCGGTCGCCGTGTGGCTGCTGACATTGTTGATTTCACAACAGGTGAAATTGTTGCCGGACGCGATACGATGCTGGACGAAGCAATGATTGCGACGATTCGCGCATCCAAAGGCATCCAAGAAGTCAAACTCTTCAAATATACCAGTTCCAGCGACGAACCTATCATCGCGCGGACGTTGGCAAAAGACCCCTCGCGGACGAAAGAAGACGCTTTGGAAGGCATCTATCGCCAACTGCGTTCCGGTGAAGCACCCGACCTTGATACGGCAGTCGCGCTTCTCGACAAGCTCTTCTTCAATGCAAAGCGCTACGATTTGGGCTTGGTGGGACGCTACCGCATGAACAACAAACTTGCGATTAACATTGACCCCGAAACCACAACGCTGACAATTGAAGATATTATCGCCATTATCAAGTATTTGATTGAACTTCGCGCCGGTCGTAAGCCCGTGGACGATATTGACCACTTGGGCAATCGTCGTGTGCGCACCGTTGGCGAGCAGCTTGGAGCACAATTGAACGTTGGTCTGGCGCGTATGTCTCGTACCATCAAAGAGCGTTTGAACATTCACGACACCGAAACGCTTACTCCGGCTGACTTGGTAAATGCCCGCACAATTTCGAGCGTGATTAACCAATTCTTCGGCACAAACCAGTTGTCGCAGTTCATGGATCAGACCAATCCACTTTCGGAGATGACCCACAAGCGCCGTATGTCGGCGCTTGGACCGGGCGGTCTGACGCGCGAACGCGCAGGCTTCGAGGTGCGCGACGTTCACTACACGCACTACGGACGACTTTGCCCCATCGAAACGCCGGAGGGTCCGAACATCGGTCTTATTTCCTCGCTTTCGATTCACGCCCGCATTGACGCATTTGGCTTTATTGAAACGCCATATTTGAAAGTGAAAAACGGCAAAGTAACGACAGACATTGAGTTCCTGACGGCAGAAAAAGAGGAAGACCGCATCATTGCGCCCGCTTCTACGCCTATGGACGCAAAAAACAATCTTGTCGGCGAGCGTATTAAAGCGCGTCGTTCCGGCGATTTCGTGATTGTTACCCCTGAAGATGTAGAATACCTCGACGTGGCGACAAATCAAATTGCCAGCGTTGCAGCGTCCCTTATTCCGTTCTTGGAGCATGATGACGCGAACCGTGCGCTCATGGGCTCGAACATGCAACGTCAAGCAGTACCGCTTCTGCGCCCGAAAGCGCCTGTCGTCGGTACGGGTATGGAACACCTTGTGGCGAAAGACTCACGCGCTATCATCGTGGCGGAGTACGACGGACTCGTCGAGTATTCTTGCGCAGATTATATTCGCGTTCGCTACGACGACCAGATGGCGGAAGACGAACGCCTCGTTACCTACGATTACAACCCCGTGGTGGTTTATCCGCTTATCAAGTTTTTCCGCACAAACCAAGACACCTGCGTTAATCAACGCCCCAGCGTCGTTTCCGGTCAGCGCGTGAAAAAAGGTGATGTGCTGGCGGACAGCTCTTCGACCGAAAATGGTGAATTGGCGCTTGGACGGAACGTTCTGGTAGCATTCATGCCATGGAGCGGGTATAACTTTGAGGATGCTATCGTGCTTTCTGAAAAAGTTGTTTCGGAAGATATTTTCACCTCCATTCACATTGAGGAGTTTTCGCTCCAAGTCCGCGACACCAAGCGCGGCGAGGAAGAACTCACCAAAGAGATTCCGAACGTCAGCGAAGAAGCCACCAAAGACCTCGACGAAGACGGTATCATCCGCGTTGGTGCGGATGTGCGCGAGGGCGATATTTTGATTGGTAAAATTACTCCGAAAGGCGAAACCGATCCGACACCGGAAGAGAAACTGCTCCGCGCTATCTTCGGCGACAAAGCCGGCGACGTGAAAGATGCTTCCATGAAGTCGCCTCCAGGCTTGAAGGGCGTGGTTATCAATACCAAACTCTTCACTCGCCGCTTGATGACACGCGAGCAGGACTTACGCCGTCAGGAAAAAGAGCGTCAGGACGAACTGAACCAACGCGAAAACAGAGGTATTACTGACCACAACCGTGATTCCGCGCAGCGTATTGCAAAATTGCTGGATGGCGAAAAAGTCATGGGCGGTATGCGCACGAAATCTGCTGAGGCGATTTTCCGTGCCGGCACGGTGCTGAAGCAAGACGAAGTGTTCAAGAAATTTAACGAGAACCCGCAGTATTTCGCCGAGTTTGACGCCTCCGAGCAGTGCATCGAAAACAAAGAGAAAATGGTGCTTCTGCGCCGACTCATAACGGGCTACAAGCAAAAAGTAGCGCTTATCAAAGATGATATTCGTATTGAGCGCCAAAAAGTGCTCACAGGCGACGAATTGCAACCGGGCATTATGAAAATGGCGAAAGTCTATGTTGCCAAAAAGCGTAAGCTCCAAATCGGTGACAAAATGGCTGGTCGCCACGGTAACAAAGGCATTGTGGCAAATATCGTTCCGGCAGAAGATATGCCGTTCTTGCCCGATGGAACACCTGTGGACATCGTTCTGAACCCGCTTGGTGTACCGTCGCGTATGAACTTGGGGCAGCTGTATGAAACAGCGCTCGGCTGGGCGGCTGCGAAACTCGGTACGAAGTTCGCATCGCCGATTTTCGACGGTGCTTCGTGGGATGAAGTTGGTGATTACCTCGAAAAAGCAGGTTTGCCGCGCGATGGAAAAACGGTTCTCTACGACGGACGCACAGGCGACCGCTTCGACAACCGCGTTACCGTCGGCATGATTTATATGCTCAAACTCTCACACTTGGTGGACGATAAGATTCACGCTCGCTCGATTGGACCGTACTCGCTCATCACGCAGCAGCCGCTCGGTGGTAAAGCGCAATTCGGTGGTCAGCGTTTCGGAGAGATGGAAGTCTGGGCGCTTGAGGCTTATGGCGCAGCGCACACGCTCCAAGAAATCCTGACGCTCAAATCCGACGACGTACAAGGTCGTGCGAAGGCATATGAAGCAATCGTCAAAGGCGACAATATGCCGCAACCACACTTGCCGGAATCCTTCAACGTGCTTATCCGCGAGTTGCAAGGTCTGGCGCTCGAAGTGCGCGTGGAGGAATAAATGTTGAATGAGGAGTGTTGAGTTTTGAATGTAATTCGAGGCTCAACACTCGCTTTCGCAACGAAATTTTGAGAGAATCCCGACTATGAAAGTCATCAATGTAGATAGCGAAATTCTTGGCGGAACACCAGTCTTTAACGGCACACGTGTACCCGTGAAGAATCTATTCGATTATCTGGAAACAGGTGATTCGATTGGTGAGTTTTTAGAGGATTTCCCGTCGGTGCAGCGCGAGCAAGTTGTGGCTCTACTCGAAACCTCTCAGAAAAGCGAGGTAGTTACTTAAATGAAGTTTAAGATGATTGTTCTGCCATGTGCGTTTCTGTTTTTACTGATCCACCTAAACTCGCTTGTTTTTGCTCAGAAAAAAACAGTAAAACTTGCTTCTCTTGATGGTTTTTGGGGTATTAAATTTGGTACTTATCAGCACGAATGTAAAAAAATTCTGGCTAGTAACCCTAATATCATCTCAGTGAGCCAAGATAATGATTCAAAAATAAGTGTTGGCATTGATAGCTTTGCAGGTCATAAGGTATCGGTTATTGAGTTGCTTTTTATAGAGCAACGATTTTCTGGGAGCAGAGTTATCTTTGAAACAGAGGGGCAAGTAAATGAGTTTGAGTTATACAAAGAGATTCAAAAAGAGATTGATTCAAAGTATTTAGGAAAAACGTTAACAGGAGAATATGGTGATAAATCATCATGGCGCTTTAGACCTCGACAAGACCCATCGAATGACAAAATGACTGTTTGGATGTTTAAGAAAACTAGTGATTTATCAAATTCAATTTGTTTGATTTTTGAAGAGATTACGAGAAAAGTATCATTACTCTACTTGCACACGAACAAAATTGATAAACATCAAATGAAATTACTTGAAGACTATTAAAAATTTATACACCAAGTTTTATTAATGTCCACATTGCAATCCATACCGGAAACAGCTTCCACGCTTGATGCGCTGCGTATTGTCGCGGCGGAGTATGATGCTGCCGTAGCGGACTTGGTGAACAAATTGGCGAACTTTTGGCAGCGTTTCAGCATATTCTGGATTATTACAAAACGATTTTGTAGAGACTTTGCCTCGAAACTCAAAACAACAACGTAAAAAAATCACAATTCTCAATTCAAACACAAGCAGAGGGCATACATTACATGCAATCACGCTCCATTCCTCGCAAAGGCTTTTCGCGGGTTTCTATCCGCATCGCATCCTCCGATGAAATTTTGCATTGGTCGAAAGGCGAAGTTACAAAGCCCGAAACGATTAACTACCGCTCCTTCCGTCCCGAAAAAGACGGTCTTTTCTGCGAGAAAATTTTCGGTCCCGTCCGGGACTGGGAATGTGCTTGTGGAAAGTACAAACGCATTCGCTACAAAGGTATCGTCTGCGACCGCTGCGGTGTAGAAGTTACGCAGAAATCCGTCCGCCGCGAACGCATGGGACACATCACGCTTGCCGTGCCTGTTGTTCACGTGTGGTTCTTGCGCTCACAGCCCAGCAAAATTGCGGCTGTTATCGGGCTTCCCGCAAAAGACATTGAGCGCATTGTCTATTACGAGTCCTACATCGTCGTGCAACCCGGCAATACCGGCTTGCAGATGAAAGACCTTCTGACCGAAGAAGAATATCTCCGCATTATGGATTCGCTCAAGCCCGAAGACCGTAATTTGGACGATGACGATCCGAAAAAATTCATCGCTCTTATCGGCGGCGAAGCTATCAAAGAGCTTCTGAAGCGCGTCAATCCTGACAAAGATGCCGGTGAACTCCGCGAAATGGTCAAAGTGGAAACCTCGCAGCAGAAAAAAGCCGACCAATTGAAGCGTCTCCGCATCTTGGAGGCATTCCGCGACCGCAATGACGGGCGCGTGCCGAACAATCCTGAGTGGATGGTGCTGGAAGTTGTTCCTGTGATTCCGCCGGAACTTCGCCCGCTTGTGCCGCTCGAAGGTGGACGTTTTGCTACGTCAGACTTGAACGACCTCTACCGCCGCGTGATTATCCGCAATAACCGCTTGAAGCGCCTTATTGACATCAAAGCGCCGGAAGTAATTTTGCGCAACGAAAAGCGTATGCTCCAAGAAGCAGTTGATTCGCTCTTCGACAACAGCCGTCGCTCCACAGCCCGCGCAGAATCACAGCGCACCCTGAAATCCCTCTCTGATATGCTCAAAGGCAAAACCGGACGTTTCCGCCAGAACCTTCTGGGCAAGCGCGTGGATTATTCGGGTCGTTCGGTTATCGTGGTTGGTCCGACGCTGAAAATATGGGAGTGCGGTCTGCCGAAAGACATGGCAGTCGAACTCTTCAAGCCGTTTATTATTCGTCGCCTCATTGAGCGCGGACACGTCAAAACCGTGAAAAGCGCAAAGAAAATGGTGGAACGCAAAACAACCGAAGTATGGGACATCTTGGAGCACGTGATTCAGGGACACCCTGTGTTGCTGAACCGCGCTCCCACGCTGCACCGCTTGGGTATTCAGGCATTCCAGCCGCGCTTGATTGAGGGTAAGGCAATTCGTTTGCACCCGCTCGTGTGTACGGCGTTCAACGCGGACTTCGACGGCGACCAGATGGCTGTTCACGTGCCGCTTTCGCACGAAGCACAGTTGGAAGCAATCTTGCTTATGCTGGCATCGCACAACATTTTGCACACACAGAACGGCGCTCCGATTACCGTACCGTCGCAGGACATGGTGTTGGGCTGCTACTATTTGACCAAGATGCGTCGCAGCACTGAGGAAGAGAAAATCAAAGGCGAAGGCATGATTTTCTACGGCACCGAAGAAGTTATCATGGCGTTCAATAATGATATTGCCGAAATGCACGCCAAAATCAAGGTTCGCTTGGATGGTCAAATCATCGAAACGACTATCGGGCGTGTGATTTTCAATCAAATTGTACCCAAAGAAGTTGGCTTCTTGAATGAAGCGCTTGGTAAGGGACGTTTGCGCCAAATCATCGGTCTGTGCTTCCAAAAAGCAGGGATGGCTAAAACGGTCGAATTCTTGGATGCACTCAAAGAAACCGGCTTCCGCACTGCAACACGCGGTGGCTTGTCGGTGAGCATCGAGGACTTGATTATTCCGGACGAAAAAGTGAAGCTCATTGATACCGCTCAAGGCGAAGTAGATAAAATTGAGAGCTACTATCAGTCCGGCGTTATTACAAGCGGTGAGCGCTACAACAAAATCGTTGATATTTGGTCATCAGCAACAAACCGTATTGCTGATAAACTCTACAACGAGCTTCAGAAGCACAAACAAGGCTTCAACACGTTCTGGATGATGATGGATTCGCAGGCTCGTGGCTCGAAAGAGCAGATTCGCCAGCTTGCCGGTATGCGCGGTCTTATGGCGAAACCGAAAAAATCTGTAACGGGTTCGACGGGTGAACTTATTGAGAACCCGATTATCTCGAACTTCAAAGAAGGTCTTTCCATTCTGGAATACTTCATCTCCACCCACGGTGCTCGTAAGGGTCTTGCCGATACAGCGCTTAAAACGGCAGACGCGGGCTATCTGACCCGCCGCTTGCACGACGTGGCGCAGGATGTGATTATTTCACAGGATGATTGCGGCACGATTCGTGGCATGGAACTTCGCGCTCTGAAAGACGGCGAAGAGGTGAAAGAATCACTCTATGAGCGTATTCTTGGACGTGTGTCGCTCTATGACATTACAGACCCGCTTTCCGGCGAGATGATTGCCAAAAAAGGTGATTTGCTGGATGAAACTGCCTCCCGTAAAATTGAGGACACGGCTATCGAAAGCGTGTATGTGCGTTCGGTACTGTCGTGCGAGTCGCGTCAGGGTATCTGTGCGAAATGCTACGGTCGCAACCTCGCAACGGCGCGTATGGTGGACACAGGCGAAGCAGTCGGCACGATTGCGGCGCAGTCTATCGGCGAGCCGGGTACGCAGTTGACGCTTCGTACCTTCCACACCGGCGGTACAGCATCGCTTATTACCGCACAAAGCAGCATTACAGCGAAGTTTGAGGGTATTGTTCAGTTCGACCGCGTGAAAACAATTCATGCTGAAACCGAAGACGATTCCGGTATGACTATCGCTCGTGAGCTTGTTGTCAATCGTGGTGGTCTTATCAATATCATTGAGCCGGATTCAAACCGCATTTTGACCAAGTACGAAACCATGTACGGCGCACAAATGCACGTGAAAGACGGTCAGACCGTGAAAAAAGGCGAACTCATTTACGAGTGGGATCCGTACAATGCGGTCATTATCACCGAGCGTGAAGGCTATGTACGTTACCGCGACATGATTGAGAATGTTACCTTCCGTGAGGAAATTGACGAACAAACCGGACACGTCTCGAAGACCATTATGGATTCGCGCGACCGTACTCGTTCGCCACAACTTGTCGTTGTGGACGAGCAAGGCTTGGAACTCAAGGCATACAGCCTTCCGACCAATGCCCAGATTACGGTGGATGAAAATGAATACGTAACTATTGGTATGTCGCTTGCAAAAATCCCTCGCGACTCCGGCAAAACTCGTGACATTACCGGCGGTCTGCCGCGTGTAACGGAGCTTTTCGAGGCTCGTTCACCGCAGCGTGCAGCTGTTGTGTCGGAGATTGACGGTACGGTTGCTTTCGATACCAAGATGAAGCGCGGTGCGCGTTCGATTCGTGTTATCAGCTTTGACGGCGTTACTGAGAAATCATACGCCATTTCGCTCAATAAGTACGTGGTTGTTCAAGACGGCGACACTGTTCGTGCAGGCGACCGCCTCACGGACGGTTCGATTGACCCGCACGATATTCTTCGCATCAAAGGTCCATCGGCGGTGCAGGAATATCTCACCAATGAGATTCAGGAAGTCTATCGTATGCAGGGCGTGAAACTGAACGACAAGCACATTGAGGTCATCGTGCGTCAGATGCTCCAAAAGAGCCGTGTTATTGACCCGGGTGATTCTCAATTCCTTGAAGGCGACCAAATCGATCGTATCAAGTTCTTGGACGAAAACGACCGTGTGAAAGACATGATTGTTGTAACAGACAAAGGCGACTCGAAATTCAACATCAACCAGATTGTTCACAAAAAACGTTTCCGCGAAGTGAACGGCGAGTTGAAGAAGAAAGAAAAAGCCCTTGCTGTCTCGCGTCCGGGCGAAGCTGCGATTGCTCAGCCGATTCTGCTTGGTATCACGCAAGCGGCACTGAACACCGAGAGTTTCATCTCCGCCGCGTCCTTCCAAGAAACAACGCGCGTGCTGACCGAAGCCGCGATTGCTGCGAAGGTAGATAATCTGGTGGGCTTGAAGGAGAACATTATCCTTGGTCAGCTTATTCCGGCAGGAACGGGCTTGCGCCGTTGCCAAGATATTGTCATTCATACCGAAGTAGGTAATATCTTCGACCACGAAGAATACTATCTCAATCTGCCTGAGCGCCTTTCCGCACCGCCGCCGGCGCCACCGACCAAAGGTCGCCGTCGCTCGGCTGCAAAAGAAACGACCTAATGCACGTGAACACAATCCGTGTTCCCTGTGCTGCATGAGTGAAAGAATAAAAGCCCCACGACCAGTATTGATGCGGTCGTGGGGCTTTTTGTCTAAACAGTGAACAGCGCTCAAAATGAAAGAATCCCCATTTCAAGAAAAATCACTCACCGAGCTACGATAATTTTTTGCGAGACCACGCCCGTACCTCCACGAAGCAGTACCGTATAGACACCGCTTGCAAGCCCATTGAGATTCAGACTTATTGTGTAGCTTCCGGCTTCTTGGAGCGGAAAACCGAGGCTTTGCAGCGTTTTTCCGGTAGCATCGCTGAGGCTAATTTCCGGCGACACTGCCTCCGCAAGCGTATAAGCTACTTCCACGGCTTCCCGTGCCGGATTGGGATTGACCGATAGCGTCATGCCCTTTGTCGGCGCGATGAGTCGCACCCCACCTGCCCGCGAAACCGATGCCGTGAACACCGTGTCTCGCGACGGTTCCACAAAAATCTGCCGCCCAACGACGTTGGATAGAACATTCATAGATTCAAGGCGCAAGCGTGTCCGAACCGTATCACCTGCTACGACACGGCATTGCATCGTTGCCAGCTCTCTTTTCAGATTGGCAAATCGCCCCGTCACTTCTATTTGCGTTTCGCGTCCGGTGCTGTCACTACGACGTAAGGTGCGTACACCAGACTGTCCTTCTATCGGCACCAGCACGTTCCTGTCGAAGCTCACAATAGCGCGCCACTCGGATTCTGCGGAGGTAACGAGCTTTTCCACATTTCCCGAATCAAGTACAATGGAAACAGTCACCAAAGTCCCCGGCGGCAGATTGTCGGCGCTCGGTCGCGCACCAAAGCGCACCACGATATCGTCCGTTGTTGGCAGTCGGGCAATCGTATTGAGGGAAATAACTGCCTCATCGCTTACACCCGCTTGCGTTTCTTCGTATCCTTTGAGCGCCAATCCGCCACTGATATCACCTTCACGCAATGCCAAGCAGGAATACGCGACCACCGCCGTATCGTTCACGCCCACTTGCCGGCGAGTGCTCTCTGCAAAGCCGAATACTGCATCGGAAGGGCTTTTTGCTGTCTCCAATGTGATTGTTTTTTGCCAACGATTGATAACGTTCAGCGCACCAACAATACGTCTGCCGACGGCAACCGTGTCCGGCAGCGCTGTTTGAATAAACAAGACCCCTGCCTTGCCCGTGAGCGTCGCGCTTGTCGTTTGCGAGGCAGGTAAGCCGGAAGCTCGGAAGCGCACGTGCAAACCTGCTTCTTTCGATTCACCCAACCGATTCACTGTGCGGGGTGCAAATGCGACAAGCACCTCCAAGCTCTCACCCGACTGTAAAACTCTGTTTTGAAGCGGCTCAAGAAGAGTATAATTCGTTTCTGCATTGTTCGTCAGAGTCACATCTTCGAGTGTCAGCGATACTTTTGTTTGGTTGGTCAGTACGATAGGCTGTGTACTGCTTTCGCCCAGCACAGTACGGGGAAATGCAGCAAAAGAAAGCGCTATCTCCGCCGTGCCGGAAGCTGTGGTGAAGCGCCACACCGAAGACCACGCGCCCACACCGCCGCCGTTGACCGCCCGTACTCGCCAGTAGTACGTCCTGAGCGGCTCCAAGCCCCTAATTGAAGCCTCCGCAGAAGCAGTCGTTATCTCTGCCACCAGACTTGCGAAACTCGTATCCAAGGCGATATGCGTCTCGTACGACACCGTGCGCACATTCCCTTCGGCAGTTGGCGGAATGGCTGCCCAGCGCACGGTGGCGAGAGTGGAAATATTGATGCTTTCATTCAACGGAAACACCAAACGAACGATGTCAGTAGGAGCAAGTGGCGGTGCGATGCTGAGTGTAATACTCGCCGTTGTGAGCGCAAGACCGGGAAAGCTGTTGGAAACTGCTCTGCAAACATAGTTGCCTGCATCGCTAGGGCGCACAAAGGGAAAAACAAGCAGAGAATCAAGCGATGCCGACCGAACTTCTTCGCCATTCTTGAGCCATTGGTACGAAACTCGTCTGCCCGCTAGACGAGGGTTCAGCGTAAAACGACTTTCAAGCGGTACGTTTTTCACGATGCCTGCTTCGCCAAGACTGTCTTGCGGTGCATAGCTGATTCCGCGTACACCCGCGTTTGGCTCTAAAGCAGCAAAATCAAGTTTGTTGCGCTCTACGGCAAATTTTGTCAGGCGTTTGAGAGCGCTCATGTCCGCCAATTCCTCAAGGCGATTGCCTGCCACGTTTACTTCTTCCAGCAAATTCAGGCTTGCAAGCGAAGCAGGTAATGAGCCTGAAAAACGGTTATCGGCAAGCACAAGCCTTCGCAACAGTGGAAAAAGACTCATCTGTGGGGGAATTGCGCCCTCCAAGGCGTTGCTCGAAAGGTCAAGCTCCTCTAATGCCGTAGCATCTGCTTGGGTTCGCGCACCTTGCGTCAACCGCTTTGTCGTTTGTGTTGTGTTGCCAAGCTCTAAACGCCCTGCGAAGCGATTCCGCGATAGATTGATGCTGCGCAGTTGTGGCAACAGTAACACCGATGGCGGAATAGAGCCGGAAAGCGCATTATTGCTCAAGTCGAGCCGTTCCAATGCCTTCCAGTCCTCAAGGAACGACGGCAATGTGCCTTCGATAAAACAGGAATTGAGAATCAGCGTTTTGAGGCTCGTGAGTTGCCGGAGCGTGTCGGGAAGCGCTCCCACAAGCGTTGCGCCCGTGACGGCAATACCCGTTACTCGCCCTTGCTCTATTGTAGTGCCTCGCCAGCGCTCCATCGGAATTGTGGAGAGCCAGTCAATATGGGCGTTAGAAGCGTTATTCGTGCGCTCTGCCCACACCCGCGCAGCTTCTCGGAGCGTCAGAGAATCCACTTGAAGCGGCGTGTAGTATGTCAGTCGTGCGGATGAGGTCGCCACGCCATTTACCGTCAGCACTTGCACTTGTCCGCTTGCTCCCGCACCAAGCGTCAGGACAACTTGATTCGGGGAAAGCGAAACAACCCGTGCGGCAAGCACACCGCCCACATACCCCACCAACGACGAATCAAGATTTGCGCCGCTTACGGTAATAGTGGTGCCCTTGCTGCCGACCTTCGGCGTAAAATCCATAATGCGTGGCGAGCGCACCGTTGCTTGCGTAGGAACAAACGTAAAAAATGAATCGGTAAGTAACGTACTTGTAGAAATGCCGCCTTCGCTTTGTACGGACACGATGCCGCTTCCACGCTCACGCTGCGGCGCGATGACAGTGATTTGCGAGGGAGAATCAATCGTGAAGCGGCTTGTGTTCACGCCGCCCAGAGTAACGCTGGTAACAATTTGAAAATTCATACCCGTCAGAATAACCGCCGTACCGCTTGTGGCGGCTCGCGGCACAAAACTGGTGAGAACAGGAGCAGGTGGCGCAAAGTCATTAGCAGATTCGGCACGCCCCGTGGATCCTTGCACGACCACTTTCCCGCGAGAGCGCACCGCCCCTGCCACCGCACTGATGCGACTGTCGCTGTCAATCGTGAACAGCGCACTCACACCCGCAATGGTGACAGTCGTTGCGCCCAAAAATCCTGCGCCGCTCAATACAACGGGCGTTCCGGCAAAACCGACCGCAGGCGAAAAACTTATTAGTGCCGCTCGCTCGGTGATGGGAATAAGAACGGACGATGTCGTCTCTCCAAAAGGCGTAGCAAGGCTTACCGATGCAGGCGACGACACAATACTTGCCGGAACGCGCACCCGTAGTTGCTTTGCCGTTGTATCGAGTATTTCGGCGGCAATGCCACCGACACGCACGTCCCTTGTTTTGAGAAGATTTGTCCCCCTAATGCTCAGACTTGCGCCCGTGGTAACGGCACGCTCCGCAAAGCCTGTAATGGTCGGTGCTCCCTCGAAACTAAACTCTTGGGGTGCTGTTGCCGAGCCGCTTCGTGTGCGTACAGTCAATGCTCCACTGGTGCCGCCTGCGCTAACGGTTGCCGTGATTTGCCCCGCTGTCTCAACGCTGACAGACGACGCCGACACACCACCAAAAAAAACCTCTGCCGGAGTGCTAAAATTCGTACCCTGAATCACCACACGACCGCCTGCGCCAGCAGAACTCGGCGCAAAGTCGGTAATCGTCGGTGGAAGCAGATAGGTAAAGCGTTGCTGCGATTCAACGCTTCCATAGACCGTTGCCACCTGAACGCTGCCCGTTGCGCCATCGGCAACCACTGCTTGCAGTTCGGCGGAAGAAATGACGCGCACTGAAGCTGCCGTCACGCCACCGAACATCACCGTCGCGCTTGTCGTAAAATTCGTGCCCGTGATGCTGACCACTGTTCCGGTTGTACCGGATTCCGGTGTGAAGCTGCTGATGGTGGGCGGTGCATTTGCGCCCAAGGCAAACACGCCGTTCAAAAAGCTACTTTGGGTCAAGGGTAAACTCACGATTGTTGTTGTGCTGACAGTTGCCGCCCCCACGCCCACAAACACACCGGCGGGCGAATCAGAGCGGGCTACGCTACTGAGCGCGGTAAGCGGAGAAGTGGGACGAAGACCGATTTGCACGTGTGCAAGCGCACCGCTCACAAGGCGTGTTTCCCAGTATCCCACTCCTGTCAGTAGGGAAATGTTCTCGCCCACACTGCCGCTCACTTGGGCATTGAATGCTTGTGCCTGCACGATAGCGCCTTCACTGCCGCTCGCAGGTGCGATGAGCGAAAGAGGAAGATAGGCAGAACCTTGTCCCGTCGGGAAAAGATATTCTTGGGTATTGCTTGGGGACGAATTAGGCGGAAGAACGCGCTGCACCGCACCCTCAACGAAAGATTGCCGCGAACCGCCCACAACAGCATCAGTGCCGATTGCAGTTAAGCGAAGAAAATTATTGGATGATGCTATGACCGTGCCGTTTGTCAAGATAATGCTTCCCGTCAGGGCGACAGGCGTACCGAGTGCAAGCCGAGCGCCGGAGCGATTCAGAGTAATGCTGCGTAAGCGACCGATAGTACCCAAAGTGGGAAGACTTGGCGACGTAATGTTCAGTGTTCCAATGATTGTTCCGCTGCCCTCAATGTTCACCGTTCCAGCGGCATCATCAGCAAATCGTCCCGATAATGCCACGTCGCCTGCAAGCCGTAGCGTAGCGGCATTAGTATTGCAAAGAGCATTGGCGCGAAGCGAAAAAGCAGTGGTAATGCTTTTGCTACCACCGAGGCGCACGCCACCACTATTGTCGATGACGACGCTTGCGGTAGTCATCAGGCTTGGAAATTCGACGGTGCTTGCAATAGTCGGCTGCGTACCGACGTAGGTGAGAAGCGCCCTCTCACCAAGCCAGCGAATGGGCGCGGTCGTAACCGAAGCATTATCTTGCAAGGTGAGCGCCCCACCAATCTGCACTGTTCCTTGATTCTGAAGTATTACCCCACCTGCGATAGCGAGTGTTGCACCTGTTTCTACGGTAAGCATTCCGCCGCTCACCACCGTCAACGAGCTTTGCAGTTGAGCGGTCTTTGCGGGGCGCACAATAAATTCTGCCGGAATCGCCATACTGAGTGGTGCGACTGCTGTTCCAGCAGGGTCGGCATTCCATGAAGAACGCTCGGCGGCATCACCGGAGATGTAATAAAAGGGACCGTTGACATTGATACTCACGGTCGTTGTGGCAGTGAAGCCGAGCGCATCAGTGATGGTGAGGGAATAAACGGCATTCGTAGCCAGCGTAAAGGAGGGCAGATTCGCGGTCGTGGAGGACAAACCGACAGCAGGTGACCACGCATAACTGAAGGGGGTAGTGCCTCCAAAAACTGTGTAGGCGCTTGGCTGCATTGGGGTCGTGGTATTGGGTAGTCCATAGACGGTGCTGCCCATCATCTCCGGCGTGAAGCGAACAAGGATGCTACCGCTCACGGTATCGCGCTCTTGGGCGAGGCGATAGTTCACGCGGTCGGTGAAGCCTTGCGGCACGAAATTGGGGCTGAGTGGTGTGTATTGAAGGCTTTGACCGCTCACCGAAACGGTAGCCAGAGCCGCACCACCATTCGTGCCATTCAAAAGAACATTGACGGGAAAGGACGACGAAAGTTGACCGATGCTCCGCAGAATGGACGGCGTATATGCGGACGGAGTGCGCGGAGAGGTGAAAACAGTGTTGTTTTGGTTGGCAGACTCTACGGCATCGCCGAACATATTGACCATGACAGCATCGAGACGGCTTGGACTGCCGTCGGGTGTCGTGAGACCATCGTAATCATTGAATTTCCAATAGCCGAAAAGATTTGCTCTGCCTTGCGGACCGTTTTGCATATCTGCTCTCTCAGGTAACTCCACTCCCCGTTGGCGATTGATGATTTCCGGCGAAAGAGCCACTTTCCATAGGCGTACTTCGTCCAGCAAACCAGTATAAAAAAACTGGGAAGAACTGAGCGACGGACCAAAGGCACCAAACGTTATCGGTCCGCTTTGCAGACCGTTGCCACTGAGGTCAGTTTCCGGCGGAATAATCATGGAAGCATCGGCAACGCCGTCAATGTACATAGTGATGATCGTTCTATTCCGCACGACAGCGACGTGATGCCAAGCGCCATCGGTGAGATCTTTTGAAGAGTTGATATTCAGATTGATGCCGCCACCGTTTCTGCCGTTAATTTCAAAGAAGAGTTTGCCTCTATTGGGCGTATTGGCAGCAAATCCGAGCGTCCACCAGCGTGAGGCAGCGCCACCTTGATTCCAGCGCGAGGTAAGCAGTGCCGATGCGCCGTCGGAGGGGGGCGGAGGATTGGAAGAATTAAACAGGCATTCAATCGTGAAATCTTGCGTTCCGAAATCCGTAAGCGAAGAAGGAGGAACGCGGAGCGATTGAGCGGCGATATTGCCACCAAAACGCAGATAGGAACCGAAGCCAGTGCGGAGGGGAAATTCGGGGGTGGGTTGGAGTTTGAGAAGAAATCCGTCATTCGCACCATTTCTTGATACATCATACCCATTGAGAACAGGTGTCGCTCCATTTGTAGCTCCGCAAACATACACAGAATTTGATTGGTCTCTGAGTATTCCATATATTCTATCTGTCTGTAAACTGCCTACATAAGAAGAATAAAGCAATGCACTGCGTCCAGCAATTTTAGTATCTAAAACAAAAAAAGCTCCATCAATACCTCCTGCCAGTGATGCTTGAAGAGCTCCGGGGGTAGTTGGAAAGGTATCATCTGCTTCTCCGGCACAGTAAATAACGCCATCATTATTTGCCACGAGATCATTTACCCCAAAACTTGGTAACGTATTAAAATAGGAGCAATACCGAAGGCTTGCCGCATTTGAAAGAGCAGGATCAAAACGAGCAATAAAATTGATATTCTGAACGGTAAATTGCGTTTGGTATGCAGTAGGCGTAAGCATAAGACCTAGACCGCCGTGTGTTGCACCGATAATATAAATCGTTCCGTTTGCATCAACCGTTCCCTTGACATATCGGTCTAACCCTGTTCCCCCAAAGTACGATAGATAGAGCATATCGGCAGTTCCATTTCCGGAAGGAGTCAATTTCCCTACTATCGCATCCAAGTTGTTGTATGTTCCGTCATAGGCATTAGCAGTGCAAACTAACCCTGCGCCTGTAGCTTCACCCCAAAAAAAGATTGCTCCTGTTCCATCAGTGCCGACACCGCCGCAAACCTCAGAATTACTTCCGCCAACATACGTTGAATACAATAAACTTCCCGCTCCTAAGTTCGGATCAATTTTTGCCAAAACAATATCGTTATTTCCACCGGCAAGAGGTTGATATGCAATGGGCGGATTTGCCGTGGGAGTCGTTGGAAAACCACCACCATCAGAAGTTCCACCGATATAGATTATGCCATTATTATCAACAGCCATGCCATTAACTTCATCGCTACCCGCAGCACCGAGATATGTTCCATAATCTAAAGATGAACCGGAAGAATTGAGTTTGATAATGGTCATATCATTCAACAGATTATAGGTCGCATCAAATGGAATCATAGTCGGGAAATCTGCAGAAAGCGTGATTCCACCAATATAGATATTTCCACTTGCGTCAACACACAGTGCTGTCGGAGTGTCATTCCCGCTACCGCCAATATATGTGGCGAAGCGGAGTGAACGACCATCACCACTAAATTTTCCAACAAACATATCCGACCCTCCGTTGAACGTAGCGTCATAAACACCAGATACCGAGGCAGGAAAAGTAGCATTCCCTGTAATCCCTGTAGCAATAATATCCCCATTGGCAGCGAAAGCAATTTTTCTAATATCGTCGCTCCCCGTCCCTCCAATATACGTCCCCCACACAAGCGGGTCTATCACTAGCGGCAGCGTGGGGTCGTAAGCACCGAGAGCGAAAGAGAAGTTTTGAGTTTTGGGTTGTGAGTTGTGAATGCTCTTAGTTGTAAAGCGGCACGGTATCTGCTCTCGTCGCCCATTTTTCATTTGGTACGCATACAATTTCCCATGCAGAAGCTCGCCAACGCTCGTTTGCAGCACCAAATCGCCTGTGTTATTCACCCGCACGTCGTCCGCGCCGTCGAACTCAAGCGCAATCTGGCTTGCGTCTGCGCCCGGCGCAAGAATCATGTCGTACCGCACCTGTGCGCCGTCGAAATAGACCCGTGCCGAAATACCGTCGTAAAGATTATCAAGACGCACTTCGGCATAACTCGGTACATTGGATGCCCATTTTGAGCGGTCGTTGCCGATGAAATAATTGAAGTACGGCGTTTGTTTCTCTATGCCCCGCGCGTGTGATGTTTGCTTGCTTCCAGCAAAATTCATCTTTACAACATGACCCTGCAAAGGCGGCAACGTATCTGCCGGAGCGGTGGGGACGGAAGCGGAGCGGTTACCGTTCTCGTGGTTGGTATGCACGTCATAGACCAAGCCTTTATCTGTTATCCAGACGTTCATACCGCCCAAACGAGCCAAATAGCGAGCGTCTTTATCCCATTGCCCTTTGTTTTCGATGAAGACAGGAGCTGCCGTGGTGCTACCGTGCAGAGTTTGATGGGCATACAAGGGCTTGAAAGAAGATTCCGCGGCATGTGAAGACAGGCTCTGAGCCATTACAAACACAGGGGTGAGTGCGACAACAATAAACAGGAAAAATAAACGGGGCATAATGAAACTCCACGAGGTACAAGGAAATAAGAACTATCATCGGCGAGGGGGTGAGGCAATAATGTATCGCAAGCGCTAAATTTACTCTTTCTACCCGTTCTGTCCAAGTTTTTGCAGCCTTTTTGAAGCCCTGTTTTTTGCACAGAGGTGCTTTTATTTGTTGAACGGGGACACGCTTTTTTAACTAAAAATACTCACACTATTCGTCTTCTTCAAGGCAGCATCCAGCGCCTTTTCTGCGTGTGTCATCAATTCTTCGATGCTACTTTGTTTGAGAAATTCCGCCAGCCCAATGCTGACGGTAACGTTGTATTGCTTTCCGCCCACACTCAGGTTTGCTGAGGCAGTTTCACGCCGTATGCGTTCTGCCCACATTTGCGCATCGTGCGTGTTTTTCTCAATGAGGCAGACCGCAAGCGTGGTACCGTGATACCGCGCCAATACGTCGTAGGGGCGTACATTCTTGCGGAGTAACTGCACAAAAGCCTGATTGAGTTCGTCCAGAAGCACGGGGTTATTGCTAAAGGAGGCGTATTTGTCGAGGCTGACAAGCGCAATGGTAAGGGAAAGTTCCACGTCCTCAGCCCGCGCCAATTCTTCTTTCACCCGCTGCAAAAATGTTACCGTGCTGACAAGTGCATTATCGCTTGCTTCCTGCAAGAGAGCGTGCGTGTGGACATACTCCTGAAGCTGCATTTGCTCCAGCGCCGTACCGGCATACTCACAGACAGTCTCAATAATCTCAACGTCCTGCTTGGTCAAGCGTGTTTCGCCCGTTTCTTCGATGAAAAGTGCTCCATAGCAGCGCGAGACCGACACAAGTGGAACGCCCGTAAATGCGAGCGTTTGGGGCTTTTGTTCGCGCTGCGTTACACGCACGAAATTTGCCGCCGGGTTGGCAAATCGGTACGTACGCCCGTTGGTGATGGTCTTGCCAACAAGTGAGTTGTCCAAATACACCTCGCCGCCCAGAATTTCTTTTGCAGCCGCTTCTTTGGTGTGCAGATTCGAGACGTACCAGCCGCCGCGCTCTTCGCTGTACATACACGTCCCGATAGTAGTGTACGGCACAAGGCGCATCAGTGCACGAATAAGCGCCGTGCACACATCTTCTCCCGTGCGGTCGGGCTTGAGCGTAAGCTGGCGGAAGGTGTCTATCGCATCCAGTGTTCGTGCGGATTGCAGGAGGTCGTATTTTTCAGTGTAGCTTTGAATCAAGCCACTGATGAGTTTGGTAAAATGCCCCAAAAAGCTCACCGTTGCGTTGTCGTAGGCATCGTCTTCGGTAGAATCTGCCGTCAGCACACCCACCACAGCCGTATTGAAGAATATCGGCACGCCGACAAAGGAACGAGTTTGAGCAGAAACGGCATAATAGGGCAGGAGTTGCAACTCCGCATCACTACTAATTTCGGTCAGAATCTCCGGCGCACCGTTTTCGGCAATGTGGCTGAGAGCATCGTTACCAAGCGGAAACGAATTGCGCTTGTGCATTGCTTCCGGCACATCAGATATTTTGGATTCTAGGGTCAGTTGCTTGCGGTCTGCGGCATACCACCAGTAGGCGGTTGTGCGGGCGCTCATGGCTGAGCGAATGGCAAGCAGCACTCGCTGGAGAAGGAACTCGAACTCGCGGCGCGGCTCGTTCTTCGCGCTCTCTGGCGTCTCTTCGACGATTTCCTCCATCTGCACCGTCAGCTTCTTCCGCCTGTGGCTCACAGCCTCTTCGGGAAGTTCGGTTGAGGCTTGGTTTGCAGGGGCTTTCGCCGGGGGTTTGCTTGTTTCGGGTGTGGTTGCCTGACCGCTTGGTGCAGCGTATTGTTCGCGGATAATGGCAGCCTTTGCAGCGCGTGTTACTTTGTCCTGAATCTCCTCACTGGTAGTTAGTTCCTCCAGCATCGGTGCGGCTTCATATTGGCTCTCTTGTTCTTGTCGGTTTTCCTGAACAATTTCTTTGACAAACTCAACAGCAGGACGTATTACGGTTTGTTCCGGCTGGGGCGTAGATTCTTCGGAGAGGGGGGCACTTGGGGACTCATTTTTTTTTTTTACTTCGTCGATGCTTTTTGTTTCGTTTTCAACTGATGCGCTTGCAATGGTCACGGGAGCAGGTGTGGCGGCTACGGACTTGCCCACAATGCGAAATTCTGCGCCGTCGTCATCGTCAAAATCAGCACCAAGCAAGGATTCATCAAGCTTCGGTGCATTGTAATTGCCCGGAACGGGTTCTGCTACTTTGACAGGTGGCGGTGGCGGGGTGACAGGCGGTGGCGCGGGTTTGGGCTGCAAGTCGCTTGGAAGCACTGTTTGCCCGATTGCAATTTGCGGCGTAAAATCATTGTTCAAACTCGCATTTTCATCACCATCGTCGAAGACTAGGACTTTTTTGCTCGATGCGGTTTGCCCCAATGCGGTCTGACCGGATGAGGTCTGACCAGATGCGGTCTCAGCCAGAGTTTGCTGCACAGCGCTTGGTGGTGTGGGGAGCGTTGGCGGTGGCGTTTCGGGTATAAATTTGTGGGGCGCAGTAACAAGCGTAATTTCGTTCACGTCGTCGAATCCGGCGGCGTCATCGCTGAAGTCGTCAAAGACTAGTTTTTTCGGGAGTGTCGTGCTCTGTGGCTTAGGTTCTGCTTTGGGGAGCGCTTGCGAGGACGTAGAAGATTTTGCCGCTTCTGCTTTTGGTGCAGCGGGTATGGTATCCTCCTCCACAACGCCAAAGGATTCCGCAAAGTCATCGAATACAAGGCGTTTCGTGCTGCCATCCTGCTTCATCGTTGTTTTGAAATCCGACACTTCCGACGCTTTGGGCGAAGGTTTCATCTGTTCTCGGAGTGCATTCTCGCGAAGCGCACTTTCGCGCAGTGCCGATAAATCCTTCGTGCGCTGGTTGTACAAGACCACCACGCCGATAGTACCCAACAGTGCTATACACACACCAATCAGGCGCACGGGCACATCACCCAAAAAGAGCGCTATGGCAAGTCCCAGCACAATGACCAGTATTGCCGGAACATCGGTCGGAGCGTTAAAAAGCCGCGAGAAGGAGGGTTGGTCGTTGCTCATCGTTTCAAGATAAAAATGAAGGATGAAAAAGAGCGAGATTATTCAATGCTTGAATTCAAGATGTGTTCAATTTAAGGAGTGTTCACTCCGCATATTCACTTGCCAAAAACATCTGCCATGCCGCAAGCGTCATGCCGTCCCACAGCTCACCGGAGCGAATGCGGGCGGTAATTTCTGTACGGCTCAGACGCAAGCGCACAAATTCTTCGGAATCGTCGTGATGCACGTTGGGCGCGGGCTGAAGGTCGGTGGCAAGAAAGACAGAGCACATTTCATCCGTGATACCGTTGCAAGGATTGAATGCGCCCAAAAGCGTGAGCGTACCGGAATAGCCGGATTCTTCCTGCAATTCGCACTGCGCCTGCTCTTCGGGGATGAGGTTAGGCAACTGCCCACCGCCCGGGAACTCAAGGCTCACACGCTGATTGAGATAGCGATATTGCGTAGCAAGCAAAAATGTATCGTCCGAGAAGCGTGGCACGATCATCACCGAACCGCGCGAATGGACGTAGTGATATTCGCCTTCTGAGCCGTCGGGCTTCTCATATACGTCGAACCCGTACTGCCAGTACGGGTTCGCGTATTTGATGCTATGCGATATTTGCTTGAGTTCTTTAAGCATAATCTGTTCTTTGTGCTCGTTTACAGCGTATTGGCAGCAATTTCTGCTTCGCTGAAGAAGAACGCAACTTCATTGCGACCGTTTTCGACGGAATCCGAGCCGTGCGCTGCATTTTCGCCTTTGGAGGATGCAAAGCGCTTGCGAATTGTGCCTTCTGCTGCTTCTGCCGGGTCGGTAGCACCGATAAGCGTGCGGTAATCCGCAACAGCGTTTGCTTTTTCCAATGCAATGACGACAACAGCGCCACTGCACATGAAGTCAACGAGTTCGCCGTAGAACGGGCGCTCTTTGTGGACGGCGTAGAAAGCGCCTGCTTGCTCTTTGGAGAGACGAATCATTTTCAAACCGAGGACTTTGAAACCCGCTTGTGTTATCATGGCAACAATTTCGCCAACAACATTTTTCCGAACTGCGTCGGGTTTGCAAATAGCCAGTGTGCGTTCCATGTGGAAATCTTTCAAGAAATAAAAAATGAAAAAAGATAGTAAAATCAAAAACTTCGCCACACAATGACATCATTATGCGGCGAAGTTTGAATACGGTGTTTGCTTATTTTTTTGCAACAGGCTTTGTTGCTGCTTTTGCTGCGGGTTTTGCAGCGGTCGTTTTTGGTGCAGCAGCCTTCGGTGCAGCAGTTTTTGGTGCTTCTGCTTTTGCAGGCGCAGCCTTTGGCGCGGCTTTGGTAGCGGTTGCTTTCGGAGCGGCTTTGGGCGCAGTTGCTTTTGCTGCGGGTTTTGCAGCAGCTTTTGGAGCGGCAGCTTTCGGTGCAGATTTCACGTCAATGCCCAGCGCTTTAGCAACAGTTACGCCAATCGTAGCGGGCGATTCTACCACGTGGATACCAGCTTTTTTCATAGCAGCCATTTTCTCTTTTGCTGTACCTTTACCGCCCGAGATGATTGCGCCAGCGTGTCCCATGCGTCGTCCCGGAGGTGCTGTTTGTCCGGCAATAAAGCCCACAACGGGCTTCTTGACGTGTTTTTTGATATACTCTGCTGCTTCTTCTTCTGCCGAACCGCCAATTTCGCCAATCATCACGATAGCGATGGTTTTGGGGTCTTCGTTGAAGAGTTTGATGGCATCAATAAAGCGCGTACCGATAATCGGGTCGCCGCCAATGCCGATAGCTGTGGACTGCGCAATACCGAGGTCGCTCATTTGCTTCACTGCTTCGTAGGTGAGCGTGCCGGAGCGCGATACCAAGCCTACGCCACCAGCATTTCCGGCAGGCGTGAAAGCGGAGGGCGTGAAAATAAAGCCCGGCATAATACCGATTTTGCACTCGCCCGGCGTGATAATGCCCGGACAATTCGGACCAATAAGACGCGACTTCGAGTTTTTCAGCGCCGCATGGACAACCGTCATATCCCGCACGGGAATACCTTCGGTGATGCAGATAATCAGACCGATACCGGCTTCGATGGCTTCCAAAATTGCTTCGCCCGCTAGTGATGCCGGAACGAAAATGATGGACGTGTCGGCTTTGGTAGCAACCACAGCGTCTTTCACGGTATTGAAGACCGGAACGGGACGGTTGAAGGTGTCTTCGCCTTTACCGGAATACTTGGTGCCGCCTTTGCCCGGCGTTACGCCGCCGACGACATTGGTGCCGTAGGCAAGCATTTGGGAAGCATGAAATGTGCCTTCATTGCCCGTGATACCTTGCACGAGGACTTTTGTGTTTTTATTGACCAGAACACTCATAGCGCTAAAAACTTGAAATTGATGAAGTAGAAAATTATGTTGATGCTTGGTTTGAAGGCGCTTTTCCGCGCCGAACGATGTATGCACATCTGCTATGCACAGACTTGCAAAAATAGCAAAATTTCTTGGGCTAACGAAACAAAGAAAAAATCAGTGGTGTTTTGTGGCTCAATTTATCATTCAAACAACCGCTCAATTTCTTCGCGCAATCGCATTTCTTGTCCTTTGGTCAGGCTGTGCTTCAATAAATCCATGTTCGCCGGTACGTCGCTGCAAAGCACCATGTCGTGATTGAGCAAGCCACGCTTCTGTGCGAGACTGAGCGTGGTCAGGCACGTGAGCGGATAGAGGCGTTCGCGGGTGATAATGTGCTGCAAACCGTTATCCGTCGGGTAATCCCACCCAAGCAGCGTCATCCCACGGCACACGCCGTACTGCGTGGCATCGCCCGTGAAGCGCGTGTTCGAGACAAGCCACTGCTCGTAGCGCCGTTCTGCGCCCTTCTTGTCGCGTGCGCGAAAGGCTTCCGACGTATCCAGAAACCGCGCATAGACGTACAGCGCTGTTTTGACTTCAGTACGGATGCCTTGCTTATTGTGAAATTTACACTCTGCAAAAATCTGATGTTCCGCCGTGTGCGCCAGAACGTCTATTTCATGCTGCACACACGCTCCTTGCACGGTGATGCCCGTGCGAACATCGTAACCACGCTTTTTCAACAGCGCTCCGATGAGCCGCTCGAAAGGGTAGCCCGTCGGACCTAAATCCATAAGTGCCCGCTTGATGCTGTACCGTGCCGCCGAGGGACGACTATACTTTTTGAGAAGACCAAAGGCAAGACTGTGCAGCGCACTCGATTTGATGCCGTGACGGATTTGGGATTCCATCGTGCTGAGCACAAGGTCAACGACTTCGTCCGTCGCGCCCGTGCGCAAGAGAGATTCACGAAGTTTGTGGCGTGAGAAATTTTCGGTTTCGCCGGAGGCTTTGGAAATGAGCATGAATATGATTCTGTATGCTAAAATTTTATTTTCGTATCAATTGCTGCCGCACCACACTCAAGATTCTACCTTGATTGGCATCGAGCCGGAACTACATCACCATGCCATAACTACGTTGAGTGCAGGGGTAATTTACTGTAAAAGTAAATCGTCTGCAAATGGAAATAGGTCAGCATATATTCAGTAGCGTCGGATTTACCCATCGAATTTTATGAAAAGTAATCGAGATTATCTAACTTAGCATTCTATCGTTCCCTCAAAGGCGGGAACCCGGCATTAACACGAGACTTCTGCCAAATATTTCGCTGTACTTCGCACCGTAATATCTTTCTGGATACTCGTCTTCGAGGGCATAACATCTATATTTACCTTTGATAATGTCTAATATATTCACATCAAACGTTATGGCACGACCGAACGATATTACCGCGATTCAAACGGGCAAAGAACTCAAACAATGGTATTGGCTGAAACAAGAATTAGTCGCCTTTGCAAAGCATTTGGGAATCAGCGCTGCCGGAAGCAAATTCGAGATTCTGGAGCGTTTAGCAAATGCGCTGGATAATATTCCAGCGGAACCCAAAACTCTGGCAACCAAATCTACACCGCAATCCCGCTTCAATTGGGCAACGGAGGCGTTGACGACAAGCACCGTCATTACAGATTCGTACAAGAACAGTCAAAACGTCCGGGCGTTTTTTCAGGAGCATTGCGGCGCTACATTTCACTTCAATATCCCATTTATGGACTGGATGAAAGCGAATGTCGGAAAAACACTTGGTGATGCCGTTCAGGAGTGGGAGCGCTTGCGTGAGCGCGCAGCCGACAAAAAATTTGCTTCCCACATTCCCGAAGGCAATCAATTCAACCAATACATGAGAGATTTTTTTGCCGACAATCCCGATAAAACCATCGAAGAGGCTCGTCACTACTGGAAACTGAAACGGTCGCTGCCTCTGGGACGGCATCGGTATGAGCGAAGCGACTTGCAGCTTGAATTCAAGAAATGAGATTTTGTATCACTCATCAAAAAAAACTATGACACACAATCTTGAAGCCCTCGCCGCCGAGTTTATCAGAACACTGGAAACACGGCAATCTGCTGACGAATTGCTCCGATTTTATGACTCTAACATTGAGCAAATTGAATATCCGAACGCTATCACTAAACAGACCGCCGTTCGCAATCTCAACGATTTGAAAGAAGCCTCCGCAAGAGGTCAAAAAATCCTGCAAAAAGAGAAATACGATATTATTAAGTCGTACACTATCGGCAACACCGTCATTATCGAAGCCATTTGGACGGGTACGCTTGCGATACCATTGGGAAATATCCCCATTGGTGGCGAAATGAAAGCATACTTCGCACAGTTTTACGAATTTCAAGACGGAAAGATTCTGAAGCAACGCAATTACGATTGTTTTGAGCCGTTTACGTAAGATTTCATCATCCACAAATGCAATGATTCACTCCCTCACCATACAAGTTACGCCCGAAGAAGAAGCCGATGAACAGCGCTTGAAAAGCCTTATTGCTGAAAAACTTGCGCTCTCTACCGACAGTATTACAGGAATAAAAAAACTCAAACGCTCCATTGATGCTCGCTCCCGCACGATAAAAATTCAAATTCACGCTGAGGTGTATGTCGGCGAAGCACCGCTTCGACAAGAATACCGTTTTGATGCGCCGAGTGTTGCTGACGCCCAAACGGTTCTTATCGTTGGAGCGGGTCCTGCGGGCTTATTCGCAGCGCTGCGTCTGATAGAAGGCGGATTCAAGCCCGTCATTCTGGAGCGTGGAAAAGATGTGAAGGCGCGTCGGCGTGATTTGGCGGCGATTAACAGAGAGCATATTGTCAATCCCGATTCTAATTACTGCTTTGGTGAAGGCGGCGCGGGAACATATTCCGACGGCAAACTCTACACCCGCTCCACCAAGCGCGGAGACGTGAAGAAGGTGCTGGAATTGCTCGTCGCGCATGGCGCCTCGGATGATATTCTTGTGGAAGCACACCCGCACATCGGCACGAACAAACTACCACAAATTATTGTGAATATCCGCGAACGTATCATCAATGCAGGTGGCGAAGTCCATTTCAACACGCGCGTAACCGACTTTCTCATTCGTAATAATTCCATACAAGGCGTTGTCGCTGCCGACGGGCGGGAGTTTTTGGGAGCAGATGTGATATTGGCGACAGGACATTCTGCACGAGATATTTTTGAGATTCTCGCCGCAAAAAACGTGCGTCTTGAAGCAAAATCATTCGCTATGGGACTGCGGATTGAGCATCCGCAAGCGCTTATTGACACGATGCAATACCGCTCCACCGTGCGCAATGTCTTACTGCCCTCAGCGGCATATAGTTGGGTGGAGCAAGTCGGTGGGCGAGGCGTGTTCTCGTTTTGTATGTGTCCGGGCGGCATCGTTGCCCCCTGCGCAACGGCATCGGGTGAAGTTGTTACAAACGGTTGGTCGCCTTCCAAACGCAATAACCCTTATGCCAACTCCGGTGTTGTCGTTGCTATCAACGCACCGGACGACCTTCAACCTTTCAGTCAATACGGTGCTCTGGCGGGGTTGAAATTCCAACAACAACTGGAACACATGGCATTTGAAGCTGGCGGACGGGCGCAGTCCGCTCCTGCGCAGCGCATGGTGGATTTTGTTCAGGGCATACTTTCCCCCACTTTGCCCGCAACGTCCTACCAACCTGGCATTGTCTCGGCGCCGCTCCACGAGTTGTTGCCACCGCTTATCGGTGAGTCGCTGCAAGAAGCATTTCGGGCGTTATCAAAAAAAATGAAACCCTATTTTACGAATGAAGCGGTTTTGCATGGGGTGGAATCGCGCACCTCATCTCCGGTGCGCATTCCACGCGACCCGGTGAGACTTGAGCATCCCGACGTGCGTGGCTTGTATCCTTGCGCTGAAGGAGCAGGCTTTGCGGGCGGCATCGTCTCGGCGGCGATTGACGGACAAAAATGCGCCGAGGCAATTATCGCCAAAAAATCGTAACTCCAGTAATTTGGGTTAAGGTTGTGGCTGAAACGAACTTTTCATCCATACTCCGGCTTGCAAGTACGCTGGATTTTTTGCATATTCCGCACGTCAGAGGGACAATGTATCGTTCGCTTTTGTACATTTCTTTTTTCACACTTTCGGAGTTTGTATGCCTATTGTAAAACCGCAGGCGGAATGGCAACATCTTGTAGCACAGCTTAAATCTCTCATTCCCGAAGCCTTTGCTTCCAATGGCAACCCGCTCAATCTCAAGAGCGGCGAATGGCGCAATCCCGGCAACGGTAAACTCTTTTTGTCGCCAGTGGATGGCTCGCCGCTTGGTTACTACCCCATGCTGGATTTGGAATCGGGCAAAAAAGCAGCATATGCGGCAAAAGAGGAATTTGCAGCGTGGGCAAAGGTTGATTTGGACACGCGCAAAGCCCGCGTTAGTGCTTGCTTGGAAGACCTGAAGAAGCATCACGAACTTTTGGCATATTTACTCGTCTGGGAAATCGGCAAACCATTCCATCAAGCAATGGTCAGCGTTGAGCGTTGTATTAGCGGCGTGCAATGGTATCTTGACAATATCGAAGTCATGCTGAACGGACGCTCCCGCAAGCCACTGGGACTTATTTCCAACATCGCATCGTGGAATTATCCGATGTCGGTGCTCTTCCATTCGGTGCTTGTGCAGGCGCTTGCAGGAAACTCCGTCATTGCTAAAACGCCATCGGACGGCGGACTTTTTACGCTCACGCTTGCCTTTGCGCTTGGGCGACGTGCGGGGCTGCCAATTTCGCTCATTAGCGGTTCGGGTGGCGAACTGAGCGAAGCGCTGGTGCGCAATGACAACGTTGATTGTTTGGCATTCGTGGGCGGAAAGTCCAATGGGCGCGACATTGCAGCCGCTTTCTACGACCGCAATAAGCGCTATATGCTCGAAATGGAAGGCTTGAATGCCTACGGCGTGTGGAATTTTTCGCAGTGGGACGCGCTCGCCGCCCAACTCAAAAAAGGCTACGAATACGGCAAACAGCGCTGCACAGCTTATCCACGCTTTGTTGTCCAGCGCTCGCTTGTACCGAACTTTTTAGATACCTATTTGTCCGTCGTCAAATCCCTCACCTTCGGGCATCCGCTTTTGGTCGAGAATGCCGATGATGCGCCGCCGAAACTGGACTTTGGTCCTGTCATCAATAGCCGCAAAGTCGGCGATTTGCAAGTCATGGTCGGTCATGCACTCGTGAACGGTGCAGTGTGTATTTACCAAGGGAAGCTGGATGAATCACGCTTTCTACCGGGACAAGATATTTCTGCGTATTTTGCACCACGCACGATGATGAATCTGCCGCGCAAGGCAAAGCTCTATCAAAACGAGCCGTTTGGTCCGATAGACAGCATCGTGGTCGTGGACACACCCGAAGAACTCATCGAAGAAATGAACGTTTCCAACGGCTCGCTTGTCTGCTCGGTGGCGACCGACGACGAAGCGTTTGCAAAGCGTATCACGCCTGAGCTGCGCGGCTTCAAAGTAGGAGTGAACGCTGTACGCTCACGCGGCGACAAAGAAGAAATTTTCGGCGGCACAGGACAATCGTGGAAAGGCTGCTTTGTGGGCGGGAAATATCTTGTGGAAGCCGTTACGCTCGGTATGCCCGGAGAGCGCTTGTATGGGAACTTCCCGGACTATACGCTGCTCCCCGAAACACGATAATTCTCTCGTATCATTCCCCAACAACGAAGAGCATTTGTATAACCTCTCTCAGAAAAAGTAGATTCCATGCGCCTTGCATCCTTCTTGCTCTATGTGCTGTCGTGGGCAGCATTGTTGCTTACGAGCAGCACACCTCTCTCGGCACAGTTTTCCGCCACCGGTACAACCGCTCTGGAGCGGCAGACGCTCTCCTTCAGCGATGTGCTCACCATGACCACACTTGCGCAGGGTAATTTGAAACTACGGCACTGCACCATCCGCACGGACTCTAACTTGACAGACCCTACCCGCGAAGCCGAGTGGCGGGCGCAACTCCTCAAGGCAAGCGGCAAAAACGGGCGTATTTTGGTGGATTCCAAACTCGAATTTGATTCCTGTCACTTTTCCGCTATGAAAATTAGTGGATTTGAATTTGAACAAGGTATTTCCTTCAATGGCTGCACGATTGATGAATACTTGGGGTTTGAGAAGTGCGTTATCGCATCGCTGGGAATCTCCAAGACGAGAATTGTAACGGGCGTAGAAGTAGAGGGCTTGGTCAATTTTGAACTTGACCGATGCGAAATCGGAAGTTGTGTTTTTGCATCGAATAGCATCAATAGTGTGAACTATGAACGGACGCACTTTATGGGTGGTTCGCAAGTATTTGCACCTTTCTCCGAGCCACTCAATGATTTTACTCTCAAGCAATGTTTGCTGGACAGCAATGCCCTGTTCATCATTGACGGGCATATTCGCTCGTGCAATTTGAGCGAAGACACGGCTTTTGGTGCGCTGAATGTGAGCGCCACTATTTTGAATATGCTCAAAGTGGAGAAAAGCGTTTTTCGCGGTGCAATCCTCTACGATGCTTTCAATACGCCGGAACGCGCCACCACCATGCGCTGGGAGCAGTTCGCCGGATACAAACTCACGGTCAGCGATACCGTGAACGGGCTGAATGTAACAGAAGAAGACGATTACGAAATGCTTCTGAAAACGTACAGTTTTTTCTACAATATCTACGGAAAAAATTGGCAAGACGGCTCGAAAAACGATTGCTATGTGGAGATGAAAACCGTGCAAACACGCTGGCTGGGACTTACCTATCAGCGCCAACCCACCTTCACGAATTGGCTCGTCTGGCAGCTCAACGTTTTCCTCGAAACCTTCTGCAAGTATGGCACAGAGCCGGTGATGGCGATTCAGTACTCGCTCTGGATATTGCTTCTTTTCGCCGCGCTGTATTTTATTTTTCCGAGCCAGCCCGAAGCGGTCAACGGCGTGCGCTTCACACATACGTTCTACGACCTCGCCTCGCACAAGGAAGAGCGCCAGCGCCAAGCCGAGCGGATTAAGGACGACATAGCGGCGCTCCATCACTCGCACGCCGTTGCACCACAGCTGGTGCGTATCATCGGAGCGCCATTTTACTACGGTCATATTGTTCAGTATCAGCTCCGGCTCTGGATTGTGCGCCAAAGCGAGTATATGCAAACCCTGCAACGCCGCTGGGACGACACATCTCCGCAAGCCGGAAACCGCACGGGCGTTATAGCCATCGCTACATTCTACTTTGCCGGTTTACTGTTTATTGCCGCTCTTATTCGTGGTATCAATGCCGGTGCGCTGAGTGTTAATGCGTTTGTTACGCTGGGCTATGGCGAGATTCAAGCAAAGGGCATTGCTCGGTACTTGGCGGTGCTGGAAGGCGCTTTGGGCTGGTTCTTGCTGTCTATCTTTAGCGTCAGTTTGATTAGTCAAATTTTGCAGTGATGTAAAACTTTGGGACACGGATGGAACGAAAGAAACGAATTTTCACAGAGACAAGTATCAATCAAATCCGTCTTCATCTGTTCTTTCCGCTCAATCCGTGTCCCATTTACCAAATGAAATACAATCTATTATGCCCAAAAACCCTCAACACCAGCATCAACGCGAACAGCCCACGCCACCCGATTACAAAAACCGCCCCATCAAGAATGTGGCGCAGAACCGCAAGGCACGGCACGACTACTTCATCACCGACACGATAGAAGCAGGAATCATGCTGCAAGGCACGGAAGTCAAATCGCTTCGTGCGGGTAAATGCAATCTCCAAGACAGCTACGCAATGTTCGAGGGCAAAAAAGATGCTTCGCCCGAACTCTTCGCGCTCGGCATTCACATCAGCCCCTACGAACAAGGCAATATCAACAACCACCCGCCCGTGCGCCCGCGCAAGCTGCTTCTGAAGCGAAATCAACTCCAAAAACTCTACTCCCGCGTACAGGAAAAAGGCGCAACGCTTGTGCCGCTTGCGGTCTATTTCTCCGGTCCCTACGCAAAGGTTGAAATTGGTATTGCCAAAGGCAAAGCAAAGTACGACAAACGCGAATCCATCAAGCAACGCGACGTAGAGCGCTCCATGCGGCGCGGCGGCGATGATTAAGCACCTTGAGGCTCTTTCGCCCTGAACGCGGGTTGCGCAGATTCGGCAGATGAAGAGGATTATGAACTATCCGCACACATCTGCTGAATCCGCGTCATCCGCGTTCAAAATTTCCACCCTAAGCCGCACTTCATCACTGCCGCATCAGTAACACCCGCTTCACCGCACCACCACTCACGCGCAGCGTACAAAAATACGTTCCCCTCGCAAGTCGTTCGCCCCTGACAGTAGCAGTGTGCGTTCCTTGCGGCTTCCAGCCTTCATCTATGCGCAGCACTTCTCGCCCCAGCACATCCGCCACGCTCATGCTCACGTCTCCGGCGGCAGCAAGCGTGTATTCAAGCGTGGTCTCGTCGGTGAAGGGTTGGGGGTAGGCGCGGGCGGATATTGCAAAATTATCCGACTGGTCTTGTACACCCACTTGCGTTAATAATTTTACCAGTGCGCCACTTTGTGGTGGTATCTTAAGAGTAAACGATTTGGTTGGTTGTTGTGTAAGTTCAAAGTTAAATGGTGCGGTACTGAAATAATTTGCCTTATATGCTAAACAAAAGCATCGAACCGGAACGGTCATAGATACTGTATCGCTACTTAAATTGAAGCCAACAAAGGCATCATTTAATTCGTTGTAGGCAAAGTAGTAACCAAAGGCACGTGAATTAACATTCACAAAACCTGCTTTGTCTAAAGAGTATGTTAATCTATCACCACCACTATTGAAACGCATTTGGCTGTTATTTCTAAAACCGATATACTCTTTGTAAAACCCCGCCAAACTACTATCAAAATTCATATCATCCGCCGGACGAATATACGCCGGAGAGTGCGTTCCTGCTTGCGGGTCGAAGCGAATATCTTGCCAATTCATCGGTGAGCGGTCGTCGGGGTCTTGTCCGCCCCACACGCCGGATTCCGTGCCGTAGTAGAGCATCGGTGCGCCCGTGTAGGTCATTTGGAAGAGCGCGATGAGTTTTTGAATATCGCGTTCTCGTGTGTTCGGCTTGCGAATGGCGTAGGAAGGCGTTCCCCACGCATTGCGCGTGATGGCGGGTTGCCAGAGCGCTTGCGAGCTTGTGGTAGGACGATTCACAATCATCGAAGCCATCCGCTCGGTATCGTGCGAATCCATCATGTTCTGCATGGCGGCTTGTACGTTGGACGCGTAGGCATTTCTGCGGGTTTCGAGGGTGTTCCAAAAGCTCTCCGCCGTGCCGCGTCCGTTGATGAAGAAGTCCACCACAGGCAGCGTAAACGCCCAATAGTTCATCACTGCCGAAAAGTTGCCGCCACGCACGAAAGTAGGCGAAGCGTCCGTCCAGATTTCGGCAGTGGTGTAGGCGTTGGGATTGATTGTGCGCACATAAACATTCCACTCGTTCCAGAATCCAAGCGGCATATACGGCACTACGTCCAAACGCCAGCCGTCAATGCCGTCGCTGGGGTCGCCGTCGCCGTTCGGGTCCATCCAGCGCCGCGTGACGTTCCAAACATATTCCTTCGGTGCGGGCGCAAGGTCGCGTCCGTCGGGCGTACGAGCAAATTCAGGCAGCGAGGTAAAATTTTCCCACGCTTTGTAGCTAAATTCATTTTGCGCCGTAGCGGGGTCGTCGAAGCGATTGACCACGTACCAGTCCTTGAAGCGCGATTGTGCTTGATTCTTTTGGATGTCTTGAAAGGCATAAAAGCCGCGTCCGGTGTGGTTCCACACGCCATCAATGATGATGCGCATATTCCGTTTTTTCACTTCCGAAATCAATTTCAAGAAGAGCGAATCCGCGCTTGTCCACTTCCATGTTTTTGGGTCGTAAGGCGCTGCCGAAGCGTTCTCGCGGGCAATTTGCTCCAAATCGGCTTTCGGGTTAGGACCAAAATACGGGTCAATGTGGTGATGCGCGTTGCCGTCGTATTTGTGCAGCGAATTGGCGTAAAATATGGGGTTCAGGTACAATGCCGTAATGCCTAAATCTTTGAGATAATCCAATTTGTCCATCACACCCTGTAAATCGCCACCGTAGCGGCGGTGAAAAATGGCGTTGGTGTAGAAATTCCCGCCGAACTCCCGCTCCCACTCATCACGAGAGAACCAATCGCTGCCCCAAGGTTTGATGCGCCATTTGTCGGATACGCCATTGCCAAGTTCAAGGCTTTCGCGCGTGGGGTCGTTGGTGGGGTCGCCATTGCGGAAGCGTTCGGGGAAAATTTGATACCATACGACATTGTTCGCCCACGTGGGAACGGCGTTAATCGTGACGGGAAAGCGGTAGGAAACGCTGTTTCCGGCAGTGTCGGCGGCGATAATCCTCACTGATGCTGTTGTGGGCAAAGGTGTTGGGAAAGGAATATTCACAAAACCGCTCTGCTGCGTGACGTTGAGAATTGCGCCGGTGACATTTATTGTAGTGCTTCCGGCAACGATGGTCAGCTGCGTGAGCCGTGCTGCGGCAATGATGGAGGCGTTCACGCCGGAAAGAGCATTGTTGTTCACTTGCAGCGACGGTTGAAAAATGAGCAATGGTGAAACTTGCAGCACAGAATTTTGATTGCCGGAGCCGTCCTGCACATCGTTCAGTGGGTCTGGAAGCCAGTCTGCTTGCGCTCCCGTCGCATCGCGGTGAACATGGAATTTGTACAAATAGCGCTGCCCGACGTTTAGGGAAAGTGTTTTTGCCCACACGCCGCTTGCAGCATCGTACAGCATCTCGGAGACCGCACCGGCGCTTATGCGTCCGCCCGCGTTTGGTCCCCAGTTATTAAATTCGCCCGGCACAAATGCTCGCACGTAGCGCTTCTGCGGGTCGGCGAGGCGAAAGGTGATATTGACGGTTTGCGCCTGCAGGGCATTTGCAGCGAAGAAACAGAGCCACACGAACAGATGCCGTACAGCACGTGATGTGGAGTAGGGATAACGAGACATGGTATGGGAGGAAATGGTGAGAGGAGAATGTTGGTGAATAGTCGTTTTTGGGTAGCTGGTCATGTCTGTGATACGAGACAACTTCTACAAGTATGCCCGTACACACGCTTCATAGCTTGTTGGATTCCTTAACTGAATGACATTGACTCGTAGAACACAACGAAGATACGCAATATACAACAACCTGCTTGTTTGCAAGAATCCGTTTGTTTGCAAGGCTAAGGAAGAGACAAAAGTGCCCGTAGGCATTATATCACATCACATTACATCAAGCGCCCAATATAGTACAAGAGCCGAATATAGAGAAAAAATTCTTCCTGTCGGTTTCTCCAGCTCGTCGCAGGGGAGGCGGAATAGTCCATCGCTCTAGTAATTCAAACATTCCTTTTGGGTGAGGCTTGCAGCCTTACGTTGATGACATTGAATTCCACCGCCTACCGCCCGGCAAGCCCAAGACAGTTGCCACAGGAATACGCAAACCCCGCACACAAGGGACACCGACCATTTGATGGGGATTGGCGGTAATACGAGTAAACATCATAAATAAGCCTTTGGGGATAGAATATGAAACAAGTGTCAATCTGTCATCGGTCAATACTTCACCACCTTCTGCACCGAGCGCCGCCGTGCGCTCTGCACCTCCACGAAATACACACCCGCGCTCAGTCCGCCCACATCCAGAGTGGTTGTGCCGGAAGCCTCCGAAAGCGTCCAGACCGCGCAACCAAGCGTGTTCGTGAGGCGGACGCTGTGCAGTTCGTTCTCCGGCAGTGCAAGAGTGAGCGCGTCGGTGACGGGATTGGGGGAAATGGGAATGGTGCTTGGGAGCGTGAGGTCGCGGACGGTGGTGGCGGGGCTGACAGTGAAGGTTGTAGATGCGTAATTACCGTCCCCAATTATAGGAAGCCAGTAAAGCGTTATTGTATGATTTCCTACCGATGTATTACTGTGAGTTCCAACAGTCCACGTGCAAACACCATCCCACCTGTTAGCTAGAGTAGCTGAGGTTGTCCATTGTGAGTTTATTTGATAGGCAGATTTGTTGAATGCAATCAAAAGCTGAGTACCATATGATGAGGGTGGGAAAGCGCCTCCGTAGCCCCTCAAGCCGACAACTTGAATTTCCATTGTGTATGCCTTACCTGTCGCTGTTGTTGTAGATGGCGTAATCTTAATAATTTTGAAATTAGGGTCAGGTTGTGGAGGACCATAACTCGGCTGAATCATCGCACACTCCCTTGCCGTCAAGCCTGACGCTTCCACCCACGCCGTAAGTTCCGGCACGTGCATATCTGCCAAAAAGTCGTAGCGGTGTGCAGCATTGATGCGCTCTGCAAGGGCGCGTCCTGCCGTTTGTTCGATAAGAAAGCCCACCGCACAGATATTTCCTGCCACATCAATAAAGCACGGACGGCGTTCTTGCGGGAAGTCGAGATTGGTTGGGAATACAGACGTGAGGCGGTATTCATGGAGTTTGTCCAGCAGCGCTGCGCGGCGTTCTCGGAGCGTCGGGGAAAGATGCGATACGTCTTCGGCTCTGAGGAGTGTTTCCACATATTCGAGGTGCGTTCGGATGCGGAGCGCTTCGCCGCTTGCGGGCGTGGGCGCGGTGCCGAACTTTTTCACAAAACTGACATCACCCAGAACGGCGTTAATGGTGTTGGTGGGCATCGTTGCTCGTGAGAGCGTGGTTGCTGCTTTGGAGACCGTAACAGCGCACAAAGCAACAAGCACAAGGCAAGAGCGAATAAATGTTTTCATGGCAAAGGACATTGTGAAGTGTATAATTTTTCTGCAAACCCGACGGCAAGATAGCAAATTTCCCAGACTTTGTAAATTTGCTTTTATCGCGGCACATCATTCCCGAAGCATGCCGAAGCGATTCCCCGACGTTCACTTGAGCGCCAAGGTTCCCTTTAGCGACAAGGTTCACTTCAGCGCTAAGATTCACCTCAGCACCAATAAGCATCTGGACGGTAATATCTTGGAACACAGACAGGAATGTCTGTGCTACCGAAGCCAGATTTTATGCCGTAGCACAGTTCATTCTTGTCTGTGTAGATAGTTCAAGATAATTTCGTTCAATACCTTACTCATCAAGCATTGATATACTTATTGCTGCTATGGTTATCATTACGCCAGAGGGGATTAAACTTTTTTTCATGGAGAGTCATCGAATTGATGTAAATTACAAGTGTATAACACAGTTCGCTGAATTACCCATGAGTTACGCCATTTCTGTGAAGCCTGAAGACGCACTACTGACAGCATTGCGCGAAGCAACCGAGTCTAACAGCGCGGCGGCAAACGAATTCGTGCGGAAGTACCAAAAATTTGTTTATGCTACGGCATTACGGTACTTAAAGTCGTCCGACGACGCTTACGACGCAACGCAAGAAGTGTTTATCAAAGCCCTGAAGAATATCCGTAATTTTCGCGGTGATAGTTCGGTCACAACGTGGCTCTACCGTATCACTATGAACGTATGCTCCGGGATGAAGCGTAAAGAAAAAGTACGCCAGTTCGTCGGTCTGGATGTGATAGCAGAGATTGAATCTGACCGCGGTATTACTCCTGCCCAAGCGACAGAAAACAGCGACTTCAAAGTTCGCTTCGACACTATGCTGGAGCAGTTGCCCGAAAAGCAGCGCCAAACCTTCATCATGCGCTACTTCGATGAACTTTCCTACGAGGAAATCTCCAAAATTTCCGGTACAAGCGTTGGCGGCTTAAAAGCAAATTACTTTCAGGCAGCAAAAAAATTAGCACAACTCATTCAGGCAGAGAAGCAGTAGGGTTAGAACGTAGCAAGCGGCTAACGCTTCAAGCAATACACCCCCCCGAAGCAATACAGCGAATTTTTAGAAATATCACCATGAACACCCACTTTTCGATATCCGGCGACGATGGTAGCGTACAGGGCGCACCAATACTGTCGCGTGAAGAAGTCGAAGCCTTTCTGCCCGATTACGCCTTCGGCGATATTGCGGCAAGCGACAAAGCAAGGGTAGAAGCCTCTTTGGGCAGATATCCCGACTTAGCCGAAGAACTCCGTCTCATACAAGAGAGCTTTGAAGCCGTCCAGCCGGAGCTTGAAGCACTCGACCGTCAGCAAATGCAGCGCCTCAAAAACTTGACCGTTCACATCCAAAACCGCCTTCAGCATGAGGCGGAAAAGCGGGCGCACCGATTTCGTTTAATGAAGTTTTTTGTTCCCGCACTCGCTATGTGTGTGCTGCTCGCTGTTATCTCCGTTCCGCAGGCGTTCAATACTAATTGGAGCGCGTTGAGCGGACGCACGGAGCAGAGCGAAAGCGCCATTCTTACACCGGAAGATATTCAGCGTCTGGAAGAATTACCGACCGATGAGAGTTTGGTAAACGCAAGCGGCGCATTCGCCAATAATGCGGGCATCATTGCCAATGGCGCAGAAGACAGTAGCAAAGAAGCCGCAATGGCTGCGCGAAAGATGCTCACTAGAGAGACTCTGAACGCTATTGCCGCAAACCGTTCTGCTTTTCAGGGCTATTTCGACAATTCGGATATGCTGGATAACATTAGCGACGATGATGCCGATGGCATTGCCGCAGCAATGACTGAAATGGAACAACTATAAATGTACCCAACGACGACAACTACACGACCGCTTGAATTCAAGCAGCAATATCATTTTACGGAGACCGTATGACTTTCGTCCGACTTTTTTGCCGCCAAATGTTGATTTGCTTTATCTGTATCGCAGTTCTGAACGGAAGCGGTACCCACACAACACAAGCAATCGCCGCACCATCACACTCGTCCAAACAGCAAGAAGGTGGCAAAGCGAAGAAGCAAATTGACCAGCTCAAAAAACTCAAACTTATTGAGGCGCTCAATCTCGACGATGCCGCAGCGGAGAAATTTTTTGTTCGCTATAACACCGAACAAAAAAAGGTGGACGAAGCGCGAAAGTCGCTTGACGACACAATGAACGAACTTGACAAAGCTAAGAGTTCCGGCAATAGCGAGAAAATCAAGCAACTCACCCAGCAAACTCTTGATAAAAACAAGAATCTGCAAAACGCTTCCAACGAAATGCTCCGCTCTGTCCGCGAAGTGCTGAATGAAAAGCAATATGCTGATTTCCTCGTGTTTGAAGCAAAATTTCAAAAGCAGTTAAATGAAATTCTTCAGAACAAACGCGATGCAAAGCGTGATTCTCTGAAAAAATAACGCTTTTTCTCCGCAAAAGAAAAATAGCAGTACAATCAAACGCCCTTGCCGCTCTTCTTTGAAGCAGCAGCGAGGGCGTTTTGCTTTTGTGCCATCCCTCAAGCGCCAATGTTACGACGTAATAATTTTCATCTCTGCCGGAAATGTGATAACTTGCGAACTGATTGTACTAATTTCTTTATGTGTATGTTGATAACGTGAGGTTACTGAAATGGAACTGTATTTAGATTCTGCGAATATCGAAGAAATTCGCCACGCCGCATCGCTCGGCATTATTAGCGGTGTTACGACCAATCCGTCGCTTTTGGCAAAAGAAGACCCCAAAATAGATGTGCGCAAGCGTATTCTGGAGATTCACAGCCTTGTGGGCGGTCACTTGTCGGTCGAGGTTATTTCTACTGATGCCGACGGGATGTTGCGCGAAGCAGACGAGATTTTGAAGTGGTTCCCCGAAGCCACCATAAAAATTCCGATGATTCCCGAAGGCTTGAAAGCCGTCAGCAAGCTCTCCGACCAAGACGTCGAGACCAATGTAACGCTTATTTTCAACCCCGTGCAGGCTCTTGCTGCCAATAACGCCGGAGCTACCTACGTGAGCGTATTTGTCGGGCGCTTGGACGATACCGGTGCTGACGGCATGGAAGTGATACGCGATGTGCGTGAGATTTGGGATATCCAGGGCTTGTCGTCGCTGATTTTGGCAGCATCTATCCGGCACCCGATTCATATTCTGGAATCCGCAAAAGCCGGAGCCGATATAGCGACTTGCCCCTACAAGCCGCTCATGCAATCACTCGGGCACCCGCTTACGGACAAAGGTTTGTCGGCATTCTTGGAAGATTACAAAAAGATGCAGGATGAGATTGCAAAACTGAAAAGCTAATTCTCAAGTTCATTCTTCGGAAAAGCAACGCCCTTTTTCTATTACTGTTTCACTCTTCTTTGTTTGTCTATGGCAACAGCAGTTTCTACGTCCACAGCAGAAGTTGGCACAATGAAGAAAGTCGTACACTATGCTTCCGTCCTCGTGTCGGCAGTGTTTAGTCCGGTTGTGCTGCCGATATTCACTTTTTCAGTTTTGCTTCTGCCCGACGCAACCATCCCCCTAGACCGCAAGTGGCTCATTTGGAGCGTGTGTATGCTTTCGACAACGCTCATCATTTCGGGCTACGTGGTGTTTCTGAAAAAATCGGGGCGCGTCGGCTCACTCGACCTCGACCTCCGCGAAGAACGCACCAAACCGTTTATCGTGGGCGTGGCAAGCAATGTTGTGGGTTTTGTCGCGGTCTATCTGCTGGATGCGCCGCCGCTTGTAACGTGGCTGATGTTTTGCTATGTTACCAATACCTTGCTCGTTCAAGCAATTACCCTGCGCTGGAAGGTGAGCATACACGCCACAAGCATCGGAGGAGCTGTCATAGCATGGGCATTTCAGTTCGGGGCAATGGTTGCTCCGTGGTTCGTCCTTGTACCAATCGTGGGAATTTCCCGCGTGATACTCCACAAGCACACGACGGGACAAGTAATAGTCGGTTCGCTTATCGGGCTTTGCCTCACAGCGCTGCAATTACGCTACTTTGTTCGATAAAAGCATTCTTGAAAAAAATATAAAAGCGCAGTTTGCCTTCATAAAGCAAGCTGCGCTTTTGCGTTGTGTGGGGCAGCAAGCATTTGCCTACAATAAAAAAGCCATGCTTCCCCGTAAAAATGGAGCATGGCTTGGGAGATGTAATGCTATCTCTGTGTTTTTGTATTCCCCTTCTGATAGTCTGCATTTTCTTGGCGGCACTTTTTCTATGCGCCGCAAAATTTCTATGCGCCGCAAAATACTGTGTCTGTCATTCTGCTTTCTCTCTGATACAAAAATACAGAACTGCGCTTTGTAAAACATGATGCTAATGGTCAGGACTTTCTATGCCAAAAAGTCATAGTGTGCGATGTGCTAGGATTATGGGCAGTCAAAAGCCACGGTGTTTTTTACTCGTAAATTATTGATGTTTCAAAGCAATTTCTAAATCTCGATTGAATGTATTTGCTTCCACAAGCCCATCGTTTGGTGCTATCATTCTGGATTATCGCATTACGGTTACCATCTGCGATGACCTGCCGGAGTTTGTTTGCAGACGCAGAAACAGCGTTTGACATTCTAAATGCTGAGTGCTGACTTGTAGTGTATGTTCGCCCGCATCTGTCTCTGCATCAAGCAGAGACGCAACTTCTTGTCCGAGGACATTATAGAATTTGAGTGTTACCCGCTCAGGCTTTGAAAGTGTGAATTGTACACTGATATTCTCTGAAGCAGGATTCGGCGACACGCGCAAGCCTTTATCCTTTGCACTTCTGTTTTTATCGTCGGTAACACCTGTCATTCTTTGCGCCGTGAAACTCCGTCCTTCCGACCATGCGCTTGCACCGATATTGTTTTTCGAGCGGACGCGCCAGTATAAGGTCGTTCCGGGGAAGATTTCACCAATGCGTTTGCTTGTTACCGAGGCAGAAATAAGCGAATCCCGCGAAACGGTTGTAAAAAAGCCCGGATCACCTGAAATGTGCAAGTCATAGAGCGATGCCGTAGCATTCGTTGTCCATTGGACAGTCGTGAAAAGCGGCTGGTTGACGGCTTTGTCGGCGGGCTGCACAAGTGCAGGCGGCGTGGGTGTGCTGGTTAAATCTAAGAACCATTGGACGGCTGATGCCTGATAGCCTGGATTCAATCGGTATCCGCCGTGCTTGCCTTCGGGGTCGGAAATACGCCGTACAGTCTGCCCGCCATTTGCTCTCACGATACTATCTGCGTACGCTATTTGGTTACACATAGTCGTTCCCCACTCTTCATCTTTCATGCCGCAATAGAAAAAGAAACTTGCACCGAGAAACGGGGTTATGCCGTAGCGCTTTTGCAACACATCGCCCAGAGGCGGCTTTGGTGGATTCGGTGGCACAGGAATACCACCAGAAGCAGAAATGGAAAGTGCGAAGTAATTCGTTTTGTAAAAGCGGTCGTAGAACATGATGAGATAACTCGCTGCCGACCCACGCGAAAAGCCCACATATCCCACACGGCTCAAATCCGCACTGTATTTGGCTTTCACGTGTTTAAGCGCCGTGTCAATCAGGCGATATATTTTCGCTTCATCGAGGTACGTTCCGTCTGCCGACGGCGTTGCACCTTGTATCCACCATTGCACACCGACCATTGCGTAGTTGTTTGCCTGAGCGTATGCGAGTTCATCTTTCATTTCGTCATATGCCGCACCTTTGGTGCCGTGCATACAGACCATAACGCGCTTCACTGCTTGCGTGGAGTAGTTGGGGGGAATCCAAATACACGCAAAACTCGTGTCCGCCGTGAAGTTAATGACCTTTGCACCCGCTTGGAGCAAGGTTTGGTAGGACTTATCGTGTCCTGGGATTTTGTAAATGTTCAGATAATCGGTCGTAGTTTCGGGCAGGATTTGTGCCGAAAGGTGGCTGTACGTTAGCAAGAGTGCGGCGCACAGCAAAAGCGTAGAGCGTGATTTCATCGGAACACCTTGGTAAGACTAGTTATACTTGGTAAGGCTTGGTTATAAAAGCGGCAGAAACACAAAACAGTAAAATTCTTTATGATAAGGTATTGAACGAAATTATCTTGAACTATCTACACAGATAAGAATGTCTGTGCTACGGCATAAAATCTGGCTTCGGCAGCACAGACACTCCTGTCTGTGTTCCAAGATATTACCGTCCAGATGCTTACCATTGTTTTCATCATCGTGCAAAGAACGATGACGTTTGGAAAGTCGTTGAGGTCGCCAGACGAAGAAAATATGCGCCTTGCGGAAAAATACTGGTCTGCAATAGGTACTCATGTGCCCCCAGAGCATAATCGCCGTGTAGCAGTGTTGCAATATGCTGTCCAAGTATATTGTATAATTCCAGGGATATGCGCTCTGCTTTTGTAAGTGTGAAATTCACACGAAGAATATCGGACGTGGGGTTCGGGGAAACCCGCAGAACGTGGGAAAGCTGCGAAGCGCCGTCAACGGCAGTCATCATCTGGTTCACGGGTGCACTGACATACATCAGGAGGTAATTATTATCGGCAAGTTTCAGAATCGCCGGGTCGCCGCCGCGAATGAACGCGGGCATGGTTGTAGTACCACTAATGGTGGCAGCGGTGGGTTTTGTCCATGAAGTTCCATCCGCAGAATAACTCCACCACAAGCCCAATCTGCCTGCACCGTAAAAGCGTATTCCCGCGCCGTATTCCACCAAATTCCCCGTCCACTGGTTTGCACTATCGGACGGAATATCACCTCGCCGAGTCCACGTCAAGCCGTCGTCCGAAGTGGCGTGGTATGCCCCATCTTGCGGTGCACCTTTCGGGGCGGTATAGTACCATTTTTTGCCGATGCGCAAGACCGCAGGATCTATCACTGGCTTACCGCTACCAACGGCACTAAATCGTATGCCCGGCTCGAAGGTATAATGTACACCATCGGTCGAAACAGCCGAATACGTGGCAACGGTCGAATCCAGCATGAGCGCAGGACCGGGGCTGGAGGAAAAATAAATACGAATACGCCCGTCTTCGGTCAGTGCAAGCGTTGGGTCGAAGGGTCGCTGATACGAACTTGGTAAGCCATTGATGACTATGGGCTGCGGCGGCGACCATGTTTTGCCGTTATCATCCGAAATTTTCACAGCTACTTTGTCCCAATACTGCGAGCGAAGCGGGGCGGGAAACCACTGGAAAGCAGCGAGAATACGACCTTGCGCATCCCTCAGCAAACTCGGTACGCCGGAGGAATCAGCAAATTTTGTTTCGGCACCGAACGAGTTTCCATCCGTGCCAGAACGTATCATCAGATTACTGTTCCATGGACCAGCACCCGTTGGCGGCATCATTTGAGCGTGAAGTGCAGTCTTCTGAAGAGACGTGATGCTCAGAAGCAACGTCATGCAGAAACTCAGCCAGAGATTCCAAAGCAGTCTGCCGCAACCGTGTATGAATGTAGTATGAGGGAAGAAGGTTTTCATTGGTGCACCTGTTCGGAAAAAGTTGTAAAAAATACGTCTGGAAGTGTCTCTGGGAATGATAGATTGCGACATTAAATGTAATTAACCGCCTGTTATCCCCTTGAATACTTGTGCTGTTACTTTTGAGTAACAAGAAAGTAACAAAACGTAAAAATCCCACTATCTTGTGATGTTTTCGAGATTGTTGCTTCTGCAAAAGCAAACGCCATGGTGTCGTTTTCCGCCGGAATCTGAAATATAACTTTTTATATTTTACGAAACAGCATTTTTCTACAATATACGCTTCCGCTATTTCACGCAACCATCAATCGTCGTCCTTTAGGCTCCGGCACGGTACGACCAAGTTCCCGTGCTGTCTCTAGGCGCTCACGGATAATAATTTCGGCATTCTGAAGAGCGGCGACGTAGGTTTCACCATCCGCCATACAGCCCGGAAGTTCCGGCACTTCTGCGATATACGCATGGTCTTCGGCACTCCAATACAGAATGATTTCATAGTGGAGCGTTTCATACTCAGAGTTCATTGGTATCTCCAGCACTTTTATTGCACAAACAGGAGATTGTCTTTTCGAGCCTTCTCAATCATGGTGGGATTTACCGTAAAGAGCAGAATATCTGAGAATGAATAGAAATCTCCGTCATTGGAGAACACAAAACGGTGTGTAGGCGTGAGGCGGCGCACGGTGTCATACAAAGCAAAATCACCGAAATCCACTTCTTCTGTCATCCCTCGGATGTCCACATTTGCTTGTGTCTCGCCATAGAGAGGAAATTTTTTGGCAAACGTTTCTCGAAATTTTCTGACGTGCAGTGCCCAGCCTTCCGCAAAACCAGGGCTGGTTTCCCGAAGACGCTTAAAATCTAACGTTGTAATTTTTTGATTGGCAAATGTTTGATAGAAACCAGTTTGGATGTACTTGTAGTATTCAATGGAGACCGTTAATGTGCTGTACGAAGCAACACCTTGACTTTTTATCGCGGTTAGTGCATCGGTAACAAATTCCTTCCGTTCTATATCCTTTTTGTCCAAAGCACGACCAAGCGGGTCTTTGAAATCTATCAGCACGTTTGTATCAACGAAAAAAGCCTCGCAGTGCAGAGAGCGACAAAGTTCTTTTGTGTATGCGTTGTTGCCGGGGGAACACGGGCGAACATCAATAATTATTGCCATGATGAAACACGTGGTGATGGTTAGGCGAGCACATTTCTCTCATAAAACTCCGCCGTGTCAATGTTATTTTTCCGTAGCTCTCGGCGCTGTTGTGCATTGCGAAGCGATAATTCGACATCATCGCCATCATCTTCAGCCAAATTTTGTATCGTGATATGACCAAAAAATTCTTCTCTGCTCCAATCGTTCTCTAAGCACAATGCCCCGAAACTAAAATTCAAAAACATGGTCGAAAGAAACTGATACCCTGCAAAATCAACAGCAATCTGCGATGTTTCACGCAATGCCTCTTGCATCGCTTTTTTCAGGTGGTCGCCTTTGTCTGAATGTAGTAAAACAGCACTACCAACTACCTCGATAACTTTGAGCGTTTTCATGGCGTTTATGTTAGATTTGATGAGGTCTGTAGGAATAGAGAAACGAATCTCGGTGAACTCTTATATTGACGAGTGTGCCTTGCAAATGGTGTTGCAGTGTTTGGCGTTCTTTTGTTGCGCCGTGTTGCTTGTAATATCCATTGCCTGATGCAATTTGAAGAATTCCTTTGTTGATTGCAAGGAATTTCTCTAGGACGTGAAGCCCCGAACCGCCCACGTGAACATGAGAACGAGTAGTATTCCCTGCTTCCAATGCCCACTCAATGCACTCCACATCGCTCCATGCCGTAAAGCGACTGTCATATCGGCGAACACTGGACGGGATACCGATTCCGGCATCGTAAAATGCAATTTCAACGTAGTGCTTCTTGGGGAAATACTGACCACACATACTGATTCCCGCTAAAGACTGACCATGCTCCAAAGCATTACTGACAATTTCCCAAAACTGCTCGACAATATCTTTGCGTAATGGCGGCGTACAGCTTGGAAAATGTGGCAAGACCGCCCCTGTTACCCATTCTACAATATGATGTTCTGCTTCGGTCAGTGATAAAAAATTGCGCATCAGGATTACATTTTCACTATTAAACCACGATGAGTGTACTTCGGCATCATTCGCCAAAAACTCAAATCCGATATGTTTCAAATAGGTGTTGTGGGTCGGCTGCAACATCTCAATGCGACGATGTGGCACAGGAGAAGGACTCCGCAAATGTTGGTCAAGAAAGACAATCGAAAATGGCAACAAAAATGGTGTCTTCAAGAGTATTTTCGGCTGATGGAATTCCCTGTGTATCTGCGAGAAACTATCAATCGTCGCAGCCGACAACTCAAGATACGAGCGGTTCATACCTCCACCTCCACCGCAGAAAGCAGAAATTCCGGCTCCATCCCCAGCACTTCTTCGTAGCTCAGGGCGTTGAGGTTGTATGTCAGCACGTCTATCTTCCATGCTGCACGGCAAGTAGCCAACGTTCTTCGCGTTTTATTCATGGATGCTGCGTTGTAATTCATTTTCAATTTCTTCGATACTTGGTATGTGCTTTGTGCAACGGTGCGTTGCACTATTTCGATGTCGGGATATGCCTCGCAGATAGGAATGCTGTTATTTGTTATTTACACGTTTTTGTTAGAAAAAACCGTAACCATTGCGTAATTTTACAGCGAATCCGAAACGTAGTCAGACTACGGACTAGGATTCATCCGGGGCGAGTTTCGTCCCTTTTTTTTGCCTGTACTGCAATCTATATCTCAACAATCCCAAGCGGATGTGTCTTTGAAGCTTGTTTGATAAGCACACGGTCAAGTCGTTTATAGAATTGATGACCACCTTTCGTTCTCATATAAGCGTTTGGTTCGTAAAGCTGCCGAGCGCAATATACAACGACATCAACAATTTGGTGAAAATACGATGTTGCCGAGTCTTTCATCATCACATCTTCAATGACGTGTTGTACCCGTAAATTCCGTGAGCCGCCAGTGTACAAACTTCGTATATTCGGAACGGGATTATAGCGGCGCATCTTGCGTATCACACCTTGCAACTTCTTTCCATCGGTGTTGTCGGAAATAACTATACCACGCTCGTCTGCGTTCATCGGACCGGCGAAATTGCGGTAATTCAGCGTGTTTTCAAAGCGCTGCAAGAGGACTTCCCACGCATACTCAAAGACATCCTGCGAGTGGTGGCTTTTGTCCACAACAACGCTCAGAATATTCATACCGCTTTGTGATGCCACCCAATCCACGCACTGCTTCATAATGTCCAATCGATCGTGTCGCTTGATACGAACGAGGCTGCCCGGATTATTGACAAAATGCGAGGCGTGTATTTCTTCCCGCAGTTTGAGACCTTTAGTATCGCGCAAATGCTTACGGAACGTGATGAGGCTTTCCAACGTCTCGTGCCAGCGCAGTTCGTGAATAACCATTGCACTCAGTACAAAATACCGTGTCGGGCTGCTGCGAATGCCTGTATCACCCATCTACATACATCAAATACATTACGAGTCCTCCTCCGCCTTTGCATTTTCCGCCGACAACACCTTCGTACATTCCTCGCCAAATTGCGACACTATCCGTACCGCTATTTTTTGCCCTTTTTTCGTGAGCGTTATCGGGTGCGAGACGTGTCCGTACAAACGGTCGAAGGCTTCGTCGTCCAGTTCGATTTTCAGCGTCTTTTCCGTTTTCTTTTTGGTGCTTTCTTTTGCCAACGAATCCAAACCCTTTTTCCATTTGTCGAACTCGTCGCCGTCGCCGCCGCAGAAAAAGACCTGCCGCACCACAAAATTACTGCCGTCGTAATCGTCGTCCACTGTCCAGTACGCAATATCGCTCAGGTTGCGGGCTTTCACTTCGTCTTTTATCGGGTCGTAAATGTCCAATCCCAACACTTCCATCCGAACCGTGCCGTCCTCAGACCGCTTCACTGCTATATCCGGCTCGCCGATAGTGACAAAACTCGCTGCCGATTTTGCGGGCTTTTTCTTCAAGCCGTCTTGCAGCAAGTCGTCGTGGATGCGGCATTTGGTTACTTCAAATCCTCCCATGCTCGTCGTTTGCTGACTGCCTTCGATGCTGCTTTCAAAGCTGAAGCCCAATATCACCAACCAATTCGCATCCCCACGCGCGCGGCATTCCTTGATTGCCTCATTGACCTGCTGTTTGCTCACCGTGCCGAACTTCGGTCCGATGTGGAAATACGCCTTCTTCTCGCCGCCCTCGCCCGTGTAGAAGCCCTCGGCGTGCAGATGCTCATTGCTCAGTGTTTCCACGCTGCGGAAAATAACCATCTCGTTTTTTCTGCCGTTTTTGATGCCCGCGCTCAGTAAATGCTGCTTCACAATCTCCTCGAAGCCGCCTTCTATCTCGCTTGGGCGCACATCGCCAGTCAGTTCTTCGGGGCTGAGAGGCTCGAAGGTTTGCAGCGTTTCCACCGTGAAAGGACCGCTTACGCGCAGACGTTTTGCATCCGTTTTGGGTTGGTCGTAGAGTGTTTCGGTGGCAGGCGGTTCGTCGTTGGCAAGCGACTTCAGCGTGATGTGCGGCACAGTCTTGTACACAAAGCCCTGACGCACGTCGCCGCCCGCTTCGTCATGCAGTGTGTAGTATGGATAGACCGCCGTCGTCAGCCGCGTCTTGGCAATGTTTAGCGCAATGCGGCTTGTGTCCGTCGTTATCCACCGCCGCCCCCACTGCTCCGCCACAAATGCCGTCGTGCCGCTCCCGCAAGTCGGGTCCAGCACGAGATCGCCCGGGTCGGTGGTCATCAGCAGGCAGCGTTGGATGACTTTTGTTGTTGTTTGGACAACGTAATCTCGTTCTTCGGTTTGAGTTCCTGAGCCAGTGTCATTCCAAATATTTCCTAACATCATTACTGCAAAATCATCAAAAATGCCAATTAAAAGTTAAAACTGGATTGCCCAGATAATCGTGATAGAAGAA
>JACVZY010000004.1 GCA_014654705.1 Ignavibacteria bacterium
GGCAGACTGGCTGCCGCTTTGATTGCTCTGATTTTTAACTTTTAATTGGCATTAGCATTCTTTTGTTATTCCTCGTCGCGGTCATTGTCCTTATCGGCATCGAAGGGCTGACCGTCGTCTTCGGTGTGAATGGAGCGCACCAGTTTTGCTTCCACAAGAAAGATAACGTTTTCGCAGATATTTGTGGCTTGGTCTGCCATACGCTCCAGATTGCGCAGCACCATCAGCATTCCTACTGAGGGATCAATCACCGATGCGTCGCGTTTCATCAGTACAACGGTCTCGTCAAAAATTTCTTTCGTGAGCGCGTCAATGTGGTTGTCCGTCCGCATAATTTGATACGCCAGTTCGGGGTCGTTATTCACAAAGGCGTCCAGACTCCCTTTGACCATCGTGTGTACGCCTTGCGTAAGGCGCTCCAAATGAAGCGTCCCGGCAATTTGCGGCAGGCTCGGCTGCTCTATCAGATTACGGGCTATATTAAATGCTAAATCTCCGATACGTTCCAATTCGTTGTTAATTTTTAGTGCCGCCAAAAGCAAGCGTAAATCACTTGCCACGGGCTGATGCAGTGCGAAAATCTTCTGGCATTGCTTGTCAATTTTCATGTCAAGTTTGTCCACCTTGTCGTCGCGTTCCATCACCAAACGAGCTATTTGCTCGTCTCCCTTCAATACGGCACGGAACGAAAATTCTACCTGCTCCTCCACGATACTACCCATGCGGATAAGCCGTGTGCGGAGTTTATCTAAGCTGTCTTCAAATGAACGGTGCATGATTACTGAGAATGAGGAATGAGAAATGAGAGCTTACGGGAAATTCCTAGTGGGAATGGCTATAAATAGCGAATCAAACGACCACGAAGAATTGGAGTTGATACTACGCCGTTTTCCGAGGATGGTTGCGAGGTAAGGTTGTAACTTATTAAGATCGCACTTGCGCCTCGTTGTTTACCCGCTTCAATAAGCATATTTTCCAACTCAGGTGTTACAAGACCACCAACATTAAGGAAAACTTCTCCAACATACTCATATTGAGGCGCTTTGATGTCTTTTTCTGCATAGAAAACATCAATTGTTGCGACCACAGGGTAGGACTTACCCAAGTGCTGAACGGTTCTCCACCAACTGCATCCGGTGAGCAATAATACACAAAGTACCAAAACGCTTACATAACGATAATTCATCTGTACCGCCTCTTAAAAAACAATTAACCGAAACGTCCGGTTACATAATCCTCAGTCTCTTTTTTGCTGGGATTTGTGAATATTTTACGAGTTTTATCGTACTCTACCAAATGCCCCATGTAAAAGAATGCAGTATATTCACTTACGCGAGCGGCTTGCTGCATGTTATGCGTCACAATCACAATCGTGTACTGTTTTTTCAATTCCAAAATCAATTCTTCGACCTTCGCCGTTGAAATTGGGTCAAGCGCCGAACAAGGCTCGTCCATGAGCAAAATAGACGGATTGACCGCCACTGCCCGCGCAATACACAAGCGCTGCTGCTGTCCACCCGATAAGCCCATTGCCGATGAATCCAAGCGGTCTTTGACTTCATCGAAGAGTGCTGCATTGATGAGGCTTTCTTCGACGATTTTATCCAGCTCGGTACGGTCAGTGATGCCGTTTAAGCGGGGTCCGAAGGCAACATTATCATAAATGGACTTTGGAAAGGGCGTTGACTTTTGGAACACCATGCCAACGCGCTTACGGAGTTCGACCACATCCACACTGCTGTGGTAAATATCCACACCGTCAATGTAGAGATTGCCCGTCACGCGGGCTGTGGGCACAAGGTCGTTCATTCGGTTGATGCTGCGGAGGAAGGTAGATTTGCCGCAGCCCGACGGACCGATGAAGGCAGTAACCTCACGCTCGAAAAGGTCAATCGAAATGCGGTGGAGCGCTTGCTTTGCGCCATAATACACGCATAAATCTTTTGCCTCAATTTTAGTTTCCGTAATTTTTTTGCTCATAGTAAAAATCGTATTAACGAAATTGTTTGCTTCTGATGCGAGAACGAATGAAGGTTGCAGCAAAATTCAGGGTGAAGGTGAGCATAAGTAGCACGAGCGTTGTAGCATACTGCAAAGGCAGGGTTTTATCAACGTCGGGGGACTGCGTAGAAAGAACAAAGAGATGATAACCCAAGTGCATGAACTGGCTCGAAACGCCATCCGGCAGTTGCGGCAGCGAATAAACAACACCCGTGAAGAGTATCGGTGCGACTTCGCCCGCACTGCGTCCGATTGCCAGAATAGAACCAGTCAAAATGCCCGTTGTGGAGTTCGGAAGAACAATCTTCCAAATTGTCTGCCAGCGCGTTGCTCCAAGGGCAAGGCTGCCTTCGCGCATCTCTTGGGGAACGTTTTTGAGCGCTTCCTCGACTGAGACAATTACCACCGGTAAGGTAAGTGCGGCAAGCGTTGCAGAAGCCCATATTAGAGCGGGTTTCGCCCAAATTGCCTCGGTATTGCCAAAGGTTTTGTCCAGCCCGACACCGAGAAATTGCACAAAAAATCCCAAACCAAAAAGTCCAAAAACGATAGACGGCACGCCCGCCAGCGTATTGACAGCGAAGCGAATGACGCGCGGCATCACGGCTCCGGCGCGGGTATATTCGTTCAGATAAATTGCGGTAATTGTGCCAATCGGTACGCCGAGAATGGACATCACGAGCACAAGCAGCGTTGTGCCGTAGATAGCAGGAAATATGCCGCCTTCGGTGTTGTTGTTGCGCGGAGCTTCGGAGAGAAGCTGCCACGTTATGTTTGGCAAGCCTTTCACGAGAAACGTTCCCATCGTGCTAAAGACAAGCCCGGCAATGGCAATCACTGCGACCGTAGCTGCGCCGACGGCAAAAATTCCTATGAGGCGTTTTGTGGACATGATTGAAAAGAAAGTGTTGAATTGTGAATGCTGAGTTTTGAATTTTTTTACTTTATGGCGGCTTTTTTTTATTCACCATTCAAAACTCAAAATTTTGACCACCTTACCCGCCTTGCAGCTTTTTTGCGAGACGTTCTTTGATAAAAAGTTCGGTCACGGCATTGAGCGTGAATGACACGATAAAAAGCAGAACGCCAAGGAAAAACAAGATGCTGTAATGCGCGGAACCCCAAATAACCTCGCCCATCTCCGCACCAATAGTTGCGGAGAACGTGCGCACAGGGTCGCCAATAGAGGCAGAAACCATAGCGGCGTTGCCCGTCGCCATGAGCGCAATCATTGTCTCGCCGAACGCCCGACCAATGCCAAGCAGTACCGCCGCAAATACGCCCGGAAAAGCAGCGGGCAACATCACCTTGTAGGCGCTTTCCCACTGCGTTGCGCCCATGGCGAGCGATGCCTCCAGAAGAGATTTCGGTACCGCGGAGAGTGCATCCTCCGTGATGGTAAACACAATCGGTATAACGGCAATCGCAAGCCCAATGCCGCCTACGAAGGCATTGAGCCGAAAATCAAATCCGAAAAGGTTTTGCAGCGCCGAGCCGACATAAAGCAAGCAGAAGAAGCCAATCACGACCGACGGAAAGCCCGCCAAAATCTCCACCATTGGCTTGATGATTTCTCGCAAACGGCGAGGAGCGAAAAATGCAGCATAGAGTGCAGCCAAGATTCCAAGCGGTGCACCGATAAAAATTGCTACAAAGGTCGTTTTTGCCGTACCGATGATAAGCGGCATAATACCGAACTTTGGCATAGTCGAAACGGGTTGCCAGACGGTCCCGAGAATATTCGCCAGCGTGATGTGGTCGCCTTCGGCTTCGGTCTCGTTGTTTATTTTTTCGGCATGAATAGTAGTAGGTACACTGACATCAGGATTATAGACTTCGGGCGCAAATTCTTCGGGTGCTTGATGTTCACTCAAGATTACATCGGGGTTATAGACTTCGGGTTTGAGGTTGAGGGTATCAGATAGGCTTGATTGTGCTGTACTTTGGGCAGTCTGGGATTGCGAAAAAGCACCCATAAGCAGTGGCAGAGCCTCGCGCAGCACAAAAAGTAAAATCAGGAAAATTAGGACAACAGCAACGCCCCCGATAATCTTGACGCAGCGCTCAATAATACGCTCGCCAATATTATTCGTCTTGCGGACAAAAGAGTGTTTTTGTTCGGGAGAAGGCGTTGTAACTTGTTCCATAGTGTTTATCGTTGTAATGGCTCAGGTGATTACTTGAAAGAAGCAGGCAGTGAACGGGCAACGTTAGAATTTTTTTGTGGGTAAGTAGCCTACTTCGTTCACAACATCTTGCCCACTTTTGCTGATAACCCAATCAATAAATTCTTTTGTCAGGCCGCTTGGGCGCTCTTTGAGGTAGAAATAGAGCAGCCGCGAAACGGGATAATTGCCGCTTAAAATCTCTTCCTCTTTGGGAAGCACATAGCGGCTACTTTCGTTGAAAGCAAGTGCCGCAGGTTTCACGCCGCTTGCGTATGCTATTCCACCGAAGCCGATAGCGTTGGGGTCTTTTGCCACCGCGTTCACAAGAGCGCCGGTGCCGACCATGTGTTGTGTCTGCGAAGCAAAATCTTGTTTTTGTAAGACATGCTCTTTGAAAAACTCATAAGTACCGGAGTTGTTTTCGCGGCTGTACAGCACTATTTTAGCGTCGTTGCCGCCGAGTTCTTTCCAGTTCACAATTTCGCCTGTGTACACGCGCTTTACCTGACCAATAGTAAGGTTTTGGACAGGGTTGTTCACGTTCAAATAGACAGCAATACCGTCGCGTGCCACGCGCACTTCCAGCCCGTTGTACTTATATTTTTCGCGAATTTGCTTGACTTCGCTTGGTTTCATCGGGCGTGAGGACGAGCAAATATCGGTCGTGCCATTGATAAGCGCGGATATGCCCGTGCCGGAACCACCACCGGTTACTTGAAATTGTACTTTGCTTTTATCGGGAAACATCTCCGTCCAGCGCTGCACGAGAATTACCATCGTGTCGGAGCCTTTTATTGTGAGGACAGGCTTGCGGGGATTGTCCTGCGCAGTAGCGTACGAGAATATGAACGTACAGCCAAGCAGCACACGGAGCGTGATATTGCGAAAGCGGTTAATTTGTTGATTCATAAAAGTATAGTCAATTTTTATCGAAAGTTTTATGCCGTTATGCTTGCATTATGCCGATGATAGTTTTATTGAAAGTCGCGCCAATTTATCACTTTTACCTGTTTTTCAGGCAGACGAAAGTATGAAAGGCGTATTACGATTTGATAACAACAAAGCCCATACAACAATTCGTCATCGTGTTGCATGGGCTTGAGGAATAATCCATAAAAAATCACAACATTACCAGCGCATCAAATTCACTTCATCTACATAGACGGTTTGCTTATTACGGAAGAGCGCGAGAATGATTGCCAGCCCCACGGCAGCTTCAGCAGCAGCGACGGTCATGGTGAAAAAGACGAAAATCTGCCCTGCGGTATCGCCCAGATAGCTGGAGAAAGCGACCAGCGTAAGGTTCACCGCATTGAGCATGAGTTCGATACACATGAACATCAGAATTGCATTGCGGCGTGTCAGCACACCAACAGCACCGATACAAAATAATGTGCCCGAAAGCAGAAGGTAGTATTCAAGCGGTATAGACTGAAACATAACTGAATATTGAAAAATAAATGCTGAGGGATGATTTTTGGAATGACATGGCGAGCGATGGGACAAAAACTCCCAATCAACAATCCGGTAAGTGCTAGTTTTCGAGTTTGCGCTTGGCAAGAGTAAGCGAACCAACAACCGCCGACAGTAGCAGTAATGACACCGCTTCAAACGGAAATAGATAATCGGTATAGAGAACGCGCCCTAATTCGCCGACGCTGCCCACAAGCTCTGCATTAGGCGGTAATGACGTATGGTTACTTTGCTGTCCCAATAAAAACGCCAGCAACTGTAAGCCCATGACACCAACAAAAACAATAACCACAACCGACCGTACTTGTGAATGTTTGACGGACTTTACTTCGTCGCCCAGATTGAGCAGCATGATAACGAACACCACCAAGACCATGATGGCTCCTGCATAGACCAGTACCTGCAAGGCAGCTAATAGCTGTGCCTGTAAGGTCAGGTATAAACCCGAAAGGCAGAAAAAATGCGTAATGAGGCAAAGCGCGGCAGGAATCGCGCTTTTACGCGTAATGAGCAAAATTGCGGTGGCAACAGCGCCCGCAGCAAAGACGAAAAATGCGCCAGTGGCAAGACTCATGGCTCTAGTCAGAATACAAAGTGGGAAAAATTGCTGTGTATGTTTTCAATCAACAATGCGCACAAAGATACAAGAAAGATGGAAATTTCATACGTTTTTCTGACGAATCGTTTGCTTTTTCGTGAATATCACCGTAAGTGCACGCCTTGATTGCCTCTTGAAATGTAGGAGAGAAAAATGTGCTCGCATTTTTGTAAGAATCGTTTCACAAAGTGGTCTTTTTATCGTATTTTTTTACTCACCATTTTTTAGGTTCACGCTTGTATCGCAAAAGCATCACTTTTTTCATCACCTCAGGTTGTATGCGCGGTTAATGGCTACGGTAACAAGTAGCGTTGTTAGGTACTAGATTTAGGCACACAAATTGTGGTAATCATTGCATCGCAAAAATATCCCTCGCTCTGCGGTTGGATAGCGCTTTTGTGATATTTCACTCCACCCTCACGTCCTCGGCAAATGCTATGAATCTCTTACATAACCTTTCCATGAGCAAAAAATTTGCCGTGGTCATCACAGGGTTTATGATACCCATTGCGATTTTATTGTTTTTTTTCATCCAAGAAGCCGACAAAGCCATTCAATTCGCGCAAAAAGAGGTGGAGGGCGATACGTATTTGCGCCCCTTGCGTGGACTAATGACACAGCTGTCGTATCACCGCCTTTATGCCCTTCGAGCAACTGCTAACGACGCTCAGGCACAGGAGCTTCTTAGCAAAACAAGAGAAAATATCGAGTTGTTGCTCAAGGATTTGCGCAAGCAGGACGAGCGCTACAATATGTCGCTCAGTATCGGCGGGCGGGCGAAAAAAATAGAGCATCTATGGCAAATCTTGAAGGGGAAAGCGACGTCGCTCACACCCGACCAAATCAAATCCGAGCATGACGCATTGGTCGCTGAAACCAGAGCGCTTGTGGTCTGGGTGGGCGACAAATCGAATTTGATTCTTGACCCTGACCTTGATTCGTACTACATCATGGATGCCGTTCTCATTCGGCTCATGGATGATATTGACTTAGTGCATCAATCTCTCTATGGCATAGAGCATACACTCCGGCAGAATCAAAACACAGGACTCGCCTCGCCCAATGACCGCTCCGATGCAAAAGTGCTTTTGGTGCTGATGAGTGCACACACGGTGGGTTTGGAAGGGGATTTTTCGACAGCATACGATAATAATACACTTGGCAACCTCAAAATGAGGCTCAACGGCACATTCCGGGAACACATCGCCGCCAAACGCGCCTACCAAAGCGCTGTCAATGACAAATTTGTTATGACCGACATCACACAACTTACCCTTAGCGAGATTGATCCTCTGGCAAGCACTTATATTCGCACCAGTGATGAACTCTGGTATAATTCCGTCAATGAGCTTGATGCGCTACTGTATGCCCGGATTGAAACCTTCCGTATGCGCTTGGTGGTCAATATTGTGGGCGTCGCTTTGATTTTACTCTTGGTAATGGTTATCGTTCACCGCACTCTCCGCGATATGCACTTCTCGGTCGAAGACCTTGTCCAGACTACAAATCGTGTCAAGTCAGGCGACCTCGCCGCACAATCGTCGATCAAAGGCGAGGATGAATTCGCAAAACTTGCCGATGCTGTTAACAGTATGATAGAGCGTATTAAGACAGGCGTGGGCGAGCTTCGTGCAGAAAAAACAACAATTCAGAAGCGTGTCGAGGAAGCCGTCCGTGATTCCGAAGAACAACGTATCTATTTGTCAAAAAGTACACAAGTTCTCTTGCACGAAATGGAATTGTTCGCACACGGCGACCTGACGGTGCGCCTACACCACGACCGCAAGGACGACATTGGTGCTCTTTTTGCGGGATTCACCCAAGCCGCGACCAATCTCCGCTCCACAGTCGAGAAAGTCTATGAAGCCGTCAATGCTACCGTAAGCGCCAGCACGCAAATTGCCGCAAGCAGCAATCAAATCTCTGCCGGGGCACGGCGACAGTTTGATGAAATCTCTGCTATCGTAGCTGCGATTGCGGAAATGAGCCAAAGCATCAACGACAACTCACGTCTTGTAATGCTCGTTTCCAATTCTGCGCAAGATGCCGGAACGATGGCGCAAGAAAGCGGTAACGTGCTTGCGGCAACGGCACGCGATATTACCAACGTGGCGAGTATCGTCGAAGCATCCGCAAAGACCGTGCAGCAACTTGGCGGGCAGAGTCAAGAAATCGGTGAAATTATTCAAGTCATTGACGACATTGCCGACCAGACGAATCTTTTGGCGTTGAATGCCGCTATTGAAGCCGCCCGCGCCGGTGAGCAAGGCAGGGGATTCGCGGTCGTAGCCGACGAGGTACGAAAACTTGCCGAACGAACCACCAAAGCAACAAAGCAGATTTCCGATATGATTCAGCATATTCAAGAATCCACCGAAGAGGCTGTGCAGACGATTCAGAGAGGTATCAGTGAGGTTCGGCGTGGGAAAGAATCTGCCGACCGCGCACAAGGAACCGTCGTCGGCATTATTGAGCGCTCCCGGAGTGTTGCCGATGCGATAATGCAAGTCGCAGCTGCCACTGAAGAGCAGTCGCAAGCAAGCGAAGAAGTATTGCGCAATGCTGAGGTGATTAAGCACATCACCGAAACAACATCTGCGGGTATTATCCAAATCGTCCATGCCGTCGAGGATGTAAGCAAACTGGCAGTGCACCTTGAGGCAATGGTACGGCAGTTCAATATCGGCACGACCACGCAAAAGCATCAGCAAAAAACACCCTCGCCGCCGGAACAAGCAACGCCACTAGGAGCAACCTTTAACTCATCTCCAAATTTACTTGTCTGATTTTTGCGAAAATTTTCCCATTTTACTGATTACAATTTGTCCAACATTTTTGCTCAATGTAATCAAGGAACGCTATGCACTACGAATTTAGCACTGAACACAACACGCTCTTTACCAACTTGGCATCGAAACTACGCACTGTTGGTATCACCTTCATTGTGCTGGGAGTGTTGCAAAGTTTTCTTGCGCTCATCAACGCCGGAACATTCGGCATCATTACCGGTGTTGCCGGTGGTGTTCTCTTTGCGGTGATTGGTGTGCTGATGGTCAATGCCGCCAGTTCCTTCAAACTTATCGTGGATACCGAAGGGCAGGATATTGACAATCTCATGCAGGCGCTTCGTTCCTTGCTTTCGATGTACACCGTTCAATTCTGGGCGCTCGTTACGTCGGTATTACTCGTGCTTCTCGTCGTCATCCAAGCAATCATAGCGCTTTCTGCAATTTCAAGTCGTCACTAGACCGTATCAAGGTTCGTAGTGTAAGTATAATCGCTTGCACACGACAAAGAAAGAATACGAACTTAAGCGTGTAGCTCATCGTCAAGACGGGCTACACGCTCAGTATTGTTAGCAGTAGCAATCTTCGTATTCATGCTATTGTTCAACAATTTCTTCTCCCCACTGTTTTCACACCACGCCATGAAAAAGATTGTTTTTGGGTACGCTTTTATCCTTGTTTTTATCCTGCAAACCGCTTTATCGCTGACACTATCAGCATCACCTCGTACCGTTCTCCTGAGCAAACACACGAAGTTTTCTCTCAGCCCGCAGGCTCTCACGCTTAAGCCAGGTGAGGAAGCAACACTCAAACTTACCATGACCATTGATGCAGGCTGGTACACCTACGGGCTTCAGCCGCGCAAGGACAAAGACGGTCTAGGTCCGCAAGAAACCATAATAAGCATTGCACCCGCTAAAGTGCTGGTATTGGCGGGCAAAGTGAAAGCACCAAAACCCAAGCAAAAATTTGACCAAGGCTTTCAAATTGACATTGATTATTACGAAGGAGAAATTGTTTTCACTGTTCCCGTGAAAGCAGCTTCCAATCTTGCCTCCGGTAAATACACTGCGACGCTGACGGTTACATCCATGACCTGTTACGCTGAAGGCTGCCTTCCGGCTACCGACGAGGAGATTCCAATTACCGTTACCATTAAAGAAGGCATAGCAGCCCAAAACACAGTATCTCCGGCGGATACAACAACGCAGCAAGCCGCAGCAATCCAACAGCCAAATAATCAAGAACCAACGAACCAAACATCAAGCAGCCAAGCATCAAGCAGCCAAGCAGTTACCGGTCAAGTTTCCAAGCCCCAAACAACAGAATCCCAAACCGAAATTGCACAAAAACGGAGCGAAGGCATTTGGGCATTTTTGCTTTTTGCAATGGGCGCAGGAGCTTCGGCATTACTTACGCCGTGCGTGTTTCCGATGGTGCCGATAACGGTGTCATTTTTCACGAAGCGGGCAGAAAAGCAGCGCGGACGCGGTTTGCGGGATTCACTGGTTTATGCACTGGGAATTGTGTTTACTTTTACAGCACTCGGATTTTTCTTGTCGCTCATTTTTGGCGCAACGGGTATTTCAGACTTCGCGGCGAATCCCTGGGTGAATGTAGCTCTGGCACTGGTGTTTATCCTTTTCGCCTTTAATCTTTTCGGTGCGTTTGAAATTCCCCTCCCCAATATGCTGCTCAACCGCATGAACAATGCCGCCGGAAGCGGTGAAAGCGTTGGCGCGGTTGTGCTGATGGCGGTTACATTTTCGATTACGTCGTTCACCTGTACCGTTCCATTTGTGGGTGCGGCGCTCATTTCTGCATCAACGGGCGAATGGTTTTACCCGCTTATCGGCATGGCAGGCTTCTCTTCGGTTTTTGCATTGCCGTTTGTGCTGCTGGCGTTGTTTCCTTCTGCCATGCAGCGCCTTCCCAAAGCGGGCGGCTGGATGAACAATGTCAAAGTCGTGATGGGCTTTTTAGAAATTGCTGCCGCCATGAAATTCATCAGCAATAGCGATTTAGTCTGGGCGTGGGGCGTTCTTTCGCGCGATGTCTTTTTAGCGATCTGGATTGGTTGCGCGGTGATGATAACGTTGTACGTGCTGGGCGTATTTCGCTTCCCACACGACAGCGAAGTCAAAAGCATCGGTACGCCACGAGCGGTCATTGCGCTTATCTTTGCGTCGCTCACGTTCTATCTTATTGCGGGCTTAATGGGTAAAAAACTTGGCGAACTTGACGCATTTTTGCCCCCGATGGACTACGAGCGCATTATTGGGAAAGCGCCCAATGACGGCAGTTCCGAGAAGAACGGGGCAAGCCGACAATCTCAAAACAATCAAGCGTTCAACGCCCATACCCCCGAAACATGGATACAAAGCTATGAAATAGGGCTGGCAGAAGCAAAGCGCACCGGCAAGCCCGTTTTTGTTGATTTCACGGGGTTCACCTGCACAAATTGCCGATGGATGGAGGCAAACGTCTTTCCTACGCCGGAGGTGCAGGCGCTCATGGGCAGTATGGTCAAAGTGCAACTTTTCACCGATCGCAAGCAAGAGCCGTATCTATCGCACAAAAAGCGCCAGTTAGAGCAGTTTGGCTCTATTGAACTTCCCCTCTACGTGCTTCTGAAGCCCGACGGCACGGTGATTGCGACGAAAGCATTTACCCGCGACAGAGCCGAATTTGTCGCATTTCTGAAAAAAGCCTTGTAGGGCGCAAACAATACCTGCTCACGGGAAACAAGGAGGCAGTATCTATGCGCTTTTTACCAACCATTGAGAAAATAGCGCGACTTTTGCTAGAAAAGAAACTCCGGCTTGCGCTGATACTGCTGGCTATTATTCCGCTTTCTGGGACGGTGGGATATATGCTTGTCGAGCATTGGAGCGCCTTCGATGCGCTCTACATGACGATGATAACCGTAACGACGATTGGTTACGGTGAAATTCATCCACTGTCTCCCGCAGGGCGGCTTTTTACAATTATTTTTATCCTCTTTGGCGTAGGCATTGCGGCGTACTCGCTGACGATTTTGATAGAATCAATCTTGCGCCCCGAACTCATTACCAATAGCATCAACAAACGAAAACTTCGCGCCATGCAGCAACACTATATTATCTGTGGCTACGGTCGTTCCGGCAGCCGCATAGCGAAAGAGCTTCTGGAATTGGGTAAGCAAGTGGTCGTGGTCGAGCAGGCGGAGGAAAAATTAGCAGCAATTCAAGCTGCTGGCATTGTGGGAGTCATTGGCGATGCGACGGACGAAGAAGTATTACTCAAAGCAGGAATTGAGCGTGCTGGCGGGCTGGCAACGTCCTTAGACAGCGATGCGGCGAATATCTTCGTTACGCTGACCGCACGGGGATTGAAGTCCGACCTCTATATCGTCGCCCGTGCCGACCAATACTCATCGCAAAGCAAACTCAAACGCGCCGGAGCCGACGCCGTGCTTTCTCCCCAAGAAATCGGCGCCGTGCGGATGACCCATATGCTTTTGCAGCAAAATGTAATTGACTCCTTTGAACTCGTTACAAGGCGCATTGCGCTTGATGTTTCGGTGAAAGAACTGCGTGTGAGCGATTATCCTGAGTTTATCGGCAAGACGATTGACACGCTTCGTATTCGCCAGCGCTTCAACGTCATTATCTTTGCCATTAAGCTCCCCGATGAAACCATGCAATTTCCCGCACAGGTTGACACCGTGCTTGATGGCGCTATGACGCTCATTATTGCCGGCGTGAGCGATGACGTGATGAAGCTGTCCCTTGCTTAATTTGCTATCACTTCCTAATTTTTTCTACCCCGTGAAAATACTCACTTCCGACGAACATGTACTGCGAGCGGTCGGTGCTTTTGCCGACGAAAGCGGCGTAGAAATTTACGTGGTGGGCGGCTACGTGCGCGATGCGCTCCGCGCCTCTCCACGCAAAGACCTTGATTTCACGCTTGTCGGCGATGCGGTGCAGTTTGCAAGACACTTTGCCGAGCGCATGAACACACACGCCGTCGTCTATGAGCGCTTTCGCACGGCGCTTGTGCCGATTCACACGCCCGCTGGCTTGTACCAATGTGAATTTGTCGGCACGCGCAAGGAAGAGTATAAGCCACATTCGCGCAAGCCGATTGTGAGCGAGGGTACATTTGAGGACGACCTTCGGCGCCGCGATTTTACGGTCAATGCAATGGCAATGCGCCTCAACGCTGCAGAGTATGGCACATTGGTAGATATGTTCGACGGCAAAGGCGACATGGAGCGCCAGCTTTTGCGTACCCCGCTCGACCCACATATCACCTTCAGCGACGACCCGTTGCGTATGATGCGAGCCGCTCGTTTTGCCGCACAACTCGGCTTCCGCGTTGACGATGCAGCACTTGCAGCCATGAAAGATATGGCGGGGCGTATCACGATTATATCGCAAGAGCGCATCACGGACGAATTTCTCAAGATTCTTGCTGCCCCGAAGCCGAGTATTGGGCTGGCGCTGCTGTTTACCACAGGGCTGATGGAGCATATTTTCCCGGAAATTCATGCTCTGGCGGGCGTAGATTTGAAGCGGGTGGAAGGTCATGCGTATCGGCACAAAGACGTTTTTTATCATACCCTGCAAGTCGTGGACAACGTTGCCACAGCAAGCGACGACCTCTGGCTGCGCTTCGCAACGCTCATGCACGACATTGCGAAGCCGAAGACGAAGCGCTTTCTGAGTGGCATCGGCTGGTCGTTTCACGGACATGAGGAATTGGGCGCACGGTGGCAAGACCGCATTTTTCGGAAGATGAAACTGCCTTTGCACCACTTGGAATACGTCAAAACGCTTGTGCGTCTGCACCAACGTCCGATGGCGCTGGTGGACGAGGAAGTAACCGATTCCGCCATTCGCCGCTTGATTGTCCAAGCCGGGGAAGCGGGTGAAACGGCGCTCAACGACCTTTTCACGCTCTGCCGCGCCGATATTACGACGAAGAACCCCAAGCGTGCCGAGGAGTATTTGCAAAACTATGAACTGGTCTATCAGAAAACGCTTATTGTGCGCGAGCGTGATAATCTCATGGCGTTTCAGTCCCCGGTGCGCGGTGAGGAAATTATGGAACTCTGCGACTTACCGGCTTCACGGGCAATCGGCATCTTGAAAACGGCGGTAGAAACGGCAATTCTGGAGGGAATCATCAGTAATGAGTACGAAGCAGCAAAAGAATATCTTCTCGCCAATAAAAATGCCATTTTAGAGCAGATAGATGCCCCTTCCAACAGGCGTGGCGACGTGGAGCGGCGTTTGGCAGAAAAGCGCGAAGCAACGCGAAAACGAGTGCGAAAGTAAGCACATGATTTCTTCGTGCCTGCGACCCTCCAAAGAGATTTCTACTGGATTTTTACTCTATATTTCGTTACTTTGTGGGGATATCACAGCAAAAGAACAGCAAATTTGTCTTTTTCACATTTCATAATGTTCGCTCTATGAAACTTCCTACAAGTGGTTGGATTTGGATGAATGGTGAGTTTGTCCAGTGGCAGGATGCTAAAATCCACGTTTTATCACACGTTGTGCATTATGGCACAAGTTGGTTCGAGGGAATACGTGCCTACGAGACCAAACGAGGAACGGCGATTTTCCGCCTTCCCGAACACATTAAGCGCCTCGAACGGTCAATGAAAATTTACCATACCGAAATGCCGTACAGTGCGCATGAAATTGAGGAAGTCTGCAAGGAAACCTTACGCCGTAACGACCTCAAGTCAGCGTACTTGCGCCCTGTGGTGTGGCGCGGCTATGGCGAAATGGGTATTTCTCCGCTTCCCTGCCCAGTGGAAGTTTCCGTCGCTGCATGGGAACTGGGTGCATACTTGGGTGAAGCCGCAGAGCGCGGTGCAAACGTCTGTATTTCCTCATGGAACCGCCTCCCGCCCAATACAATGCCCGCGATTGCAAAAGCAGGCGGCAATTACATGAACGCCCAGCTTATGAAGATGGAAGCCATTCGCAACGGTTATGACGAAGCGCTCACGCTGGACATCTACGGCAATGTTTCGGAAGCAAGCGGTGCCAACGTATTTGTGGTCTATGACGGCGTTCTCTACACGCCGCCCATTGGCGATTCCCTCCTGCTCGGCATCACGCGCGATACGATTTTAACGCTTGCAAAAGATTTGCTTATCGAAGTCCGCGAAACCCTGATTCCACGCGGCATGATTCACGTTGCCGATGAAATCTTCCTTGCCGGAACAGCAGTAGAAATCAACTGGGTCAAATCCGTTGACAAGCAGCTTGTCGGCAATGGTACGCAAGGTGAAATCACACGCAAACTCAAATCCCGTATGGCTGATATTACCACCGATGGGCTTGATCCCTACAAATGGTTGAGTTTTGTGGAATAAATTCCGGCTCGTGTTACGTTTTGAATGGTGAGTAATGCCTTGAAAAGACTGCAAAGCCCAAACGGGCACGTCTCAGGGAAAGTACCCAAAAACTCAACATTCAACACTGCAAAACATCGTTCATACTATGACCCCCCATACCCTTGTACTTTTCGACTCCGAAGGCAGCGTGAGCAATTCGTCATCGTCGTCGGTTCGCCAAAGCCCGAGCAATCTCTATCCCTTCAATATTCTTCATCCGAGCTTTGAACTTCGCTGCGGTGCGTTGCGTATTTTTGAAAAAGTGCAGCATCAGTTCCCTCATTTGCGTTTGCTGTTTCATGCCTCTGCACCTGAACGGAAGCCACATCTTGCCAGCTTTCAGGCACGATTCGGACAGCATGGCGATAAAGCGCTTCGCTCGGGCGAAGATATATTTGTGCTGCAAGGAAACATCGCCCCTACGGCACAACTCTGGCAAACGCTTGGCGATGACATTGAGCGTCTCTACACAGCACACAGTCTGGAGCATCCGATTCTTTTTACCAACGATGGTCAGCCTTTCGCCGCGTTTCTTCCCAAAGAAGCTGTTGAGCGACAAGGACTGCCAACACTTGATGCCGTTACGCTTTTCAGCAGCGCCGTGTACGAACAAACTGTGCGTGTAGAAATCGCCGATGTGCAGCGTCTCAGCTATCTCTGGGATGCTATTGCGTTCAATGCACGAGCCATTCAGGATGATGCACGATTCTTTGCCCATACGAATAGTGAAGCGCTTTCTGCGCCCGGCATCTTTACCATGAAGCCTGAAAGTATCACTGTTGGCGAGGGCACGACGATTGCGCCGCTTGTCGTTCTTGATGCGTCGAAAGGAGCAATCATCATTGGCAAAAACGTCGAAATACAGCCGCACGTGAGCATTTTCGGACCGTGTTTTATTGGCGATAATGTTGTTATCAAGGCTGCATCCCGAATCTATGAAGGCACGACGCTTGGCGAATACTCAAAAGTGAGTGGCGAAATCAAGAACACTATTTTTCAGGGATTCGGCAATAAACAGCATGACGGCTGCTTGGGGTACTCGTTCATCGGAGAATGGGTAAATCTTGGTGCCGGAACGAATGTCTCGGACTTGAAAAACAACTACGGCACAATTCGCGCACGGTTTTCATCGGACAAGTCGCAAGAAATCTCGACGGGCTTGACATCGCTGGGGCTACTGGCAGGCGACCACACCAAAAGCGCCATCAATACTTCCTTCAATACTGGTACTGTTACCGGTATCAGCGCAAATGTATTTGCCCCATCGCCCGAGAAATTTGTGCCGTCGTTCTCGTGGGGTGGGCTTTCGGACTCGCCCGTGTTTGAAGCAGAGAAGGCTATCGAACTTGCCCGCACGGTCATGTCGCGTCGCAAGCGCCAACTCACGCCGGAGGAAGAGACACTCTTGCGCATAGAGTTTGAACAAAGAGTTTGAACAAACGCAGATGTAATCAAAGAGCGCCGTACATTGCTTACCGAAAATGGTAGGTCAGTCCGACACCGGTGAGAGTGGGGTAAACAAACAACTGTTCGCCAGCACTTAGTTTCTTTGCGCGTTCTCGTTCCAGATACGTTACGAGCAAGCCCGCACCTGCACCGATTGCGCCGCCGAGCACCACATCGGAAGCCCAGTGTTTCGTGTGGTACATCCGCGAAAGGGCAGTAAGTGACGCAAGAGCGTACAAGCCTGCACCTACCCACGGGTTCCCAATGCGCTCTGCGAGCACCGCCGACACAGCAAAGGCAACCGTTGTGTGACCGGAAGGAAAGGATGTTTCGTCTGTTCCGAACTGCACTGGTCGAAAGGTGAACGCGCCATCTCCGGTATAAGGGCGGCTGCGCCCTGTGAGTGATTTGAGCGTAATATTGACAATGCCGCCGTAGGTAAGCGCTTCGAGCGTGAGCCTGCCCGTTACGCGAACATCCTCATTTTGCGCAGCCAAACCAATAACGTACAGTCCTGCACCGATGCCGCCGCCAACGGCAAGGTCGCCATACAAACGCCCAGCCTCGGCAAAGACATCAGCAGTTTGCGAATGACTACGGAGCATGGCGCTATTCAGGCTTTCGTCGGCAGGCATAAGCGCAGCAGATGCGCCCAGCGTTCCTGCGGCAATAAGCCAATCTGCCGAAGAAAAGCGCAAAGGAGCAGTGAAATATGCACCCGCATCCGAAAGGACAATTTGTGCATCGGAAAGAAGAATTGCTCCAATATCGTGCTTCGCAGCCGTGCGCGAGGAATCCGTATCGACACGGCTTTTTGCTGTTGCGGTTAAACCTGCGCTCAAGAGAAATGCACAAAGACAGAGAATGAAATGCCGACGGGCAGAAAAAAACGTAATCATGGTCATGGACAAAATAGTGAACAGTCCGTGGTAGATTTAATTTTACAAATATAGCCACACTCCGCCAATGAGCACCTTTCGTTTTCGATTACACCTGCTTGTTTTTTGTATCGTTTGTCTCGCGGCGCTTCCCGCAAGCGCTCGCCATCCCATTCACGCAAGTATCACGACAATAGACCTCAACCCCAAAACACGTTCATTCGAGATTGCGTGCAAAATTTTCGCCGACGACCTTGAGGAGGTTATCCGCAAAACGACCGGAACGCAACTCTACATCGGCTCGGCAAAGGAAAATCCGAAGCAAACGAATGCAAAAATTGAGGAATATCTGCGCAGTCATTTTCGTGTGGAAGCAGACGGGAAAGCGCTTCCGCGCTGGACGTTTGTGGGGCGTGAGCTAGAGGGCGACGCGGTGTGGTGTTATCTGGAAGTGCAGAATGTGCCCGCTCTCAAGCGGCTTCTCGTTTCCAATACCGCACTGCACGACCTCCACGACGACCAGACAAATCTTGTAAACGTGACCATATTGGGGACGCGCCGCAGCGCGGTGCTGCGGCGAGGGAAAGAAGTGGAGACGTTGGAGTTTTAGAGGTGGCGTGAGTTGTTGGAAGATATTGTGCTCGAAGCTAACGGTTTTTATTTGGATTGAAAGTGAAAGAGTTTGATTGCTATTTTCTACCGTACCAGCCGCAACAGCACCGTCTGCGCCACTGCTCCCGCCTGCAAACGAGCAACATATACGCCACTGGCAAAACTACTCATGTCCGCAGAAATGCTATGCCGTCCTGCTTGCTGCCACTCGTCCACAAGCGTCATCAGCTCTTGCCCAAGCGGAGAATAGAGAGTGAGACGCACGTGCTGCGGCGCGGGAAGGTCGTATTCGAGGGTGGTTTGGGCGGTGAAGGGGTTGGGGTATTGGGTGAGGATAGGAGATTGTGCGGGTTGCTCTTGGACGGCGGTGGTGCCGGAGAGAGAGGTGCGGTAAATACCGTTTGCTGTGGATACAAAAAGTGTTGGTCCGACCATTGTGAGATTTCCCACGCTTTTGTTATCTAAGGGTAATCCTGCATTTTCGGATGTCCACGTTAGTCCATTGTCTGATGAACGAAATACTCCATTATATCCACCAGCAAAAATTGTCTTATCACTGACGAGAAAAGAATAAATACTTCCCAAACTTGTATTCATTGGTACCCAATTCAGACCATTATCAGTAGAACGATAAACACCACACCCCGATGGTCCGGCGAAAAGAATTGTGCCAATCGCAGATACCGAGTAAACTGATGTGGTAGTAAATGTCCCATAATCTGGTCCATGAGATACAATAACACTTTTAGGCATACCTCTATTTGCTTCTGTCCATGTCATCCCATTATCTGTAGAACGATAAGCTCCTTTCGTACCTACAGCAATTAGCACCGAGCCATTGGTGGTGATTGCCTGAACTTCGCCTAAATTTTGATTTATCGCCTTCCATGTTATGCCGTTGTCTGTCGAGCGTAAAAGTCCCGCACTTGTACCGGCAAATATTGCACCATTTTGAATGAAAAAGGTATAGCACCACAGATTGGCAAATCCTGTATTCACCGATGTCCATGTTGCACCATTATCAATCGAAGTAAAGATTCCGTTGTTGCTATATCCATTCCATGTTCCTATGAATATCTTTGTTCCAACTTGCGCAATCGCACGGACATTTAGATTGGTTAGCCCGGCACTTACAGAGCCAAGTTCTGACCAACTCATTCCATTGTCTTTTGAGCTATAGACACCACCACCAAGCAGTCCAGCAAAAATTGTTGTACCGTTTACTGCGAGACTTTGGATAAATGCACCTCTCAATCCCGTATTTGTTTGTGTCCAACTTCTACCATTGTCTGAAGATCGGTAGATACCACCACCCCACATTCCGGCAAAAACAGTCGCTTCACCACTCCCAATAGACCAAACCAACCGACTCTTCAAACCTGATTGCACCCAAGTTCTGCCACTATCTGTGGAACGATATATACCATCACTTCCATTTTGAGCATCTGAGGTTACAAACAATGTTGTTTTGTGAATTCCCAAAGACTGGATAAGAATGCCATAATCAACGACTCCTAAAATATTCCATGTTTCACCATTATCAGTTGAGCGATAGACACGATAAGATGTTGCTGCAAAAAGAATAGAACCCAGCTGAGTAAGAGAGTTGATGTTTACATCGGGTAATCCATTCATTGCTACCCAAGTTGCACCACTATCTAATGAACGGTAAAGACCAGCTCTTGTTCCGGCAAAGAGCGTTGTTCCAATAACTGTAAGTGAGTTTATGTTTTTGTTTGTAAGCCCCGAATTTACTTCTTGCCACGTAGTACCGTTGTCGAGTGAACGAAAGATTCCAGAATATGCACTGGCAGCAAAAAGCGTTGTCCCAATAACTGCAAAAGCTTTTACATATGGGATAGGTTGAGATTTATTATTCAGGCTGCTCCAATTTAAACCATTGTCGGTGGAGCGAAAAACACCATTATTCCAAGTGCCTGCAAAAAGTGTTGTTCCGATGTTACCAATCGCAGAAATGTATAATTCGGTCAAGCCTGTATTTATTGCTGACCACGTAATTCCATTGTCTCGTGAGAGGTAGATGCCATTGCCAGATGTTCCTGCGAAGAGAGTGTTATTCGTTGAGAGAAAACAGCGCACATCTCCTCCATACGGACTATTCGACTGTTCCCATTGGAGGAGCGCTTGGCTATGTCCTTGTGTGAATGTAATGCAAAGAAGTGCCAACACCACGCCACAGCGCACGGCGGCACGAGAGAGAAAGAGCAAGGAGGTTTTCATAGAAGTTATGTGCATGAGTGAAAAAATTATGATTGATATTTCAGAAATATCCAAAAAACAGGTACTTCTTATTTAAGGCGGAGGCGATACACTCCGTTGTTGAATGTTCCGGCAAAAAGGTTATCCTCCTTGACAAAAAGTGCGACGACATTGGGTACGACTTTTCCCGTATTCAGACGAGTCCATGAAAAGCCGTTGTCTGTAGATTGGAAAACTCCTCCCGACGTTGTACCCGCAAAAAATGTTGAATCGTTGGAGGCGAAAGCATTTACCCATTGCCCTTCTAAACCCTTTGTTGGCAACCACGCAATGCCATCATTTGTTGAACGGAACACAGCATTATCGGTAGCGACAAGACTAATGCCTCTACTCATTATAAGTTTTCTGGCATTAATCAAACTACTTGATGTTGGCAAAATGCCAGTATTTGCAGTTACCCATGTCATCCCATTATCTATTGAGCGTAGAATTCCTTCACCCGTTGCAGCAAGAGCTTTCGTACCACTTATGGAAATGTCACTTACATAGGGTGACGTGGGATAGACAATGTTCCAAGTATTTCCATTATCAATGGAGCGTGCTATACTCGTATTATCGCCGATGAGTATAACAGAATTGTTTGCCGCAACTGCCTGAGGGGCTTGACCAGAGTTTAACCCCGTCCATGAAAAACCGTTATCCGATGAGCGATACACACCAATTCCTGCCTGAAAAACACCAGCAAACAAGGCACTACTATTCGCGGCTAATGCCGTTATATCGAAATTATCCATAGTACCATTTGTTTGCTCCCATGACGCACCATTGTCTTGTGAACGGAAGACACCACCACCCTTTGAGCCTACAAAAAGTGAACCGCCAAACTCAGCAAATCCACTGATATTCGCAGCATTCATACCGACATTGGAACGAATCCATGTTACACCGTTATCATTTGAACGCAATACACCCTGTCCTGATGTTCCTGCAAAAAATGTAGATCCCTGTGCTACCAACACATTCAAGGCGCTACCAACTATACCTTGTGTGATAGTTTTTGTCCATGTTATACCACCATCAGTAGATCGATAAATCCCACGATACGTTCCTACGACTATTGTAGAGCCACTAACGAGGAGTGAGTAAATATCAAGATTTCCTATCTTTGTCCATGAAACTCCATTGTCAGTAGAACGGAATACTCCATTGCCAGCTCCTGCAAACAGAGTCGTTCCATTTGCAACAAGTTTTAAATTGCTATTCTGAGGTAGAATGTTTGGGAGTTGTAACCATGTTCTGCCGTTATCTGTTGAACGTGCTATCATTCCTTCGTGACTAGCTGCAAATATTGTTGTACCAATAACGGCAAAAGAGCTTATCCACGAATTGGATGGTAATACCTGTGTTGATGTCCATGCGGTACCGTTATTTCCTGAGCGAGCAATCAAGCCGAAGCCGCCACCAATAAGAATAGTCGAATCCAATATGAGAAATACCCTTGGAAATATTTGTATGCCTCCCATTGCGATTTTTTGCCATGTTGCACCGTTGTCGGTCGAGCGAAATACTTCTCCCGTTCCCAAGCCTGTTCCGGCATAGAAGGTAGTACCACGTGCTGCAATAGCATCCACAGGAAACTCAGATAAAACAGTTTCTGACCATGTTGTACCATTATCAATAGAACGAAAAAGACTACCATGATAATTTACTCCCGCAACAAGCGTTGATCCGGAAATTGCTAAACACTGTATCAAACCCCCATCTATGCCTTTGAGACGCTGCCATTCACCGTTACCGGGGGGATTTAGTTGTTGTTGTGGGGTGGTATCACCCTCAATAGATACTTTGCAGCTGTACAGTACCAGTGGAAGAAAAGTAATAAGCAGCGACAGACCGCCGTAGGTAATATAGCGGCGGAGATTGTGAATATAGATTCGCATAGTGCCTCCAATGGGAATTGTGGTATTGAATATATTTTTGGGGAAGTCCATTTAGGGGTAGATGTTATTTTCCAGTAGCAAAGGGCGCATAGCGCAAGGACACACCAGCGCGGAGGGTGGTGAGCGCCCAAATGGAAGGTTCTGGTATAATTGATCCAAGGAAGTATGTGTAGAATAACTCTAATGCACAAAACCATTGTTTACTGTTGTCAATCGGAATTTCATAGCAAGCACCTGCTGAAAGACCCAGATTTGGGTTGTTGAAAGTATTGAACGATCCAGTGAATTCATAACGCATCTTCTGCCCGTTGGAAAAAACCGAATAACGGTTTGTGTCCAATATGCGTACACCTCCTTCAATGGGCGTGTTCATGATTGTTGCCAACTGCACACCTGCGTAGAGTACAAATCTGTCCAGTAGTCGAAAGGTCAGATACGCTTCCGTTCCCAGTTGTGCCAATGGCGAGGTATCAAAATATTGTTCCATAAGCGGGCTGCTTTCATATGGTGCGGTCAGTAGCCCGCCAATCTTCGCATATGAAAATCGGAAGGACATACCGAATTCATTCAGAAGCGGTAATTCTATCAAAGCTCCTGAAGACCAACCAAAAGCCATTGCACCAAAGTTTTTTTCAGTTCGTACTCCCCTTGCCGGTGAATAGAGACCATAGAATGCCATACTCACAATTTGTCGTGAATCAATATATGGTGCCTTATGAAAATTCACCCCCGCCGACCCAAAGACTCCATACCGCACAAGCCGCGCTGCGCTATCTTGCTGCGCACGAGCAGACACGCCACAAAGCAGCAACAATGCTACAAAAAGAAATATCCGAATCTTCATAAAAATCTCCCAAAATGATGATGAGAATGCAATTCTAAAAACTCCATCCAAAGCTCAAACCAATAAATGGGATGATAAAATCGCTGTAAGGAGCAATAACACTTTTTGGTGGAAAAGCCATTGCCGTAGCCCGAAAAAGAAAGCCTCCTTGGGCGGGTTGATAACGATACCCTAACGACGGAAGCTGAGGGAATATCTGCATATCAACACCGTATTGATTTGTATTGACAATGAAGGGTAAGCTATAACTTATCTCTAACTTATCATTACCACTTCCAATAAGGGCAAAAAGTCCTATTGGCATAATCATACCCAAGCGATTGTACGACCTATCTAAAACGAACAGATTAAAGGAGCCTGCCATTGGCAGGCAGCCTATCCGAAAACCAAACATCTCGGAAAAAATATATTCATAATTGACAGAGCCTAGCACTCCCGCACCTAGAAGCTCGATATAGGCGTTATTGATAGTTCGAGGTGCTGTTGCTTCAATGTGTACATTGGCATTGGTGGATTCTTGAGCCGTTGCATATTGTGCCGTGAGCCACGACATTGCACAGATGATGCCGCAAAGAACGAGTCGTTTCATAGTCTTGTGTCAAAAAAATGTGGAATTCAATAACTGTTAAGGTAATGGAACAGGTGAGACCGCTAGGACAATCGCAGGAGGTTCAAGAAATTGGCGCTGATTTGTACCATCGAGATTGATAATAGAAGGAGTAAGACCTCCTCCATTGGTAATAATTTGTTCACTATCTGGCAGCCAGATTGTCAAAAAAAGAGACTCTGAATTACTAATACGTGAATACGTACCACTAATCGTGACAAGATAATTTGAGGCACTGCCATCGCTTGCTATCAGGTATTGCCCATTTGGTGACCACGGTGAAGAAAGCGAGGTTACATTTAATCCTACAGCAAATGGTATTCTATCGGTACCGTCCTCCTTGACACTATATATCTCCCTTCTACGCGTAAGATATATCAAACGCTTACTAGCGGGAAGCCACCGAGGCTCTATATCATCAAAGGCAGAGGTGGTATCCGTAAGTGTGGTTATATTTGAGCCATCCGCATTGATTGTCATGATCGAAGACAAAGAAGACAGCCTAACTTTTTGAAACGCAATCTTTTCACCACTGGGAGACCAATAGGCATTATAAAAAGGAAAACTTTGAGAGTAAATTTGCTTTACATTGGAGCCATCGGCATTGGCAACAAAGAGATTCATAGTACTACCATTAGCATCCCCACCTTGAACCCTAAAGACCAAGCGCCTGCCATCCGGAGACCAACGCGGAAAAAGAGGTTGTTTGCCAATGGGATTGGTAATTTTCTGACGGTTTGTTCCATCGGAATTTATCACATAAATTACATTTTCGCTTTGAGCAACATACGCAATCTTCGTTCCGTCAGGCGAGAATGATGCTGATACCTCTGTTATGTCTTCCTCCTGCTTCAAATCAGCCAATTTCCAACGGTTTGATCCATCAAGATTCGCAATCCATAACATCCGCAACTTGCCAACTGCACCAGCAAAAAGAACTTTGTACTGTGGATTCTTTGGGTCGGGCGCTCCTGTATTGATGGTACAGCCCTTCAAGAATAAGTGTACCAGAATAATCATGGTAAATTTGAGCAGGAGAACTCTGCTTTTCGGCATAAAGACTTGTTTCATTGAGTGTATTTCCGATAGTGTTACATTATAGAATTCAAAGTAGTATTACAACCGCAGCGAAACCCCATACGTCACGCCCACTTTCGGCGACCAATAATTTACGCCTTGATGTCCATAGAGAAGCGCACTCGCTTCCACGCCAAGCAAAAACTGCGTTACGCCGTCCGGCGAATATGTGCAACCAACCTGCGTGCGTCCCAGAAAGCCATACCCTGCCACGCCCAGTGTGGCGCTGGCGTAGGGCGAACAGAGGTCTTCGGGCGTGAAATTGTACCGATACGTCAGTCCAGCCCACCATTGCGTCGGATATTGCGTCACGGTGTAGGTGTCTTGATTTTCCGTACTTTGGTAGCGTTGGAAAAATGCTTCCTGCCCCACTTCCACACCGACCAAATGATTCGGCGAAAGCGCATAGTGCAGGCTGAGAGCGGCATTATTGAAGAAAGGTGTGGCGCTTGGTTCCATCGAAGGCGCAGGCAGAGAAAGCGTCGTGAAGCCGCGCACACCCAATCGGAAGCGGTGCAGCACATCGGTGAAGGTTTCCTCGCGATCCGGCGTATTCGTCAATGCGGGTGTGAATGCGTTCTGAGCAATGCTTGGTGCTGAAGAGCGCTTTGATGCTTGCTCCACCGCGTGACGCGCAACCATTTCCGCCGCCGATTCCTTTGGTACATTGACCGTCTGCACGTGTGCCGATTCATTGCGAGACGCCGCATTGTTTCCATTCTCATTCTCCATCTCATTTTTCGCAATACTTGGCTCATGCACATAACGAACCGTTTCTTTCACAATCTCCCGCACAATGACGCGCTCTCGCACGGTGTCGGCGTACATTCCTCCTAGACTGGGATTAGTAGGATGTAGGAGATTACTGGGATTGTTCGGGTTGTTTGGGTTGTTCGGTGCGCCAAAGCTGTTTTCCAGTGCGGGCGAATGATTTGCTGACGAAGCGTTTGCGCTTTGTGCTGCGCCGTTGTTGGCTATATTGCTGTTACTTGTTCCACCTGTGCGCCAATTCATCAGCAGCACCGTTGCCAGCGAAGCCACACACGCCGAAGCCAGTACTGCGCCATAGCTGCGCCATGCACCTGCAAGGGCAACTTTTGCGGCACTGCCCATCACCGCCAAGCCCGACAGCACCTTCGCTGCGCCTGCCGAAGCGCTTGCAGACGCGCCAACAGCCGTGCCAACGACGGCACTTGCAAGATTTGCACTCGCAATACCTGCACTGGCAAGGCTCGGAATATCTGCCGGAACACTAAAGCCCAAGCGCCCGAAAATGGCACTCGTGTCGGCGGGTGAGGGCGTAAAGGCTGCGGTATCGTTCTGGACGGCAGCGCGAATACGGATGAGGTCTTGGAGTTCGGTGCGGAGTTCGGGGTCGTGCGCCAGTGCGATAAAGACGGCTTCCTCGTGCTGGCTTGCCAGTGTGCCGTCTATCCAGTCGTGGAGAAGTTCTGAGTAATTCATGATAGTTTTTCTGCAAATAGTATCGTTAGTAGCGTTGTGGAAGTTTGCTCTGGAAAAATTACTTGTTCAAATCGTGCAAATATGGTGATAAAATCTGCCGTATTTTCTGCTTCGCGCGGTGAACGCGGGTGCGGATGGTGGCTTCGTTCGAGTTCAGAAACTCCGCTATTTCCTGATGCGATAGCCCGTCGTATTCGCGCAAGACAAATGCCTCGCGGTGCTCGAAATCAAGCAGTTCCAGTGCGGTGGTGATAAGCGAAAGGAGTTCGTTTTCTTCGATGCGCCGCACGGCGTGGTGGTCTGGCGAATCGTAATCTTCAAAGCGAAAGGTAACGCGGGTATTGCGCTTGTGCTGAAGGCAGAGATTACGCGCTATCACGAGCAGATACGCCGGAACGTTGGTCATGGTGCGCTCCGCTGCCGTCTGGGCGCTTTCGTAAAAGCGCGCAAAGGTCTCTTGAAAGACATCGGAGGATTCTTCCCGTGAGCCAAGCACGCGCTTGCAATACGCATTGATGCGCGGCGCATGGCGGCGATACAGTTCCGCAAATGCTCGCTCGGCTTCGGGGTGTGAGGCGCGAAGCTGGGCGTAGAGCGCGATGTCGGTTTGGTTGTTTGGGGGCATGATGATGTTTGAAATCGTCTTACTATCTTGGGATTTCGGCAAATTACCTGCTCACAATAATTCTCTGCATTTTGATACCGTCTATGCTCCGAACACGGCAGAAATAAATACCATTGGTGAGATTACTCACATTCAGTGGTTGTCTGTGGTTACCTGCTGGCTGCACGTCCAAATTGATAACCGACTGAATGACTTCGCCGCGCATATTCACGAGTTCAATCGTAACATAACTTGTTTGGCGAAGGCTATATTGTAGCGTCGTTTGCTCACTGCAAGGGTTGGGAAATATTGGTAGAGATGGCTCATCCTCGATTCCTCTTACGGCGGTGTTTACTAATACCTTGTTTAAACTGTCTATCCACTTCTCTCGTTCAGCACTCCATCGCCCTGAGGTTTGGAAACAGGGACCATAATTGATTGCAAAAGTTGGCGCAACGCCAAGAAATAGTATTTGTCTATTTGTGTCGGGTACATACTGACCACCACTCAGATTGCCAAATGTAAAACGCCCGCACGAACTTATTGCAATGCAGCTACCATAGAGTTCCGAAAAAGTAAGAATCGATTTTTCTCGGATGCTTCCACGGATGATTCTTTCCACTTCAAATCGTATTTCGACGTTTCGGCAATCAAACGGGGAATTTGGCAGAACTGTATAGCCAATAACCTTTCCTATCACAACATTTGCTGTCCTGCTCAAAGCTGCGCTCATATATACATTTCTCACTGTGGCATCTGTTATGAACTCACAACTGCACCCAATCAACGGTTCAAAATTTGCCATGAAATAAATCAGTATTAGCATGATGAGTGTTTTCATCGTGGTTCTCCAAAGAAGTACATAAAAATGATGTTGAGTCAGAGGGAATATTGGGAAACACAATTATCGCCGTACCTGCAAGAGCCTGTGCGCACGTTCGTTTCCGGCTTGCACCACCACGCTGTATGTGCCATTGGGTAACGTGTGAAGGTCTTGCTCTATATCGTGTACGCCTGAGGGAAGCTCACCAAGCGAGCGCTGTTGCATGAGACGACCAAGAGCATCGAAAATACTAATCTCTATCATACCCGCTCTGGGTATATCCAGCGTCAGGCGTGTTCGGTCAAAAGCGGGATGCGGAGCGAAGGAAATTCCAATAGTGGCGGGCTGCGGCGCGGAGGTGCGGACGGAAACCGAAGAAGTGCTGCCGATGTTTGCTTTGAATACTCCGCTGCCACCCGTTCCGGCAAAGAGTGTGGAACCAATCACGGTAGGAGACCAGACTTTAGAATTCGTTAAGCCGTTGCTGACTGATTCCCATGTTATTCCGTTATCTGTCGAGCGAAATACTCCCTCGGCACTTCCAGCAAAGAGAGTGCTCCCGCTCATGGTGATAGAATTGAAATAAGCGTTTCTCAAGCCGTTACGGATTATTTGCCACGTTGTACCGTTGTCTGTCGAGCGAAAAATTCCGGCATCTATCCTCGCAAAGAGTGCAGTGTTGTTGACGAGTAGTAGATTGAAAAAAGAACTTCTCAAGCTGCTACCGAGTGTTTGCCATGTTGTGCCGTTGTCTATTGAACGTAGCACTTTACCGCCATTTGTTCCCGCAAAGACTATCGTCCCATTGACCGCAAAGGAAACAACATCGGTATTCATTAAGCCATTATTGACCAGTTGCCACGTTGTGCCGTTATCTGTCGAGCGATATACCCCACCTAGTGTCGCGGCAAAGAGCGTGGTTCCACTAACAACAAGAGACAGGACAGATGAGTACCTCAAGCCGTTGACTGCTTGCCATGTTGTGCCGTTGTCGGTCGAACGGAAAACACCGCTAGATGTAACTGCAAAGAGCGTGGTACCGCTCACAGCTAAAGAATATATAATAGTCCTCGTCAAGCCGTTATTAACAGCTTGCCATGTTGTACCATTGTCTGTTGTGCGAAATACGCCGTTATCGTAAGTCGCCGCAAAAAGCGTTGTGCCGTTCACGGCGAAAGATTGAATATCTGTATTGATTAAGCCGTTATTGACTGCTTGCCACGTTGTGTCGTTGCCTGTCAAGCGAAGTACTCCATGACCATTGGTCCCAGCAAAGAGAGTCGTGTCGCTGACGATGAGAGACTGGAAAAGGACATCATCAAAGCCGCTACTGATTGCTTGCCATGTAGCGCCACTATCCGACGAGCGAAAAACTCCACCCCCAGCACCATATGACCCTGCAAAGAGGGTTGTGCCACTCACGACGAGAGATCTGATTAATTTTTTTAAGCCTACATTAACCCATGTAGCGCCGCTGTCCGACGAGCGAAAAACACCGCTTAAAGTTCCCGCAAAAAGAGTTGTTCCGCTGATGGCTAGAGAAGTGACAGAGTTGAAATAGAAATTGTCCAAGCCTATGGAAACCCTTTGCCAAGTTATGCCATTGTCCGTCGAGCGATAAATTTCCGCGGGCTCCGTTCCCGCAAAGAGCGTGGTGCCGCTTACAGCGAAACACAAGACTGCGTAACTTGTCAAACCACTATTCACCCACGTAGTACCATTATCTACGGATCGGAATATGCCGCCTCTTATCCCAGCAAAAAGCGTAGAACCACTAACGGCGAGAGAAAAAACAGTGGAACCCGTTAAGCCGTTATTTACCGCTTGCCACGTTAAGCCATTATCCAAAGAGCGAAATACACTGCCGTTGCCGATACCATCATTTACGCCAGCAAAGAGAGTCGTGCCGCTGACAGCCAGATCATCGATAAAAAAATTCGTTAAGCCACAGCTGACCCATGTTGCCCCGTTATCCATTGAGCGGAATACACCACCAGGGGATGTCCCTGCAAAAAGCATAGTTCCATTTTTTGCAAAACACTTTACGTCGCCCCCATACGGACCATTCGTCTGCTGCCATTGTACATCTTGAGCCTGTGCGGGGTACAGAGTGCAAAGAGACACAAACAGAATGAGATACAGTGCTGTTATTTGCGCTTTGGTATTGAGTATGTCAAGAGAAGTTTTCATCGTTGTTGTATGATAAGCGAAATCCGAGAGGAGTTTCAGAGTGATTCAAAATGTGGTTTTAGCGAAGCGGAAGGCGGTACACGCCGTTGTTTTGTGTTCCGGCAAAAACACTACTACCCATGAAGAAGAGTGATGTGATATTTTTAGGAGCCGTTTTGCCTTGATTCATAGATGTCCACGTCGCGCCGTTGTCTTTAGAGCGAAATAACCCATCTGCAAATGTACCGGCGAAAAATACGGAATCATTTACCGCCGTCAGAGCAGTACACCATTTTCCTACCATCTCGCCGCCGCTTATCGTCCATGTTTTGCCGCCATCGCGGGAGTAAAACGTATTGTCCGGGCTGGTTGTGGAGGCGATAATGGTAGATTTATTAACGGCAAACCTCGTGTAGAAAAAAGTTGAGCCAGTCGGGATAATACCAGTTTGAGAAACTGCCCATGTCGCGCCGTTATCAACAGAGCGCAAAACCCCCTTAGAACTTGTTACCAAAATGCTTGAGCCTTGTATCGCAATGTTGCCAAGACCCGAAGCACCATTGGGAAAGGTCGTTTGCCGCCACGTTCTTCCGCTATCTTGCGAAAGAGAAATATCCACTGCTCCGGCGATAGCAATACTTGAGCCATTAACGCAGATGGCTCTCACATCAAAGTTTGTTGGTACGCCGCTCCATGAAGAACCATTGTCGGAAGAACGGTACATACCGGTGCCGGATTGACCTACACCAGCGAAAATGGTATTTCCAATAGAAGCAAGGCTCTGAATAGTAAAATTATTGAGGTTTCCATTAGTGCGAGTCCATGAAGCACCATTGTCTTGAGAGCGCATAAGTCCGCCGCCGCGTAAGCCTGCAAATAGCGTATTTCCTACTGCCGTGATGCCCGTAACTGTTGGAGCGCTTAGTCCGCTATTTGATGTCGCCCACGAAGTGCCGCCATCGGTTGAGCGCAAAATACCTAAGCCCGAAGTCCCCGCAAAGAAAGTGGAGCCGACAAGACTTAGCATATTGATAGCGTTACCACCCAAGCCCTGCACCGATGCTATTCCCCATGTCGCTCCGGCATCTGTCGAGCGGAAAATGCCGTTAAATGTTCCGGCAATCATCGTTGAACCGCTGGCAACCATACTATACACATCAAGAGAGCGCAAGAGCGTCCATGATTGCCCGCTATCAAGCGAACGAGAAATGCCACTTCGGGTTCCGGCAAAGAGTGTCGTACCGACTACCACTAACTTGGGGGTATTACCAGGCGGAGAATTGGGAAGCATAGACCATGATTGTCCGTTGTCATCGGAGCGCCAGAGCGTATTGTTTGCTACACTCGCAAAAATTGTGTTTCCTATCGTTACCAGTGAAAGAATCGTTCTATTCGCTCCGGGAGTGATTGGAAGAGTGATAGTTTGCCATGTTTCTCCAAGATTGGTTGAGCGCATAATTCCTCCAGAACTGCCACCGGCAATAATAGTAGAGCCGATGACCAAAAATTCTTTCGGATACACACCGAAATTTGCGTTTTGTAATACTTGCCATGTCGTGCCGTTATCTTGTGAGCGAAGTAACTCCTTGCCCGCTAAATTTGTCGCGGCAAAGAATGTACTTCCGGATGACACCACAGCGCCGATATAGAGCTGCTCCGCATCCAGAGCTTTCCAGTTCAACCCATTGTCCTGTGACCGAAAAAGACCGCCATTGGTGGCAATAATTAACGTCGTGCCGGAGCTTGCGAGAGAACCAACAGTACCACCATTTACGCCCGTTAATTGCTGCCAATCTCCATTGCTCACTAATTCCAGCACACGCGGAATATCGCCTTGCAAGGGGTCTTTGCAGCTTTGCACATTCATCAAAAAGAGACAAGCGACCAGCAGGAGTGCTGGCTTCAGGAATGAGGAGGTTTTCATAATGTGTAGAGGAAAGAAAAGAGAATGTTATCGTTCTTTAGGAGTAGAGAAGGTATGACGGATGCTGAGAATCGGAAGCGAATATCCCACGGGAAGCAAGTGCGGATAGGCAACACCCACAAGCCCCACAGGAGAAAACTCAACCTTTGTATTTTGTGCGAATTCATCAAATATCGAGGGAGTGACAAGCGTACTACTCGCACCTTCCAGAAGGTTCGTTTGCGCTTGAAGTTCTGCCCGCGCTGCGGCTTGTCCGTAGGAAATCGCAAACCCAACTGTGCCGCCAAGCGCCGAAAGACCGAGCATATATTGCACCGCAACGTTGGGCGGACTGATAAGAAATGCTGCCAATCCTGTCAGCATACCGAGAGTAGTCGCTCCGGTGATAGCAGCGCCTTGATAATAGGTAAAGTCTTTATTGTTGATAAGCCAACTCCCGACCAAATACGAGCCAAGATGCGTCGCCAGTGAAGTCGCAACAAGGGCTTTCGGATCAATGGCATTTGGACTGGAAAGTGCGAGAAGAGCGGTCGGCAGCATAAGCCCGATTGGTGATAGTGCTCCAAAGACAAGTGCATCGCCATTTGCCCACGATTGTCCTTGAGAAAGTGCGTATCCAGCCGCAAAACCCGCACCCGAACCCAGCAGAGCACCACCACTGACGGCATTGAGGTTTGTAGAAAAAATATATCCCAATCCCGCACCCGTTAATAAACCTGATGTTCCCAGTTCGGTAATGAGTGTGGTTTGTCCATAATTGAGCTGGAGTTTTTCTGCTACATATACGCCCAAGGCAGCTTCTATCACACCGGTTGCCACACCCGTTACCCATGAATCGGAGAATTTCGTGCTTTGTGCATTCGAAAAAAGCCCGCTTAATGCCAAACCATGCACTGTGCCGATGGTGAGACCATTTTCCAGCATGACCAGCGATGAGCGATTGAACCAAGGTTGCGAAACCGCCCAAATACTGCCGCCGCCGATGATAAGCGGCATCATTATACTGGTAGCGGGAAGAGGAGAAGAGCTACCTGCAGAGGCAATCAGCCCGACAAAACCATATCCAAGCCCCAGTGCGGTGTTTCCTACGGCAGTGCCGACTTTTTCAACATCAGCAAGTGTGATTTCTACATCAGGAATCGTCTTGCGGAGAGCCAGCACAAAGCGCTTCCGAAGGGCAAGCAGTTTGGGCAGATCCATTGCAATCATTTCACGTTGCGGCACATCATTGACGATATGAATTACTTCAAGCACATAGGAAGAATCGGGCTGCTGAAGCAATCGCGCACGAAGGAAATTGAGGTACTCTGGGAATAAATGGAGCTTACGTTCCTGTTCGGGACCAATAGTCAGAAACTTTCCTTCGGGGTCAAACGCGGCTTGGCGTTCCTGAGCAAAGAGTTTGCCGGAAGAAAAAAGAAATCCTGATAGACAAGCTACAAGACAAAAGGAGCACAGAAGGGCACTCGGCATCGTTGTACGCATAATACAAAGGGGTTAAATTTTGAATGACGGAGATTTTTATCGTCAGGGCATCAGTCCTACTGCGCTTTTACAGAGAGCAAAGATAGTCGTTACTTGGCAAACAAAAGATACGAAAAACAGTATTCGGGCATCTGACAAAAAGCAATAATCCACAAAATCGAAAAACGTTTCAGAAAAAAATGCTTATCGTACAAAAAAATGCTTGTGTCCTAAAATCGTTGCTTTGGCTTTATGGAGCGGCTTTCTTGTAGGACACGACCAAACGGAGAAGTGCTAATGGAATTCTGCTTTGAAAACCCCGCCGCTACTTGTCCCCGCAAAAATAGTCCCATTGCCGCTAAAAGTGAGGGTACGGACAAAGGTATTTGCTAGCCCCGCATTCACCGATGTCCACGTTGTGCCGTTGTCCGAAGTGAGAAAAACCCCGTCATCTGTCCCAGCAAAAATAGTCCCAGTGCGGCTCACTGTGAAGGTATGGACAGAGGAACTTGTTAGCCCCGCATTCACCGGTGTCCACGTCGCGCCATTGTCAAACGAGCGGAAGACCCCGCCACCATCTGTCCCAGCAAAAAGCGCCCCAGTGCCGTTCACAGTGAGAGCATTGACAGAGGAACTTGTTAGTCCAGCATTCACCGATGTCCACGTCGCTCCATTGTCCGACAAGCGGAAGACCCCACCATCTGTCCCTGCAAAGATAGCCCCATTGCCGCTCACCGTGAGGGCGCGGACATATGGATTCGTTAGCCCTGTATTCGCAGGTGTCCAATTTGTCCCATTATCCGAAGAGCGAAAGACCCCACTACCTAATGTCCCAGCAAATAGGGTTCCCATGCGACTCACCATGAGGGCAAAGACATTGGTCTTATTTTGTAACCCCACATTTACCGATGACCACGTCGTCCCATTGTCTAACGAGCGCAAGATCCCCAAAGGGTATGTCGCAGCAAAGAGCGTCCCCGTTCCGCTCACCGTGAGCGCAGAGACTGAGGAAGTATTCGGTAGCCCAGTATTCACTGGTGACCAGGTCTCACCGTTGTTCGACGAGCGAAAAAATCCACCATCTGTCCCAGCAAAAAGCGTTCCATTGCCGCTCACTGTGAGGGCATAGGTATAGGAATTCGTGAGTCCAGTATTCGCAGGTGTCCAATTTGCACCATTGTCCGACGAGCGGAAGACCCCGCCACCTAATGTCCCAGCAAAGAGCATCCCATTGCCGCTAAAAGTGAAGGCACGGACTGAGTTAGTTGCTAGCTCCGCATTCGCAGGTGTCCAATTTGCACCATTGTCCGACGAGCGGAAAATCCCATTATAGAACGTTCCAGCAAAGAGCGTCCCATTGCTGCTCACCGTGAGGGCAAAGACAGCGATATTATTTCGTATCCCCATATTCATCGGTGTCCACGTCGTGCCATTATCCGACGAGCTGAAAACACCACCGTCTGTTCCAGCAAAGATAGTCCCATTACTGTTCACAGTGAGGGCATTTACATAGGAATTCGTTAGTCCAGCATTCACCTGTGTCCACGTCGCGCCATTATCGGAAGTGCGGAAAACACCACCTAATGTCCCAGCAAAGAGCGTCCCATTGCCGCTAAAAGTGAGGGCATTGACCGAGGTATTTGTTAGCCCCGCATTCATTGGTGTCCACGTCGCGCCATTATCGGAAGAGCGGAAACCGCCATCGTTTGTTCCAGCAAAGAGCATCCCATTGCTGCTCACCGTGAGGGCAAAGACAGCGATATTATTTCGTATCCCCATATTCATCGGTGTCCACGTCGTGCCATTATCCGACGAGCTGAAAACACCACCGTCTGTTCCAGCAAAGATAGTCCCATTACTGTTCACAGTGAGGGCATTTACATAGGAATTCGTTAGTCCAGCATTCACCTGTGTCCACGTCGCGCCATTATCGGAAGTGCGGAACAATCCGCCGTTTGTCCCAGCAAAAAGCGTTGTACTGTTTTGCACAAAACACAGAATAGTACCCCCATACGGACCATTGGTCTGTTGCCATTTCCCATTTAATTCCAACACACGCGGAATATCGCCTTGCAAGGGGTCTTTGCAGCTTTGCACATTCATCAAAAAAAGATAAGCGACCAGCAGGAGTGCTGGCTTCAGGAAAGAGGAGGTTTTCATACGAGGAAAGAAAAGGGAACGATAGATAATGGATTTCGTCAAGGAGGAAAAGCACCGTCTATTGGCAAACTATGGCATCCAAAAACTTTGTGGCATCCGATGACAAAAAGCAATAATCCACAAACTGCAAAAGTGTTTCATAAAAAATGCACACCGAGCGAAAATATTTCGTATGGGCTGCACAGCCCGCATGAGTTCACGCCTCGGCGCAAACATTTTTTTCGCGCTCTTTGTTATCTGCCAATTTGGAGCGATATTGCGCCGCATATTTTCCTTTTCACTCACACATCAAAGCATTATGAATTTTTATTCGACATTTTCCCGCGTAGCACAGGCGTTGTGCGCTTTTGCGGTAGTTTGTTCCGCCGCCGCGCCTGCACTCTTGGCGCAGCCCGCATTGGCGCAGCCTGCTACCGAAGCCGAGTGCAAAGCGCACTTGCAGTTTATCGCCTCCGATAAGTTCATGGGGCGCATGACCGGCACACCTGGCAACGACGAAGCCGCCCGCTACATAGCCGAACACTTCCGCGCAAACAACGTAGCCTTTGCCGGAAGCATGAAATCATACTTCCAGCCAATAACGTTTGTAAAGCGCCGCGCCGCAGCAAGCGGCTCGCTCATCATTGCAGGCGATACGCTGGCTCTCGACCGCCGTTTTGTGCCAGCCTATATTCACACGGCACTTCTGTCCGGCAATGCGGTCTATGCAGGCTTTGGCGTGGTGGATTCGGCGGCGAAGCGTGATGATTACGCAGGACTGGACGTGAAAGGGAAAATTGTTATCATCCGATTTGGCGAGAACGATAGTACAGACGTGCGCAAGGGCTTTAATATGAGCTTCCGCAAACGTGATATTGCCGAAGCAAAAGGCGCTGCGGGACTTGTGGAGCTGTTCACGCCGGATAATCAGCTCATGTGGGGCAATGTGGTCGCTTTCAATAAAAATACTCGTCCTGATTTGGCGAGCACAGAGACAAAACCACACACAATGAACTGGGTGCTTGCTTACGACGGCGGCAAAAAAATGACCACGAAACTCGCCACCGAAGCCGCACAAAAGCGCCCTATTGCTGTCAGCATGAGCCTTGAGCCGACACGCTACGACACACTCTATTCCAACAACGTTATCGGTGTTATCAAAGGCACAGACCCTGTGCTTAGTCAAGAGTATGTCTTGCTTTCGGCGCACTACGACCACATTGGCACGGGTAAAAGCGCCGACGGCAAAGACAGCATCTACAACGGCGCACGCGACAACGGTATGGGAACAACGGCGATTCTGGCAGCCGCCAAATATCTTGCTGCTAAGCCGCCCAAGCGCTCGGTGCTTGTGCTGGCTTGTACAGCAGAAGAAGTTGGTTTGCTGGGCAGCAGTTATTATGCAAAAAATCCCGCTATTCCGCACAAAAACGTTATTTACAATCTCAACATTGATGGCGCAGGCTTCAACGACACAACACTTGTAACAGTGATAGGGCTTGAGCGCACAACCGCACAACCATTGCTGGAAGAAGCCGCTAAAACGCAGGGACTCAAAGTCGCAAACGACCCTGCGCCGGAGCAGAATCTTTTCGACCGCTCGGATAACGTCAGTTTTGCAAAGTTCGGTATTCCTGCACCGACATACTCGCCGGGCTTCACAGCGTTTGATGCGGAGATTGCGAAGTATTATCACCAATTAGCTGACGAAGCAGGCGAAGACTTCAACTTCCGCTATCTGACTCGCTTTGTCAATTCGTTTATCACCGCTTCCCGCCTTATTGCCGACGCAAACAGTCGTCCGCGCTGGAAAGTGGGCGATAAGTACGAAGCAGCGTTCAAAACGCTGTATGGCGAGAAGTAGTTTTTTGTACAGTTCATAAATACTGAAGTTCACGGCACAGGCATTCGTGTCTGTGCTGTGTGAACTTCTTGTTCATGTTCACTGCTTGTTTTTCTCAACGATTCCGAATCAATGTTCACATCTTCATCCGCACACACACGTTTCTCGCCCGCTCCCGACCTTGACAAAAAAGTCTTGGTGATTGCGTACTATTTCCCGCCGATGGGCTTAAGCGGCGTGCAACGAACGCTCAAGTTTGCGAAGTATATGCGGCACTACCACTGGGAGCCAACGATCATCACCACAGGTCCCGTAGGCTATTATGCCCTTGACCAATCCTTGCAGGAAGAAGCCGAGCGCGAGAACTTGCGCATCGTCCGCACAAGCGGTGGCGACGTCAATGCACTCCTTGCGGGCAAGGGCGAGTTCAAGCAGCGCGCTATGCCTGCGGAGTACATTCGCAAATTTTTATCGCGCGTGAGTAATTGGCTTTTCATCCCCGACAACAAGCGCTCATGGGCGCGGCAGGCATACAAAACTGCTGCGAAACTGATGGAAGAAGAAAAATTTGATCTCATTTTCGTCAGTGGACCGCCCTTCTCCGCCATGCAAGCAGCAGCGCGGCTGAAGAAAAAGTATGGTGTCCCGCTTGTGGTGGATTATCGCGATTTGTGGCTGGGCAATCAGTTTATGTCCTTCCCAACGCCGCTCCACACCTATCTTCATGGGAAAATGGAATATGCCGTGCTGCGCGAGGCGAACCAAATCATCGTTACCAATCGCCGCATGAAAGAGCGGATGCTCAGTCATCATCTTTTTCTCCAACACGAAGACATTACCATTATTTCGCAGGGCTACGACCCCGAAGATTTTCTTGTGCCGCCTGCACACCGTCCCAATTTTAAGTTTCGTCTAGGATATGCCGGTATTTTCTACGACTTCATCACGCCAAAGTATTTACTGAAGGCGTTTCAGATGATTGTGAAGGAACGCCCCGAGGTTGCAGCCGATATGGAACTGCACTTTATCGGGATATGGCGCAAAGAGAACATCCGGCTTGTGAAGAAATTAGGGTTAGAGAAATATGTGGAGGTTCACGGCTATCTCGACCACAAAGACTCTGTTGCCATGATTTCTTCCTGCGATGCGCTTTGGATAATGGTGGGGAACACTCGCAGCGCCGATACGGTTTCAAGCGGTAAACTCTACGAGTATTTCGGCAGCCAGAAGCCGCTTCTGGTCAGCGTGCCGGAGGGAGCATTAAAGCAAGCGGCACAAAAGTACGGTGCGGCTATCGTAACCGAACCTGATAATGTGCATCAAATCAAAATTGCGCTGCTGCAACTCTATCAAGACCACAAAGCAAAAACGCCGATGAAGCCCCACGTGGAGTACGTCGAGCAGCACAGACGCGATTATCTCACCGAGCAGCTCACCAAAGAGTTCAATTTTGCGCTGGATAATCCCTAAGCCGTCATTCCATTCAACAACCAACACACAATGCCCAAACCCCTGATTCTTTCTGTCGTCGGTGCTCGTCCGAACTTTATGAAAGTTGCTCCTTTGCATCGTGTCTTTGCCACGCCGGAAATGTTGGCGCTCGTGGAGCATCGCATCGTTCACACGGGGCAGCATTACGATGCCGCGATGTCGGACGCATTTTTCCACGACCTCGAAATGCCGGAACCCGCATATTTCCTCGGTATTGGTTCGGGTTCTCATGCCGAGCAGACGGCGCGGGTAATGATGGAATTTGAGAAGGTGTGTTTGGAATCAAAGCCCGCACTGGTGCTGGTGGTGGGCGATGTTAATTCCACCATCGCAGCCACGCTCACCGCCACGAAGCTGGGAATACCGGTGGCGCACGTAGAAGCCGGCTTGCGAAGCGGCGACCGCACCATGCCGGAAGAACTGAACCGTATTGCGACGGATGCGCTTTCCGATTATGCCTTTGTTACCGAGCAGAGCGGTATGGATAATTTGCTACGCGAGAACTTCCGCAAAGAGCGCTTGTTTTTGGTGGGAAACACCATGATTGATTCGCTGCATTTCGCGCTTCCCAAAGCCCGCCAAGCATCAATTCTGAACGAACTCGGCGTTGCATCAAAAGAGTACGCGCTTGTAACGCTGCATCGTCCCTCGAATGTGGACGATGTCGCACAACTACGAGCACTGATAACTATGCTCTTCGAGGCAACAAGCGAGTGTGCGGTCGTCTTTCCTGTGCATCCGCGTACACGGAAAAATCTGGAGCGTTTTGGACTACTGAACCTGATAGAATCAAGCCCGCGCTTTGTTCTCACCGAACCGCAAGGCTACGTCAATTTCCTTGCGCTGATGATGAACGCGCGGTTCGTGATGACCGATTCCGGCGGAGTGCAGGAGGAAACAACTGCGCTTGGTGTACCGTGCCTGACGCTTCGCACCACGACCGAGCGCCCCGCGACGTGCGAGTATGGCACAAACATTCTCGTCCCGCCCACACAAGAAAACATCCAAACAGCGCTTCAGAACGCGCTCAAAGGTGTATTTCGCACGGACGGCGTGCCGGCTTCCGTTCCACCGCTTTGGGATGGAAAAGCTGCGGAGCGCATTGCAACGATTATCCTCCGTGAGTGTTTATCCCATTGACCGCACCGCATTATCTCAATCAAGCATCATCTCTTTTCACCAATTCACCTTCAACCCGCATGAACATTTTCCGCCCCGACAACCTCCGAATAACTGCGTTTCTGACTCTTTCCGGCATTTTGTTGGGAATAGGCTTTGCGCCGCTTCATTTGGGCGTACTTGCGTACATCGGATTTTTACCGCTTCTGGTGGTGTTGGAGCGGACAAGCGGTGTGATGCAAACGCTGCGGCGCTTGTATTGGACATTTTTTGTGTTTCAGGGTGTAAGCAACTGGTGGGTTAGTTCATGGCAGCGCGAAGCAGATCCGTACCTGATGGCAGCTGGAATAGCGCTCTGGCTGGGGCATCCCCTCTTTTTTGCGGTGCCGATGTTTGGCTACACATTCTTGCATAAACGCCTCGGACGCGCTTCCGCACTCGCGATGCTGCCATTTTTATGGGCGGCGTTTGAGTGGTTGCATGGCTTGGGCGAGGCTTCGTACCCATGGCAGGCTCTGGGCTACACGCAAGCATTCTATACGCCGCTCATCCAAATCGCCGATATTACTGGCGTCTGGGGGCTTTCGTGGTGTATTGTTGCCGTCAATGCGTTGCTTGCGGCGTGTTTTTTCACGTTTCGCGGTTTGCCCGTCGCAATCGATTCCCTTGCGGTACGTTTGACCAAAACCTTGTACCTGTGCCGTTTGCAAGTCGTTAGTGTTCTGGGCTTGCTCCTCTGTATGCTGGGGTATGGTGTTTGGCAAGTGCGTAATTTTCAGCATGAAGCCTTGCTACAGTCCCACAAAAGCGTGTCGGTAGGCATTATTCAGCCCAATATCAACCCCTGGGGAAAGTGGCAGGGAAGCGCTCAGGAACAGGTCGCACTGCATCTGCATTTGGTAGATTCGCTGCGTTTACACCTTCCCAAAGGCGTTTCGCGTCTTGATTTCACGCTCTGGAGCGAGACGGCAATTCCATATCGCATTTTGATTATGCAGAATTTCCCGTACCTTGATGGGCTTCGCGCATGGACGGATAGCACGGGAATCGGCATCCTGAGCGGGCTACCGACCGACCGCATCTACCGCACACGCGCAGAAGCCCCCATTACGGCTTCGGTGATACCGCGTATGTTCGATACGCTCTATGCCGAAAGTTTCAATTCCGCTATGATGCTTGCGCCGCGCACGGACATTACTCACAGCGACCCATTCATGCCGTATCCGCCCGCTATTGCGGTTCACCGCAAGATGAAGCTCACACCTTTTGCGGAGCGTGTTCCCTACGCAGAAAAAATTTCTTTTGCCGTCAAAGCGCTAACGTGGGGTGTTGGTATATCTGGATGGGGCTTGGGACGAGAACAGAAGCCGCTTCCGCTTAAGCGAGAATCGGACACGGCGCAGATTGGAGCGGTGATCTGTATTGAATCTATTTATCCGGCGTTTGTGGCAGATTATGCCCGCAAAGGCGCAACGCTGCTTGTGGTGATTACAAATGATGGTTGGTTCAATCACACGCCCGGACCCGAGCAGCACTATATGATAGCTGCAATGCGGGCTGTGGAAAGTAAGCGCTATCTGGCTCGATGCGGCAATACCGGTGTTTCCGGCTTCCTCACGCCGCTAGGTACGTCGCTTCAGCGCACGGAAATAGACACCCAAACCGCACTGGCACAAGCCCTGCCATTGCTTACGGGCGAGACACTCTATGTACGCTTTGGTGATTGGTTGCCGATAGCGTCGTGTTTGCTCGTTGCGCTGGCGCTGGGAGCGTCTTTTGTGAAGCGCAGAAGCGTAGAGGAGTAATTCACTCTTATACCAAAAACGATTTGGAGGCGGTGTGCGACATTGTCGGAATGCCCGACTATTTCTTTTGCTCGAGTCGTCTCAGCCGTATTTTCTTCTCGCCGCATTGAAAGCGGGGAGATTGACGTACATTTTGTCTTTTGAAGAATGATATGCTAAGGAACGTCAGAAAAATAAGTTGCTAAAGTTCTTTTGGCTTCGGTAGCACAGACATTCCTGTCTGTGAGGTTTGAAGCGATGTTCAAGAGTTACACAGACAAGAATATCTGTGCCACAAAGAAAAGTTTGACCACTTGTTTTTGACCCGTTCCTAAGGAATAATCGTTGGTTTATTACCGTGCCATTGGTAGGAAATGTTGATACCGAATCGCAGTTGTGATAGAGACCAACGCTCCTGAGAAGATAAATTTCCGAGAAATTGATTCAGCCCTATCATACCCATCACTTCTGGGGTCAATACCCAGCGACCTCCAAAAGGAGATTTTGGCGTGGTGAGAAAAATGTCGTAACCAACACCCACCAATGGTGAAACTACAAGATTTGTTGACTCGAGAATATCGCTAGCAGGGCTTGAGTAACTGTTGGCAGTCGAGTTTGGAAATGAATACTGTCTGCCAATCAAGCCTGAAAAAGCAAAGCCAAGGTATGTTCTCCAGTGCTCGCCCAAAGTAAAAATAGCAAGAGCTTCTGATGTGAGAGTGGTCAGGGAAACATCAAATTTGGATGAAAATGAATAGGTTTTCATGACGAGAGAAGCACTTTGAGTGGATTGATAAAGCCGAAGACCAATGGCAAAAATTTCTGTTAAGGGAAGTTCCGCTGCAATACCGAGCGAAACGCTTGGTGCGGTAAATGTTGTGGAGGAGGGGGAAACAGTAGTATTAAAGATTCTTGTTTGACTTTCAAGAAAGTATCCGGGCAGATTGAATGCGGCATCATGGAAATTTATTCCACCACCAGCTAATGCGCCAAGACGGAAAGCCTTTTCAAGGTATGGTTCATTTAACTTAGCGAAGTACTGTTGATCAAATTTAGCCCACAAATTAGGAGGAAGTTCAGAACGACCTGGATAACGAAAGGCTTCCATTTGGAGGTTGTACCAATGCTCTTCATATCTCCAACTTCCATCATCAGATTGCTGGGCAGAAACTTTTGAAGGAATTGTCAAGAAAAATAGCACAAAAAAAGGAAGAGAAAGCAGCACTGTACTGCGGCGGGTGGCAGGGGAAGTAGGCATAGTTGCATCAAATTTGAATAGATAGGCAGTTCGATGGTGTAAAGTAAATATTCTGTCATTAAAAAGCAACGTATTTCCTTCCATAGTCTGTATATTTTTTGAGAATGTAGGTTTGATGAACCTCCAATGCTCCTCAAACCTATGGGCTTTAGCCCAAGATTTTAGTTTCTACGAACCTCCCGAAGATTGTATATTCGCAGCGTGATATTTCAACGATAACATGGCTGAGTAGCTCAGTCTCATCAACCAACAGGAGTAACGCTACGAGCTTCAAGAGCGGGATTGAATGGCACGCGAAGGGTCGGTGGTGTTTTTGTTGTGTCCGATACATATTTTTTGCAGATTGCAGGAAAATTGTTGGTATCGACTCTATGAACTTGCATCATCCAGCCTATAAAGCCATGACCCGCAAAGCTAGAGAACTCGCCATGATGCTCTTCAACGAGACGCAACAGAAATTTCCCGAAATTACTTTTTCCAGTATTATGCCCTCACCGGAACTGAGAAAGCGCTATTGGATAATGGTAACGGGCGAACTGAGCGAAGAGCGCCACAATGCAATGCGAGAATTTGTCGCCGACCGAGGAACGGATATTCTCATTGACGAAGGCTATTCTTTTGCGGCGAAACTTAAGCATACGCTGGATACGGCGTGAAAAATTAAAAATACATCCCTCACCATCCTTAGAAAATGTCCCGCACACTCTCCCTACTCGGCGCAACCGGCTCCATCGGCGTACAAACGCTGGATGTCGTGATTGCTCATCCTGACGAATTTCGTTTGGGTTGGCTCACCGTGAACACGCGCTTCGACCTTTTAGAAGAACAACTGCACCGTCTCCGGAAGCACGGTTTTGTACCGCACGGCGTTGCCCTTGCCGATGAAAAAGCCTACAATGAGTTCCGGCGTATCACCTCCTTTGCGGGCAAGATTTTGTGCGGTGATGAGGGCGTATGCGCCGCCGCCGCCGCACCAGAGAATGACATTCTGCTGTCGGCACTGGTGGGCTTTAGCGGTGTGCTGCCGAACTACGCTGCTATTCAGCAAGGTACTCCCATTGCCCTGGCGAACAAGGAAACGCTCGTGAGCGCGGGTGTAGTGATTATGCCGGAGGCAAACAAGCACGGCGTGGAGATTATCGCAGTGGATAGCGAACACAGTGCCATTTTGCAATGTTTGGCAGGTGAATTTCTCAGCGAAGTGGAAAAGCTGATTCTGACTGCTTCCGGTGGACCTTTCCGCGAATGGACGCTGGAACAGCTTGAAAACGTCACGCCCGCCCAAGCGCTCAAGCACCCGAACTGGTCTATGGGCAGCAAAATCACGATTGATTCGGCAACGCTGATGAACAAAGGCTTTGAGATTATCGAAGCCTACTGGCTCTTTGGCGTAGGGGCAGATAAAATCGAGGTCGTCGTGCATCCGCAAAGCATCATTCATTCGATGGTGCAGTTTTGTGATGGCTCGGTGAAGGCTCAGTTGGGCTTGCCGGATATGAAAATTCCCATTGCTTACGCGCTCAGTCTGCCGCACCGTTATCCGTCGAACTTCAAACGCATGGATATATGCGCCTTGCAGAACCTTTCGTTTTTCCCGCCGGATGTGGTACGGTTTCCCTGCTTGCGCCTCGCTTTCGATTCCCTTGCCCAAGGCGGTACTGCTGCGTGCATTGTGAACGCAGCGAATGAAATTGCCGTTGCGTCGTTTCTGCAATCCACCATTGGCTTTTTAGATATTCCGCGATTGATTGAAACGTGTTTGGAAAAAATTACGCATATTGACACGCCATCGCTGGAAGACATTGTGCAGACCGACAAAAAAACCCGCGCACTGGCGGAATCACTCGTGCGCGAGGGCATGAGTACACCAACGGTCTTTCTGTCGAAAACAAATGGAACAACTATTGTCGGTGGTAATTCGTCTATTGCATAAGAAAACTTGCGAAGCACCTCCTACTGGCAAAGAAGCCATCTGGAACACGACAAAAATAACTCAAACCGCATATAATCTCATCATTTTCATTTTTTGACCACTATGGAATTTCTTACCATCGCGCTCAGTTTCGTTCTTGTGCTGGGCATTCTCGTTACTGTCCACGAGCTTGGACACTTCCTCGCAGCCCGCATGACGGGTATGTATGCGGAAACCTTTGCCGTCGGCATGGGCAACCGCGTTGTGGGCTTCAATAAAGTTCACGGCGTAAAATTCGGTTCGCTCTCTGAAGAGCAGGAGCAGCAAGTCGTGGATGCAAAAGTCACGGATTACCGTATTGCCATGCTTCCCATCGGCGGCTATGTCAAGATTTCTGGGATGATCGACGAAAGCATGGACACGGAATTTCTTGCTTCCGAACCGCAGCCGTGGGAATTCCGCTCCAAAAATGCGGCGCAAAAAATCTTCGTCATGGCGGCGGGCGTGATTATGAATATTCTGCTCGCAATTGCAATTTTCACCGGAATTGCCATGCTCGACGGTAAGTCCGTACTGGAAACGACAACAATTGCGCATGTAGAAAAAAATACCATTGCTGAGGCAATCGGCTTAAAAGCGGGCGACAAAGTGCTGACCATCAACGGCGACAAACCAAAGTCGTGGACAGATATGACGCTGCTGCTCACGAAAAATGTTGGCGAAGACATCAATGTTATGGTCGAGCGCGGCGGTTCGCAGTTTCCGCTTCGCATACCTGCCAAAACATTGACCGATGCGCTTGCCGCACAGCAGCCAATTGGCTGGCTGCCTGCGGGAACAGCCGTGATGATAACCGGTGTGGAAAGCCTGAAGCCAGCAGGAAAGCTGGGCTTGATGTCGGGCGATACGGTTCTGACGCTGAACGGCTTGCCAATGTTCTCCGCTTCACAATTTGCCGAGCAAATCCGCGCAAATAAGGGCAAGGAAATTGCTCTTGAATGGAAGCGCACCGGCTCGCTCATGAGCGGTCGCCTCACGCCCGACGCTGACGGACGCATCGGTGTTGCGCTGGCGGGCATTTTCACAGGTGAACTCAAAAAACAACAGTATGGCTTTTTTGAGTCTTTTGCTGTCGGCACACAAGAAATGGTCTCGACAATTACAATGTATGTCAGCTCCATCGGGCAGATTTTCAAAGGCAAAGTCTCCGTGAAGCAGTCCGTGGGCGGTCCGATTCAAATTGCCAAAATGAGTAAGCAAGCCGCTGACCTCGGTGTTCTGGCGCTGCTACGCTGGATGGCGCTGCTTTCAATTATCCTTGCGGTGATGAACATTCTTCCTTTTCCGGCATTAGACGGTGGACATATTCTTTTTATCCTCATCGAAGTTATTATTCGCCGCGAAATTCCCGTGAAAGTCAAACTCGGTGTTCAGCAAGCAGGCATCATCATTCTGCTCTGTTTCATGGTATTCGTCTTTTACAACGACCTCACACGATAAGCCACCACTGCATACAAATACATGGCTGACGATAAACGACCACAACAGCAACCTACCCAAGCCTCTCCACGTCTGATGGAGCGGCGATGGGCGGTTTTAGGCGGACTGGCAGGAAGTGCGCTCGTGATAGTGATTTTCGTGAGTAACGTTCTACGAGTGGGGAAGCTGACTGAGGAAATGGATCGCATGAAAAAAGAGTATCAGCGCCTTGTGCATCAGAACGAACTTTTGCGCGGTGAAATCATTCGCCTTCAGTCACCAGAGCGCATTACGACTGTTGCCAAGACTCGCTTGGGATTAGTGCCGTCATCATCCGCACCGGTGCGTATTGCGCCCGCTCCCCAAAAGCCGTAAGAACGAAAGAGAAGACTGACAACCACTATGGAAACTGCCGTAGAACCTGAGTTCAATCCGAACTACCCGCCGTACATTGAGCGCGTTTTCACCTTTACCATTGCCCCAAAGCAAGCTCCTGTGCGCCTTGACGTGTATTTGACCGAGGCAATGCCGAACGCAACACGTTCTAAAGTGCAGGAAGCAATTGAAAACGGAGCGGTCTTGGTGAATGGTCTCGTCGCGACAAAAGGCAGCCGCAAGACGCAGCCCAACGACGTGATAGAGTGTCGGATGATGAAGCCACCGCCGCTTGAACTTGTACCCGAAAATATCCCGCTTGATATTGCCTACGAAGACGATTCATTGCTGGTCATCAACAAGCCTGCCGGAATGGTGGTGCATCCGGGCTTCGGCAATCGCTACGGAACGCTTGTCAATGCGCTTCTCTGGCATTTCGGGCAGCGCGAGGCTATTCCGCTTCTGGAAACGGACGACGAAGGCGACGATGAAGATGAAAATAACGAGGACGAAGAAATAACTGAAAGCGCGTTGTTGGCGAGCGATGCCGTGCGCCCGGGTATCGTTCATCGCTTGGATAAAGACACCTCAGGGATTCTTGTGGTGGCAAAGGATGTGGTCTCACACGCACGACTGGCAAAGCAATTTGCCGAGCGCACTGCCAAGCGGCAGTATTATGCGCTTGTTTGGGGTATTGTAAAGGATGACGCAGGAATTATCGAAGGAAATCTGGGACGTTCGCCACGCGACCGCAAGAAGATGGCGGTGTTGCAAAAAGGCGGGAAAGTTGCCATTACGGAATATACGGTGCTGGAGCGTTTTTCATCGTGTACGCTGCTTGCGCTCAAGCTCCGCACCGGACGGACACACCAAATCCGTGTTCACTGCGCTCACATCAAGCATCCGCTTGTGGGCGATGACGAATACGGCGGCGGAAGCGTTTTTTACGCAGGGAATAGCGGGCAGTGGAAAGCGCTTGGCGAGCGATTACTGAAGCTCATCCCAAGGCAAGCACTTCACGCGAAAACGCTTGGTTTTAAGCACCCTGCGGGCAATCATTGGTTAGAATTTGATTCAGAGTTGCCGGAAGATTTTGCCTCAGCAATCGAAGAAGCGCGGCGCGAGGTGGCAGTGCGTGTTCCGTAGGCTTTCGGTTTTTACACAAATTTTTCGCCACTCTGTTCGCGGAGTGCTGTTACGACCTTGCGAACGTCCTGTACACGGTCTTTGGGACAAACCAAGATGCCGTCTTTGGTGGCAACGATGACGAGATTTTCAATACCAATCGCTGCCACTGAAAGCACATCGTCGCCAACACTATTCATCACAATACAGTTTTTGCTGTCAAGCAGCAGCGAGCCGCCAACGTTGATATTTCCTGCACTGTCAGGTTCATATACGCGCTCCAATGCATCCCACGAGCCAACATCATCCCAGCCAAAATCTACGCACACTACTGCCACGTGGTGCGCCCGCTCCATTAGTCCGTAGTCAATCGAAATATCCGGCATTGCCTTGAAAATGGATGCAGTGCCGTCGGGCGCGCCGATAGGCGTTTCTGTGGTTTTCCCTTCCAGTGCCGTGCGCAGTGTTTTGATTTTGAGACCAACGTCCGGCAAATGGCGTTCTAAGCCGCTTACAATCGTGTCCAAGCGCCAGAAAAACATTCCGCTATTCCAAAAAAAGCGCCCTTGACGCAAAAACTCTTGCGCCGTTTCCAAACTCGGCTTTTCGTGAAAACTTTCTACGGGAAGAGCTTGTAAGCCATGTGCCGTGGTGTTCGCTTCGTGCGTCACCGCTGCAATTTCAATATAGCCGTAACCCGTTGCTGGACGGGCAGGATGGACACCGAAAGTAACGATATTACCTGTTGTTTCGGCGTGATTGAGTGCGGCATCAACGGCAGCGCAGAAAAGCTCGGTGTTCTCAATATAATGGTCGGCGGTGAGCACGGCAATTGAGATTTCGTCCGACTTCAGCGCCGGATAGCGCTCGGCTATATAGGCTGCCCCAAGTGCAATGCAGGGCGCAGTATTGCGTTTCATCGGCTCGGCGATGATATTCTCCGGCGGCAAAAGCGGCAGATGCTCCCGCATGATGGGTTGCAATGCTTCACTTGTAATCACAAAAATATGCTGCGGCGCAATAAGCGGCGAAATGCGCTCTATTGCTTCGTCGAGCATCGTTTTGTCGGGCGAGACAAGTTTGAGCAGCTGTTTGGGCTTGGTGCGGCGCGAAAGGGGCCAGAAGCGTTCGCCGGAGCCACCTGCCATGATGAGAACTGTACGTTGCATGATAATGGTAAAAATGAAAATGCGTGTCAAAAACGATTCGTAACCGTTCAGGTCTTTAATACGAAGCGACGAATATGGTTGGGTGGCGGAACGCAGATAACATGACGCAGATTACAAGATTTTTAGGATAAAGCGGATTTTCAGAAAAGGAACGTCATTCAATAAAATTACAGTACCGAATATCCTGAAAATTCTGCTCATCCTGGAATCTGCGTTCCACAGTTACATAATGGTCAATTTTTCGCTGACCGACTACAACAATTCCTAGAAATCAATCCAATCGCCCAAGTCTAGCGCTCGAAAGGCTGCTGGCTCGATAGAGGCTTGCACGAGAGATTTGTGGAGTTCTTCAATTGGCTCCATTTCGCCATCATCGGCAAGGGGAAATGTGCCGAAGTGCATACCGATACTAAGGTGCGAACGTGTGTCTTGATGCACCTTCACGGCTTCTTCCGGCGAAATATGCACCGGTGACATGAACCATTGCGGGCGGAATGCTCCAATCGGTATCATGGCGCATTTGATATTGGAAAATTTCTCGCCAATACGCTTAAAATGGCTGCCATAGCCGGAGTCTCCTGCGAAATAGATTTCATCACCCATCTGAGCACTTTGCACCACAAAACCGCACCAAAGCGATTTGTTGCGGTCGCTCACGCCCCGCCCCGAAAAATGTTGTGCCGGAACCGAGTGGATGTGCAGCGTTCTTCCGTTGTGCGAGAACGGCGTTTCATTCCACCAGTCCAGCTCAATAATATTGCCGATTCCTTGATTTTCCAGATACGCTTTTACGCCGAGCGGCACGACTATCGTAGGCGTGAAGCGCTCTGCGAGGCGTTTCATTGTGCCGATGTCGAGGTGGTCGTAGTGATTGTGCGACAGCAAAATGAGGTCAATCTGCGGCAACTTTTCAAACGGTACTCCGGCGGGGCGTACCCGCTTCGGACCAACGAGGTCGAACACGCCAGCAACATCTGCCCACACGGGGTCGGTGATGATGTTGATACCTTCGGTTTGAATAAGCATCGTGGCGTGATTGACGAAGGTGATGCGCGAGGCTTCAATTCGCGCCTCCGGCGTTGTTTGACGAACGGTCGATGCGTCGCGTGTGGGCAACCATGCGCCCGGATTACGGTTTGTCACCCAGCGCAGCAGGTCGCTAAATTTCCCCGACGGGGGCGCACCAGGCGTAAAAAAGGTTTCGCCGTTGAAGTGGTCGCTCACAGCACCTTTGTACGGCGGTGTGGCGATAACAAAGCGTTCAAATAAAAATGAAGTTAGTATCACAAGAAATAAGCCTCCGGCAATCCAAAATATCATGGGGGTCATAAAAAAGTTTGGTGATTTTTTCTCCATTACATTGCCGACATACCACCGTCAACGATCATGCCTTGTCCATAGACATAGCCGGCATCTTCGGAGGCGAGGAATAGAATTGCTTTGGCAATATCGTCAGGCTGCCCCACGCGCTTAGCAGGAATAGCGGCGTAATATCTGTCCATGATTTGTTGGTCTTTTTCGTTGCGAGCGGCTGTCATGGGCGTATCAATAAAGCCCGGACAAATAGCATTGATGCGGATTCCTGAACGTGCATACTCAAGTGCTGCGGCTCTGGTCATGCCCATTACGCCGTGCTTCGCGGTCACGTAGGCAAGGTGAAATTGCATCCCAAAATGACCTAGAAACGAAGCGGTGTTCACGATAACACCTCCGGCTTTGCTCTCACGCATTGCCTGAATTTGGTACTTCATGCAAAGAAAAACACCCGTGAGATTCACGTCAATTACGCGGCGAAAGGTCGCTTCGTCGTAATCATGCGTGGCTTTGTCGCGCGAACCTTCAATTCCGGCGTTGTTAATGCCGATATGCAGTCCACCAAACTCAGCAACGGTACGCTGCACAGCCGATTCAACTTCCGACGCCGATGCCACATTGGTCTTAATGAACAGTGCTGTTCCGCCTGCATCGGTGATGAGCTTCACCGTTTCCTGCGCTTGCGCCTCGGCTACGTCGCAAACCGCTACTCGTGCGCCTTCGTGGGCAAAAGCAAGCGCGGTTGCCCGCCCGATGCCGGTCGCGCCTCCGGTCAGAAAAACAACTTTGTTGTCAAATCGAGCCATAATGAAAATCCTTAAAAACGGTGAACCACAATGATTTAGATAAACGTACACGGTAAACGAGTAGCTACTGCCAAACGGCTCAAGTACTCGTTTCTGGGTATTTCAATTCCACCGAAACTTGCAATGTGAGCATTCAAATACTGCGAATCCAGCAAAATGAAGCCCTGATGGCGCAAATGCTCCACAAGATGCACAAATGCGACCTTCGAGCTATCGGACATCTGCGCAAACATGGACTCGCCAAAGAATGCGCCACCAAGCGAAACGCCGTACAAGCCCCCAACAAGGCGGTCTTCATACCACGCTTCGACCGAATGTGCGAAGCCTAGTTCGTGTAATCGCGTGTAGGCATCAATAATTTCATCAGAAATCCACGTTTCTTCGCGTTCGGCGCAGTTGATAACGACTTCTTGGAAAGCAGTATCAATGCGAGTTTCGTATATGCCCTTTGCAACGGTCTTGCGCAGCGACCGCGAAATATGAACGTGGTCAAGCGGTATAATGGCGCGCGGGTCGGGTGAGTGCCAGTACATCTCGCCGTCCGGCTCTGCCATGGGAAAATACCCTTGTTGGTACGCCATAATCAGCAGTTCCGGTGTGAGAATGTTCATAATCGTTGCAAGGAAAGTGTATCCTTTATTCGTAGTACCGTAGTGCCGATTACCGTAGTGCGAGCGCAAAATCAATAAACTCTTGCGGAATCGAATCATAGCTTGCTTCGTCGGCAGCAGCTTCTTCCAGTGGCATTGGCGCGGGCGAGTGTCCGGTGTAATATGCAGTGTAGAAGCCGCTTTCACAGCCGTTGAACGCATCCTGCACCATGCGATAGCCAATCCAGCTCGCACGGAGAATGTCCGTGACAGAAGTCTTGCCACCACGCTGGAAATACCCCATGTCCACAGACCGCACCTCGCGCTTGATGCCGCGATGCGCAAAGATACTTTCGAGTGTCGTGCGGATTTCGTCCAGCGATTTCGGATAGGATTCGCTCACAATAATACGTGTATCCTTGTCGCGCTCGGCAATAACCGTCGCTACGTGTTCGTAATCCACGTCTTCATTCGGCATAATGACATATTCCGCACCGGAAGCAATGCCCGAATACAGTGCCAAGTATGCAGATTTACGACCCATTGAGCGCACCAGATACAAGCGCCGATGCGAGCTTGCTGTGTCGCGTATCCACTCCAGCATTTCCAGACTTTTGTCTAAAGCGCTGTAAAAGCCAATGGACGAGCCTGTGGTGTTGCATACATCGTTGTCAATGGAGCCGGGCGAGACGAGGAATTTAGTACGCAGCCCCTCGCGGCGAGCGATGGTATTGAGCGCATTGGAGGCTTTCAAGCTGCCGTTACCACCGCAGACAAAAAGGTAGTTAAAGCCGTTGTCATGCAAGTTTCGCGCTAAGGTCTCTTGCAAATCCATATCGGTCGCCAATTCCGGGACGCGCGTGGTGCCGAGAATTGTGCCACCGCGACTGGTTAAGCCGGCAACATCAAGTTTATTCAGGCGGCTGAAATTATTATCCAGCAATCCTTTCCAACCGTCCACTACGCCCCAGACAGAAGTTTGCGGGCGAGCATTCAGCGTTGTACGCACAACAGCACGTATGAATGCGTTCATGCCGGGACAATCGCCACCGCCGGTGAGTATGCCAAATTTCATAAAAGCATGGATAAGTGAAAAAATTCGTTTTGGTTCTTATTTTCTCTATTTGTTTTCTCAAGGCTCAAAGATATTCTTTTCATGGCTTTTTTGCCAATTTTTCTTTTGTGCCGCTTCCATCATCGGGCGCAACTTGGAGAGCGCGTAGTTTTTTGATAAATTGGCAAACTATTTTCTTCGTCAGCCACAAACTAATTCTTCAATCGTCCCTTCACCGCATGAAATCTACTCCTTTAGGAACATTATTCATTGTGTTAGTTTGTCTTTTGGGGCTTGCTGCCGCACACAATCTTACTGCTCAAGTCGAGCATGTGCCTGTGGCGCATCCGGTCTATGATTTTCTTATACACGCCGAAGCACGAGGCGTATTCTCAAATTTCTCCTCCACAGCGCTGCCACTTCAGCGAAAAGAAATTATTGCGGCGCTGGAGGTCATGCGCAGGCACGATACGCTGCTTTCCGGAGCAGAACAGTCAACGCTTGCGGGCTTTGAGCGCGAATTTCGTCTTTTGCCTACCGCGCGAGCGGTCGTCTTTTCTACACCAAGCGATTCGGCGCAACTCTTTTTTAGCCGATTGCTGACGAATGATGAAAAATTTCTTGCCTTTTATACTTCTACCTCTATCACCGTCACAGTTACACCACTTCTGTCGGTAGATGTTCGCGCTGCAAGCGGCAATAATCGTGCGCTTCTCGGCACCTACGGCGGGCGCATCTTCGGGACGATTGACAGCGCCCTTGGCTTTTTTCTGCAAGGTTCCAGCACAGGCGTATTTGTGGGCAATACCGAAGGTGATTCAGCATTTCTGAAGCAAGACCCGCAGTTATTCAAAAACCCTACATTTCGGCTCTATAATCCGCGTTTTATCAATTTTGCCGAATCGCACGTGCGATTTGACCATCGCTGGTTTTATGCGGGTGTGGGGCGTGAGACGCGGCTTATCGGTTCGGGCTACATGACGCGGGGAATTATGTCGGACAATAGCATTTCTGCTGATGCTTTCATGCTTGGCGCACGCTTTCCGGAGAATAATCCTGCGTCGGAAACAGGTTTTGAGTATCGTTTCACACATTTTAGTTTGCTTGCTGAGCCGCTTGACTTGAATGGCAATATCAATCCCCGTTCTGCGGGCGCAGAAACCGTTGTTCCATCAAAGTTTATGGCGTATCACCGAGCCGCAGTGCGTGGAGCTTGGGGCGAAGCGGGCATTTGGGAGTCGGTCGTGTACAGCAATCGCGGACTGGAGTTGGCATACATGACACCGTTTTCCTTCCTCAAAGGCACAAGTGACAATCTCCGTGACCGCGATAACGCCGCACTTGGTGTGGATGCGACGCTCCGACCGCTCGCAGGAGTACAGATAAAAGGAACGTTTATGCTAGATGACGTTGAGTTTGGTCGGCTTGGCGCGGATACAAATGGACGCTATTGGTGGCAAAATAAAATTGCATGGAATCTCGGCGTAATGCTCTCTTCGAGCGGCATACCGCTAGATGCAACGCTCGAATATGCGATGGTTACGCCCTACACGTACACGCACTTTTCTCGCCAAAATGCCATGACGCAAGACGGAATCTTGCTTGCCGGAAACTTACCGCCAAATTCCGATGAAATTAAAGCACAAGTTCGTTATTTCTGGGGCGGGCGTTACCCGCTATCGCTCACTGCTGCATACAGGCGGCACGGACGCAATGCCTACGATGCACAAAGACGGCTTCAGACTAACGTTGGCGGTGATGTGTTGTACACGATTCGTCGTGATTCTGCGTTTAATCCCATCGACCGCACGACGGTTGTATTTTTGGAAGGCGACCGCGAAGACCGCTTCACACTCACGCTGGCGGGTGGGCTGGAACTTATTCGCCATGTCAATCTTCAATTTCTCTACCGCTATGCCAAGGTAAGCACTGTGCAAACGCTATCCGTCCTGCCGGAACATTATATCGGCTTTACGCTGCGCTTTGAGGATTTTTAACGTGAGAATTTTTAGGCGGAAAGAAAAAATCACGGGTGTTTGACCGAAAATATTTCCCCAGAAGGCTGACCAGTTCGGCGCTCTGGCGAAAATTGACATTGCGCGAACGAACGGCAACAAAAAGTGCAAGACTGAAGCTCACGAGAAAGTTCATTGCGCCAATTCCGACGATTCCCAGAACTGTCCATAAAACCGTTCCCGTGCTGACCGTTTCGCCATTCACGAACAAACTCACAAGCGCAATCGCAAAACTGGCGGCGGCAAAAGTAATGTGGCGAATATCAAACGGCAAGCCTACGATAAAACCAATAGTGGAAGCTGTGCCAAGCATAAATCCGAAGAAAAAATTTCCTGCCAGCGCACCCAAGTTGTTTTCTACATAGTTCGCAAAGCGCTCCAGTTTAGGCTTGGAGAGCATTCGGCGCAAAACAGGATGCTGCCGAAGACGTTCTGGGATATTGTTGAAAACAACACTATTGTCGTAATATCCCGAAATCAAGCCTGACAAAAATAAGAACACGCCTGCAATACCGGCATGAATGAGCGATAAACTGAGGAAAGGGTGAAGCTCGTTAATCATTTTATGTGCTTTTGCAACGTCCGCCATTGGCGAGGTAGTAAGCAAATAGTAGAGTGCCGCCAATACACACGCCACAGGGAACGACACAACGACATTTCCGGCAAAGGAGGCGAGTTGGCTGCGTGATACTTTAGCAATCGTTTCGACTAAGTTTTGCAGCGAAATTTCTCCGCTTGATACCGACTTCCGCCGCACATCCAGCGACTCGGCAATGGCTGAAGCTGTCATTGCGGGCTGCTTGGTGGCAAGTTTGAAACCCACAATATGAATCAGCATAAAGCCGATAGAATAGTTCAGACTGTACAAAAGTGCCTCGCCGAAGGGCGGTAAATGACGGTATGTCACCCACAATTTTATGCACGTCATAAACGCCACTATCAACCCGCCGCCCATAGAGGAAGTGAAAAAGGCAATAAATTCTTTACGGGTCGTGGTGATGTAATGTTCACCCGTCTTTGCTGCGTTCTCCACGATTTGAAAGGTGAGCAGTGCTGTATTGTGGGCGTAGTGCTTGATAAGACTGTGGTCGGTGTCCTCCGCTTCCACGGTTTCTTTCCAAAGCCGTACTATGGCGCTTTGTAGCTCGTGAGGCTCATTGACAGTAGGGCTAAAGGTGAGGTAAATGAGCGAGCGGAGTCGTTCAATATGCTGCACGATACGCTGAATCTGGTACGTCAGGCTGAGGCTTGCTCCCGAACTATGCCGATGGCGACGAATATATTCTATGCAATCCTCACACTGCGAAAGCATCACGAGCGCGTGCTGCGCATCACTGCTGTCAGCTTTGGAAGGTGCTGTATTGTTCGCACGAATCCTTTCCACATAGCGCACCAGCTCACGGCTCTGTTCCAAAAAAGGTAGGCTTTTCTCAACAATACTATGCTCTTCATCACTTGCTTTGGGCAGCCGGACTATTACATCCGATTCCGTGCCCATTGCCGCCAGTTTATGCGATAGTACCAGCACTGCATTGAGTAGTTTATTGTATGTTCCCGTGAAAATATCCACCGTGCTATTGGGTGTAGCAAAGCCGAGCATTTCAAGAAGTTCGACCAGCATTGCATCCGGTAGAGCGCAGAACCATTCGTGATCGCTGTTATCGTCGAAGACAAGATTGATAATGCCTCTGAGCGTATCAGCATTGTGGGCAGGCGGCAGAATAAGATGAGTAATTTTCTGAAATGCTTCGCTGAAAAAGCCGTGCTGCGACTGCACTCCCGATTCGGCATAGAGCGACAAATGCGAGGAATTATTCAATAGGCGTTCAATGTAGGCAGAAAGTGCCTCTCGAAAAGGCTGATACTCTTGGAGCATTGCGAGTAATTGCCGTAAACGCTGCTCGGCAATGGCGTTTTTGTTAAAAGTCATGCGCGAGGGGCGCAGAATGGCAACGATATCCACAAGGTATTGCGGGTTCGTTGTCGTTGGGTCCTTGGCGAGAGATTGGAGAAGGGCTTGAAACATAATACTACAAAAAGCGTGGTGATAAGCGACTTGAGAGATAACTATTCAGTAATGAGAAAAAACAAACCGTGACTTCAAGAACCGTTTTTCCTCATGTATGGAAGGTAATAAAACACCTCCTAAATGCGACCCATGATACGCTTATTAGGGGCAATATCAGAAACTGAATTTGAGGATAATGGCGAGGAAGCAGATATTCTCTTTACTTTTCCACAATCCCCTCTACGCCAATTTCCACAAGAACTTTGTGGAATGAGATTTATTCAGGTTTTCTCGTACTGCTTACTATCACGCAGCAGCCATCGCTGATGTTACCAACGCTCAGGCTGCTCTGGACGATGCCTTCAATAGTTTTGATGTTCTTCTTGATTTTCAGAATGTCTAGTAGATTATCGAAACACCCTCGCTACTTTGAACAAATCTGAAGAGAACTCCTGTTTTTCAGCTTTCGTGCGGGGAAGGTGAATAAATACTTTCGGTTTTCCCGCTTCAATACCAATAGCCACAGACGTTGTACCATTTTCTGTCAAGGAAGGCATTCCTGTAATGGAAAGAATTCCCTTGTCCTCGCAGAACTTCTGTGCTGCCCCTGCGCCGGGTGCGATGTAGATAACATCAGCATCACTGGCTTCTCTCGCCATTTGTTGCAGTTTACAAGCTGTGGCTTGAATCCCAATGGCAACAAAGCCCGTCAATGCCTCGTCTTTAATAATGGAGGAAGCATCAGTAAAGACAATAACAACTTTCACTTGCTTGCCTTGAAGGTTTTTATTGAGAGAAAAAACCTTTTTGAGCAGCACCACGTGAAGGTTCACCGGCACAGGAATCTCCTGTGCTCCGGCGGGAACAATACTTGTGATAACGAGGCTTACTACCAGAGAGAGTAGTAGTTTGAAATATAAGCCAGACGTTTTTCTCGTATTCATAATTTCCATGAAAAAGTATTGGTACAAAATCAACCATCGTGAAGATTTAGTGAAGAACAGTGCAGCATACCTACCGGCTCTAAAACCGAAGGCGATATGCAAGTTTGGCGACTATTTCCCGCGATGGTCCCGGCAAAACCGCATTTCCTATGTTGTAGGGTTGAATAAAATCATACTTCGCATCAAGCGCATCATACACGCCAACGCCAATATCCAAGCCCTGTAATTGAAACGCATTCTTATAGTTGACAAATATATTCAAGAGTGCAACAGGCTTCGTTTCCTCTACGCTTTGAGTTCCTTCCAGTATCTTCACCTGCGAGACGGCATAGCGACTGCTCAGGAATATAAACGAGGGATTGATGCTTAGACCATCGACAAGCGATGAAAGATTGAGCGACGAGTTCACGGTAACTTTGTGCGGTGCAAATCCTAACAAAACATTATCATTGGTAAAAAGAGATTCTTGCTTGCCGTTTGCATCAGTACGAAAACTCCAGACGCGGTATGGATTCAAAGCTCGTACGCTATCGGAAAGACCGTCGCTATTTGCCACATAGAATGAGTAGTTCACGTTGATACTTCCCCACGAGTCCTTGAAGAAGTACTCCAATTCCACACCACGCGTTTGTGTTCGCTCGAAATTTCTATATCCACCGCCGCCAAAAATAATAGCATCCTTGATAGAAATATCGAAAATATTTGCTGATACAAACATATTGTATTGCAGCTGATAACCAAATTCTATCTCCAATGCCGTCGTAAGTTCAGGTTTAATCTGAGGATAGAGCCGAATATTTTCGATGGATGGGGCGCGGAAATTCTGACCGAAAAGCGCCTTGACGTTGAAATTTCCAATCGTTTTGGTTAATCCCAGCCACGGAACAACTGCAAGCGGCACGGCGCTGTGCCTGTCCAAACGAAGCCCCGCATTCACGTTCACAATGTCCGTTGTCAAGAGCGTCTGCAAAAACACGCCGAAATTATTGTATTGAACTGCCCGACTCGCATTACCACTGGTATCGTTCCAAAGCGATGACGGCGGGTCAAGCGGCGAGGCGGTTCCGTTATCAATGTAGTATTCTGTACCGAGCGTAAAAAAGAGGTTCTTGGATACGTCTGCCGAAATCTGGAGACTGCCGAAGAGCCGCTCGACTGTTTTGTCAATCACCAAAAAGTTAAACTTTGAAGCGGGATCTACCGCCGATGAATCGGCGAGATTCCAAGGCTGCTGCCGTGTGTAATTCACGCGCGGGGTCAGAGTAACATTGTCAGAGATTTTTAAGTCATAACGCGCATCAGCAATAAGCGACGTGAAATTGGTGCTGAAGTTCTGCGGGAGCGTCGTCCCGATGCCATTTCGCATGGTAGTATTGTAGCGGTCGTACAATACACGGGCTTGAAAATTACCTGCTTTTACGGTCGCATTGACAAAGAGCGGCGACATCGTTTGGTTGCCTGCCATTGGGAAAGAAATATTGTCCAAGCCAGTGTATGTGCGGTCGCTCATATTTGCCTGTCCCATGAATGCTGAGACACCAACGGCAACTTCACCAAATTTTTTCCCAAAAGAAAGATTGCCGTTCCATCGTCCCAGAGCGCTTGCCATCTGACCGCCATTACCGGAAATGGTTAGCCCGTTAATGTCTTGCGGTGCGCGGGTGATGATATTGATAACGGTCAATTCCGCAAAACCGCCATAGAACGATGAGCCTGGACCGCGAATAATCTCAATTCGCTCAATATTGTCTATGGGAAAACGATTAGCAATCGGCACCGTCGCAAAAAGGAAATCATTGATTTGCAGACCGTCTATCATCACAAATGCCTTACCTTCGTTTGCCCAATTACCACGACTACCAAGACCGACAATACCCTGAACGTCGCCCCCAAACTCCATCCCCGGCACCATCCGTAGCACATCCGTTAGGTCTCGTGCACCGGAGTTTTGAATTTCCTCACGTTTAATGAGTGTCACCACGCCCGGAACATCTTTCTTGGAAAGAGGTTTTTTCGACGCTACTTGCAAAAGATCTATATCCAAAAGCTGGTCGAAAGAAAGGTCGTCCAACGTCCGAATATCAACTTTGCTCACATCTTGCGCCAGCATCGTCCTACTACCCAGCGCTATCGCCATAACGATTGTGACAATCGTCAGGACAAAACGACCAACTATCGAAGCAAAGCGATATTTCATACGTGTACGCAAAACGTGCATTATTATTCCTCTTGAATTCGGGTTCGGATACATTATCGGATGATGGAAAATAGCGATTGCATCCGTCTAGTCGGAGTTTCAACCACCACGATATACGTGCCATGCGCGTAAGAAACCAATGGCAGTATTGTCGTATATTCTCCGCCATCTTGAATTCCTTTTTCCACTACTTGTATAGTGTTTCCAAGAATATCTAAGAGTCGAATAATTACTGATTGTGGGACATCAAGAGTGTATGCCACGGTGATATTATCCGATGCCGGATTAGGATAGCATTTTATTGTGCCAACAGGAACCGTTTCCTTGGTCGGTGGAATGACACCGTCGGGAGTAAAGACAAAAGCCACATTGGACAGAGCGATACCATTCGGCGAAACAAGAACAATCGAGCCGCTTGTAGCGCCAGTTATCGGAATTGTCAGAATAATTTCCGTGGCACTTACCACTCGGAAAGAAACGTTCACGCCGCCAATGAGAGCACTGGTCACATCGCTCAAATTCTCACCGATTACGCGTACCGGTATGCCAATATCTCCTTGTTTCGGGCTAAAGTCCGCAATAAACGGCGCCGACGTAATAAGCGTAAATGTAGAGGTCGTGGTAACAACACCCAGAGGCGTCGTCAGACCAATCGTACCGGACGCACCTGTCGGCGGAATAGTGAGAACAACTTCTGTCGGACTCATCACTTGGAATGCGACATTCACTCCACCAATACCTGCTTGCGTTGTACCACCCAGATTTTGTCCGGTAATGACAACACGTGTTCCGGCGACTCCGCGTGTAGGCGAGACCGCGCGAATGGAAGGTATATCATTTATTCCTGAGGTTTGCGCTTTCCCACCGGGTGTGAGCAACGTTACAACGTCGTTCAGCGAAACTCCCGACGGCAGTGCTGCTGTTACTTGCGATGAATTAACAACAGTGAAAGGAACATTCACTTTCCCAATGCTTACAAGCGTCGTACCGGTGAAATTCGCACCCGATATGCGCAATATCAATCCCTGGCGGCTTTGGACAGCCCCCGCCGAGCTGATGGTTGGTGGCGGAATAAAGCGGAATGCTTGCTGCGACAGCCCAACGCCGCCGGGGCTTGCGATGGTAATAATACCTGTCGTTACGCCAGTCAGAGGAATTGTAAAGGTAATTTGTCCATCATTATCAACAGCAAATGGTATGCTCATACCGCCTACGGCAACTGTATGGGCTCCCACAAAATTTCTACCCGTAATAGTAACAACCGCACCAATAGCACCGCTTGAGGGCGCAAACGATGTGGCGATAGGCGCAGGAATAAAGGTAAAGCCCGGTAAACTTCCATTGCCACCTTGTCCTGAAACTGCAACGCTGCCACTTGCCCCCGCGCCAACAACCGCAGATATCTGCGTTGGAGAAAGAACAGTGTAACTTGCCGCAGGCGTACCGCCGAAACTAACGCTGCTTACTCCGGTAAAATTTGTGCCGACAATGGTTACTATTTTTCCCGAACCCGCATTCGTAGGTGTAAAGCCCGATATAGTAGGCGGACCAATAAAGGTAAATCCTGTCAGCGCTCCCGTGCCGCCCGGCGTTGTGACCGAGACACTACCACTTGCACCGGTTCCTACGACAGCACGTACTTCTGTTGCAGAGATAGGCGTAACGCCGAGCGCCGCAACACCTCCAAAGCGTACTGTGGTTACGCCGGTCAGATTTGCGCCGGTAATAACTATCATTGTCCCCGAAGATGCCGAGACTGGAGCGAATGAAAATACTCTTGGTGCATTGATAAGGCTAAAGCCACCGAGAGATGCTGTACCGCCTTGTGTTGTAACTGCAACTGTACCGCCCGTTGTTCCGACGGGAACAATTGCCCGTATTTGCGTGGGCGACACAATCGTGACTCCTGCTGCCGGAACGCCACCGAAGCTCACGGTTGCCGTCGTCGTAAAGTTTGCTCCCGATATAATAATTGTTGTTCCTACTCCCGCACTCGTTGGCGAGAAACTCAGAACGGTCGGCGAAGCAATAAAGCTGAAGCCCGCCAAACTACCCGTTCCGCCGGGCGTTGTAACCGTAACTGCACCGCCGAAAGTACCTGGAGCTACAACTGCCGTTATCCGCGTTGCCGATACCACAACAAAACTTATCGCACCCACACCGCCGAAGCTGACTGCTGTTGCGCCTGTAAAATTTGTACCGTTAATAGTTACGCTTGCTCCGGCTCCGACGCTTGTGGGCGAGAAACTCGTTACCGTAGGCGGCGGAATGAGCGTAAAGCCCGACCGTGTGCCTGTGCCGCCAGGAGTGGTAACAGAAACGCTGCCACTCGCACCCGTTGCCACAACCGCTGCTATTTGGGTGGGTGAGACAACCATAAAACTCGCCGCCGCGATACCACCAAAACTCACCACGCTTGCATTACTGAAGTTCGTACCTGTTATGTTCACCGTCATGCCCGCTCCGGCGCTGGTCGGTGTGAAATTAGTAATAGTTGGCGGCGGAATAAAAGTAAAGCCCTGCAATGATGCTGTGCCTGTCATTGTCGTAAGAACAACACTACCATCGGCACCGGAAGCAAGAGTAGCTACAGCCCGTGTCGATGAGACAACTATGAAACTCGCTACCTGAACGCCGCCAAAACTGATACTGCTCACACCGACAAAATTTGTTCCTTCAATAGTAACAGCCATTCCCGCTCCGGCACTTGTGGGCGTAAACCGCGTAATGGATGGCGAGGGAGCCACATATTGAAAACCCTCCAGACTGCCCGTGCCCCCCATGCTCGTTACCGACACACTCCCACTCGCGCCCGCCGTAGTCACCTCGGCAGTGATGAGAGTATCGGATACTACCGTAAATGTCGAAGCCGTCACACCTCCAAAGCGCACAAGAGTCGCACCCGTAAAGAACCGACCAAGGATAGTAATCCTAGCCCCCGGACCGGAACTTGTAGGCGAAAAACTTGTGATAATCGGTGCCGAAATAAATGTAAAGCCGGGTTTCGCTACCGTGCCACCCACTGTAGTAAGCGAAACATCACCGCTCCGAATGTTCGCATCGGTTGCCAGCACCGCCACAATTTGCGTTGGCGAGACAACGGTAAAATTCGCAACCGTCGTACCGCCAAAGCTAAGACTGCTAACACTGAGGAAGTTTGTTCCAGAGATAGTAATTGCTGTACCTGCGCCCGCGCTTGTCGGTGTAAAATTCGTAATTGTAGGCGGTGCAGCAAAAACAAATCCTGTAAGGCTTGCCGTACCTGCTGTCGTCGTTACCGACACACTGCCTGTCGCACCTGTGCCAAGAACTGCGGTAATCCGCATCGGAGAAACAACGGTAAAGCTCGTAGGCTCCACACCACCAAAGCTGACTCGCCGCACACCAACAAAATTAACTCCTTCAATCGTTACCGTTGCCCCCGAAGCTGCAATAGCAGGGGTAAAGCCTGTAATAATTGGCGGCGGAATAGTGGTAAAGCCCGTTGAAATGGCTGTGCCGCCAGGTGTAGTAACTGCTACGTTCCCACCACCACTTACCACAGCAGTAATCACACTGTCGGATACAACCGTAAAATCTCGTGCTGAAACGCCACCGAAACGCACCGATGTCGTGCCGGTAAAATTGATACCAGTAATTGTCACTGTCGTGCCGGGTACGGCGGTAATTGGTGTTACGCTTGTAATAACGGGTGCCGGAACATAAACGAAGCCTGGCAGGATTGCCGTACCACCCGGCGTGGTAACAACCACTGAACCGCTTGCTCCTGTTGTAACCAAAGCAGTTACTTGTGTTAAAGAAATTGACGTTACCACAGCAGGAATACCGCCCAACATTACCGAAGAAGTCTTGAGAAGCCCCGTGCCATTTATGGTGATTGTCATACCGGGTCCGGCGCTGGTGGGTGAAAAACTCGTAACGACAGGTACAGGCGGAATAAAGGTAAAGCCCGACAAGGCATCATCACCATCAGGCGAGATGACCGAAACGCTTCCGCTTGCCCCCTCGTCAGCCACAACTGCCGTTATTCTCCCGGGTGAAATGACGGTAAATTCCTTTGCCTTTACGCCACCAAAGCGAACTTCTGTGAGGTTGGTAAGATTTGTACCATCAATTATCACCGTCTGTCCAGGTCCGGCACTGGTCGGAGCAAAGCTCGTTATTGTCGGTGCCGGAATAAAATTGAAGCCGGAGCGGTTTGCTGTGCCACCGGGCGTTGCAACGATAATAGAGCCGCCGGCATTGCCCGGCACAACCGCCGTAATCTGCGTCGGAGAGACAACGGTAAAACTTGCCGCCGTCGCAAAACCGAAACTCACTGCCGTTGTACCTGTGAAATTCGCTCCGTTAATTGTTATCACCGCGCCCGGTTCGCCACTTTGCGGCGAAAAACTAGTTATTATTGGGGTCGGGACGTAGGTAAAACCTGCCAGACTGGCGCTGCCGCCCGGGGTTGTAACCGAGACGCTACCGCTAGCACCGCTCAATCCGGCGACAGCCGTGATTTGTGTGGGCGAATTAATCGTAAAGCTATTTGCAAGAACGCCGCCAAAGCGCACCGATGATGCACCCGTGAAGTTCGTTCCGATAATAGTAATTGCGGTTCCCGTTCCAGTACTGGTCGGCGTAAAACTGGTGATAGTTGGCGGCAGAACAAAGGTAAAGCCCGCCAAAGAACCCGTTCCACCGGTCGAGGTAACGGAGATACTTCCTGTGGCACCCGTAGAAACAGTCGCTATAATTTGCGAGGGCGAAATGACCGTAAAACTACTTGCTGGTACGCCGCCGAAGCGGACAGCGCTTACATTATTGAAATTTGCTCCAAGAATCGAAACCGTCAGTCCCGGTCCCGCAGACGGCGGCACGAAGTTGCTGATTGCTGGCGCAGGAATAAAGGTAAAGCCTGCAAGCGTCGCCGTACCGCCGGTCGTCGAGACCGAAACATTGCCGCTTGCGCCCGCACCTACCACAGCATTTATCTGCGTTGGCGAAACAACTGTAAAACTGCTTGGCACAATACCGCCAAAACTTGCTGCCGTTGCACCCGTGAGGTTTGTACCCGTTATTGTTACCATAGCTCCCGCAGGTGCGCTTGAGGGTGAAAAACTGGTAATCGTTGGCGGAGCAACAAACGAGAAGCCGCCCAAAACTGCCGTACCGCCGGGAGTTGTTACCGACACAACGCCACTTGCGCCACCCGCGCCTACAACAGCATTTATCTGCGTTGCTGAGACAACGGTGAATGAACTTGCTGCAACACCGCCAAAATTCACCGCCGTTGCGCCACTGAAACCTGTTCCTGTAATTGTCACCACTGTTCCGATAGCAGCAAAGGCAGGCGTAAACGATGTGATAGTAGGCACAGGCGGAATAAACGTAAAGCCCGCTAGATTGGCAGTACCGCCGGGTGTGCTTACCGATACGGTGCCTGTTGCACCTGTGGAAACAGTAGCTGCTATTTGTGTTGCCGATACGACGGTAAAGCTACTTGCCGGAACGCCACCAATGCTGACGGCTGTTGCCCCCGACAGATTGGTGCCGATAATAGAAATCATTGTCCCCGGTGAACCGCTCGTGGGTGTAAAACTGGTAACGGTTGGTGGAGGAACGAAGGTAAAACCGCCAAGCGTCGAAGTGCCGCCGGGTGTTGTTACCGAGACGTTACCACTCGCAGCGCCGGCAGCAACAACTGCTGTAATTTGCGTTGCGGAAATAACGGTAAAGCTACTGGCTGCCACTCCACCAAAACTCACTGCCGTTGCGCCCGTAAAGCCTGCGCCTGTAATTGTTACCGTCAGCCCGGGTCCGGCACCAGTGGGAGAAAACGATGTTATCATTGGTCCGGCAACAAAGGTAAAGCCTGTTCGTGTGCCTGTTCCGCCCGGCGATGTAACCGCCAAGTTACCACTTGCACCCGAAGCCACGACCGCTGTCATCAGGAAGGGGGTAATGACGGTAAAGCTCGCTGCTGCCGTACCACCGAATGTTACTGCCGTCGCGCCCGTGAAGTTACTTCCGTTAATCAGTACCGTCGCTCCGGCGGCGGCGCTTGTGGGCGTAAAGCTGGTGATATTCGGTGGCGACACAAATGTAAATCCACCCAATGTGCCCGTGCCGCCCGGTCCAGTGGCAGAAACACTCCCACTTGCGCTTCCGGCAGCGACAACTGCGGTTATTTGTGTTGCCGAGACAACCGTAAAACTGGTGGCTGGCGTGCCGCCAAAGCTTACTGCCGTTACTCCCGTAAAACTTGTACCCGTTAGTGTTACTGTAGCTCCAACTGCCGCACTGGTAGGTGTAAAACTGGTGATATTCGGCGGCGGGATAAATGTAAATCCCGCCAACGTACCTGTGCCGCCTGGAGTTGTAACCGCCACAGCACCGGTCGCGCCCGCAGCCACAACCGCCATAATCTGCGTCGAAGAAACAACGCTAAAACTCATCGCCGGAGTTCCGCCGAAAGCCACTGCCGTTGCGCCACTAAAATTTGTACCGGTAATTATTACCGTCGCTCCCTGTGCAGCACTGGTTGGTGTAAATGCTGTCACCGTCGGTGGTGGAATAAAGGTAAATCCTGCCTGCGTAACCGTTCCACCGGGCGTTGTTACCGAAACAGCCCCGCTTGCACCCGCTCCCACAACAGCATTTATCTGTGTAGCCGAGACAACGGTAAAACTCGCCGCTGCCGTGCCGCCAAAACTCACAGCACTTACGCCGATAAAGTTCGTGCCGTTAATTGTTACCGTGCCCCCCGCACCCATACTGGTCGGGGTAAATGTGGTAATGGTGGGAATGAAAAAGAGATAGGTAAATCCGGCTAACGTACCCGTACCGCCCGGAGTTGTTACCGAGACACTACCACTGGCACCGCCCCCAAGCACCGCCGTAATCTGCGTTGCCGAGACGACCGTAAAACTTGCCGCTGCTGTGCCACCAAAATTCACCGCCGTTGCTCCGGTAAAATTTGTACCCGTGATAGTAACAGTCTGACCCACTCCGGCGCTGGTCGGCGTAAAACTGGTGACAGTAGGTGGCGGAATGAACGTGAACCCGGCGAGAACGCCCGTGCCGCCGGGCGCTGTGACCGATACGTTGCCACTTGCGCTTCCCGGTGCCACAACCGCCGTAATCTGCGTTGCCGAGACAACGGTAAAACTGGTTGCTGCTACGCCACCAAAACTTACCGCAGTAGTGCCCGTAAAGTTCGTGCCGTTAATCGTTACCGTCGCACCCGCTCCGGCGCTAGTGGGCGTAAAACTCGTGATCGTTGGTGGTGAGAAGATAAAGGTAAATCCGGCTACTAATGTGCCTGTGCCGCCTGCGGTCGTCACGGCAACATTACCAGTAGCTCCGGCTCCGACAACCGCCGTGATTTGTGTTGGCGAGATGACCGTAAAACTCGTTGCTGCGGTACCGCCAAAGCTGACCGCCGTTGCACCGGTAAAGTTTGTACCGTTAATCGTTACCGTCGCGCCAGCCATAGCGCTGGTTGGCGAAATGCTGGTGATGGTAGGAGCGGGAACAAATGTAAAGCCCGCCAATGTTCCTGTGCCGCCCGGAGTTGTTACCGAGACACTTCCGCTCGCACCCGCCGCTACGACGGCCGTAATTTGTGTCGCAGAAACGACGGTAAAACTTGTTGCCGGCACACCGCCAAAACTCACTGCCGTAGCACCGGTAAAACTTGTTCCGTTAATCGTTACCGTCAGCCCCGTGCCTGAATTGACAGGCGTAAAACTGGTAATCGTCGGTGCAGGAATGAAAGTGAAGCCCGCTCGTGAAGCCGTGCCGGCAGGTGTGGTAACTTGAACGCTGCCGCTTGCACCGGAATTAACAACGGCGGTAATTTGTGTTGCGGACACCACCGTAAAACTGGAAGCAGCTACGCCACCAAAGGTTACGAGTGTTGCGCCTGTGAAGTTGGTTCCGTTGATGGTTATCGTTGCGCCCAGTCCACCACTGGTCGGAGTAAAACCGCCGACAGCATTGATAGTTGGAGGCGGAATGAATGTAAAACCGGGTAAAGTTGCTGCGGGTCCACCACCCAAGGTCGTTACGCTGACACTTCCGGTTGCTCCGGCTCCGACAACAGCCGTAATTTGCGTTCCCATAGACCCACCGACTACGTTAAAACTTGCCGCATTTGTGCCACCAAAGCTCACAACGGTTGCATTGGTGAGATTTGTTCCATTGATTGTAATTGTTGTGCCCGCTATTGCACTCGTTGGAGAGAAGCTGGTGATAGTAGGCGCAGGAGCAGTAAAGGTAAAGCCGGGTGAATTAACAATACCGCCCGGCGTAGTAACCCGCACATTACCACTTGAACCTGCGCCGACCACAGCGGTTATTTCAGTCGGTGAAATAACAGTAAAGCTGGGCGAATTGATCGTACCAAAGCGCACTTGTGTTGCTCCGGTAAAGTTTGTACCAGTAATTGTTACTGTTTGCCCCATTTGGGCGTTTGTCGGTGTGAAGCTGGTAATCGTTGGAGGCGGAATAAAGGTAAATGTTCCGGCAGACATAACAGTACCACCCGGAGTTGTTACAGAGATATTTCCTGTTGCCCCGCCCGCAGCAACAACTGCTGTTATCTGTGTTGCGGAGACATTGATGAAACTTGCTGCCGCCACACCGCCGAAACTCACTGCCGTTGTACCCGTCAGATTCGTTCCGTTAATTGTTATAGTTGCCCCTACTGCTGCGCTAGTTGGTGTAAAACTTGTAATGGTCGGCGGCGAAGGAACAAAGGTAAATCCGGCAAGAGTTGCCGTGCCGCCGGGCGTTATTGCCTGCACACTACCGCTTGCCCCGACTCCGACAACCGCATCTATCTGTGTGGCGGATACAACGACAAAACTAGCAGCATTGGTACCGCCAAAGCGAACTTGCGTTGCCCCTGTGAGATTTGTACCTGTGATGGTTACCGTTGCGCCAGGCGATGCGCTCGTCGGCGTAAAACTTGTAATGGTCGGTGTTAGCACATAGGTAAATGTTCCCGCCGATGTTGCCATGCCGCCGGGCGTTGTTACCTGAATCATCCCCGTAACACCCGCCGCCACAACAGCTGTAATCTGCGTAGCCGAAACAACCGTAAAACTGGCAGCTGCCGTACCACCGAAACTCACCGCCGTTGCACCGGTGAAGTTTGTGCCCGTAATTGTTACAGTAAGCCCTGTGCCTGCACTTGTCGGCGTAAAACTTGTGATAGTCGGTGGCGCAATAAACGTAAAACCAACTCTTGTTCCCGTGCCACCGGGCGTTGTTACCGATACGGTTCCGCTAGCACCCGCTGCCACAACAGCATCTATCTGTGTGGCAGAGACAACCGTAAAACTAGCGGCAGCCGTACCGCCGAAACTCACTGCCGTTGCGCCCGTAAAGTTCGTTCCCGTCAGCGTAATAGTAGCGCCATTTGCGCCACTCGTCGGGGTAAAACTCGAAATAACAGGAGCTGGAATAAACGTAAATCCCGCAAGCGTGGCTGTTCCGCCGGGCGTTGTTACCGAGATGCTGCCACTTGCACCGCCTACAGCGACAACGGCGTTAATTTGCGTTGCAGAGACAACCGTAAAACTGGCGGCAGCTGTACCGCCGAAACTCACCGCCGTTGCACCCGTGAAGTTTGTTCCCGTCAGTGTTACCGTCGTTCCAGCTCCGGCACTTGTCGGCGTGAAGCTGGTAATGGTTGGTGGGGAAATGAAGGTAAATCCTGCAAGTGTTGCCGTACCACCGGGCGCTGTTACCGACACACTGCCGCTTGCTCCTGTTGATACAACCGCTGTTATTTGAGTTGCCGAAACGACAGTGAAACTAGTAGCAGCCGTGCCACCAAAACTAACCCCGCCTGCACCAAGAAAATTTGTGCCGGTGATAGTGATAGTTCCGCCGGCACCGGAGCTTGTTGGGGTGAAACTGGTGATGGTTGGCACCGGCGGCGGCGTAATCAAACGAATACGATGATTGCTCTGGTCAGCAACATATACACCCGTACCGTTCACAGCGACGCCTGCCGGAGCATTGAATTGCGCTGTGAGTCCTGTGGCATCCATAAACCCAGCCGTGCCGCTTCCGGCAAGCGTGGAGACAACTCCTGCGGACGTTATTGTGCGGATGCGGTTATTGCCTTGGTCTGCCACATAGACATTGCCCGATCCATCTACTCCTACGCCGGCAGGACTGCTGAATTGTGCTGCCGTACCTGTTCCATTTGCAAACCCGGCAGCACCGCTTCCGGCAAGCGTCGTAACGACACCGCCGGGAGTAATAGCACGGATGCGATGATTGAGTTGGTCGGCAACATAGACATTTCCTGCCCCGTCCACTGCAACGCCCGTCGGGAAGTTAAATTGTGCAGCAGCGCCCGTTGCGTCCATAAAGCCCGCCGTACCGCTTCCGGCAAGCGTCGATGCCGCACCCGTAACGGGGTCAACGACACGAATACGATGGTTCAAAAAATCAGCGACATAAACATTCCCCGCACCATCCAGTGCCACACTATAAGGAAAATTAAACCGCGAAGACATTGCATTCGGACCGTCGTTGAAGCCGCCCATTCCATTGCCAGATAATGTAGTAACAACGCCCGCCGATGTTATTTTGCGAATACGGTGATTGCCGGCATCAGCCACATAGACATTGCCCGCCCCGTCCACCGCGACCCCGTTTGGTTGGTCGAATTGTGCTGCCGTGCCCGTAGCGTTATTGAAGCCTGCCACACCACTTCCCGCAAGAGTTGTAACGACGCCACCCGGTGTTATTTTGCGAATACGATGGTTGAGTTTATCCGCGACGTATATGTTTCCCGCCCCATCGACAGCTGTGCCTGTGGGCGAGTTGAACTGCGCCGCTGTGCCTGTGGCATTCGCAAAGCCCGCCGCACCGCTTCCAGCAAAGGTGGAGACAGTTTGAGCCGATGCGAGATTATATTGTGTAGAATACTGCACCGCAAACAGAAACAGCACAGAAACAATACGCAAGAGGTAAGAATGAGTATTCATAACAACGAGAGAAAGGGAATAGAAAAAATATCGTCGGGCTTCGTCGAGATAGAAACAATCGGACAACAAAAAACAAAAAAACCGTGAGTATTGTGCGGTCTTACCACTAGAATTGAACATCACATTGCGGTAACATCTTTTTCACTTTTTCAAGCTCTTCGGGCGAAAGTTTATTGCCGCTGAGAATCAATGTTTTGAGATTCGTAAGGTTGGAAATTTCTGCCGGAATCTGTGCAAGCTGATTACCAGCCAAGTTTAGCGTTTCCAACTTTTTGAGCGCAACCAAGGACGCAAAAACAGCAGCAAAATTCAATTGTGGATTATTGCTTAATGCCAATAGTTGAAGATTGGTGAGTTTGTTTATTTCAGGCGGGAGTGATGCCAATCTATTACCACCCAAGTATAATTTTTTCAAGTTTGTCAGTTTGCCAATTTCCATTGGTAGCACCGTGAGCCTGTTGCGGGTCAAATCAACTGTGTGCAGATTGGTAAGATTTCCGATTTCTTTCGGCAGCGTCGCTAACTGATTACTACTGACGTTCAGCGTATGAATAGCAGAAAGTTTGCCAATTTCTGCCGGAAGTGCAGTCAAGAGATTGCTCCACAAATCAAGTGTTTGCAGAGCGCCCAAATTACCAATTTCTACGGGCAGCGCAGTCAGTTTATTATCCCTCAAATAGAGCGTTTGCACTTTGCTCAATTTGCCGATTTCTGCGGGTAATGCTGCCAGTTGATTGCTATTGAGATAGAGCGTTTGAATACTGGTAAGATTGCCAATATCGGGCGGAAGCGCAGTCATCTGAATATTCCAGAGATTCAGCAGATGCAGTTTCTTAAAGGAAGCAAGCGTACTACAAAGGGTAACGAGATTCAGTTGGCTATTACCACTTAGGTCTAGCATTTGGAGATTGGTAAGTTTACTGATTTCCGGCGGCAATATCGTCAAATTGTTATTCCACAAATTCAGCACTTGTACATTTGTGAGTTTACCAATATCTGGGGGCAACGCAGTAAGGTCGTTACTTTTAAGGTTCAACCGATACACCTTTTCCGGCTCTTTGAGAGCTTCATTCAGCGATAAATACTCCTTCTGAGACTCCAGAGCAACACTATCCAGAAGACCGCCCTGTTGCTTCTGTCCGGACTGCGCACCGACGGCAGGAACGAACAGTAGAAACAACCCAAGCTGTACGATGAATATAAGTAGTGATCTCTTCATTATGATTTCCTTCGATGTTGGAGAATGACGATAGACGATAATGGTGCCCACAATGTATCCGACATTGAACCAGTTTTTAATATCGTTACGCCTTGGCAATTGGCGACACAAATTATCCGATTTTTATTGGAATACTTTCGGTTTTAGTATGGTTTATTGTCGATGAAGAAACCAGTAGCAGGGCGCAGAAATTCAAGGGTGCAATCGGATTTCAAGGAAAATAGAGTAGAAACCCGATGAACTGCGGCGCGCGGAGAGAGGTGGAGCGCTTTTGCTAACTCGTGTTTGAATCATTGTAAGCGGACTTGTGCAGTGTATAATTTTTACCCTGCAATATACATTAAACACCTGCAATCTCCATAGCAAAAAAGAGGTTGCCGCGCCCAACGGATAAAACACGTTCGGCTAATCCCTTTCCCCTATTTCCGTATTATGACCGAGCATCCACCAAAAGTACCCCGCGCATGATGCAGCATGGCGTTGTATCGGATACCTGTTTGGCGGCGGAAGGTAAACTTGCTTTCGCTAAAGGAGGCAAGCAACACTCGCAAGTTTACTTCTTTGAGGCTCGTCATCGGTCCAAAATCAATCTCTGTATGTCCTGTATTTGGATGATTCTGCCGTACGGATAGGGATTAGCAACGTGTACATGGCTGTGAATTACTCCTCACAATACATTTCTTGAATCTCCTCGGCAAAGATTAACCATTTGAGCGGTTTTTTCAAGACTTTTGGGGTGAATTGACATCTGGCTGGGGCGAGTGGTAAAGAACGAATATTTTCCTCGTGCTTCCCGAAAAGCATTAGGCAAAATGAAGAGGAATCTCTAATTTTGGAAACATTTGCAATCTGCCTACCGTACACGATTGCGTGTATCCTTATTTTCGTATTTCTTTACCTCTTCATTGTCCATAAGTAGCATGAATACTACGCCCGCAGCCCTCACCCCCGAACAAAAAAGTCTCGCCGCCATGATAGACCATACGCTTTTGAAGCCGGAAGCTACACTAGCTGCGGTACAAAAACTCTGCGCCGAAGCACGTGACTACGGCTTTGCGTCGGTCTGTGTCAATCCGGCGTATGTCAAGGTAGCAGCCAAAGAACTGGAAGGCTCGAGCGTAAAGGTTTGTACCGTTATCGGCTTTCCGCTGGGAGCAAACACGACCGAGACCAAAATGTACGAGGCAATCGCAGCCATTGATGCCGGAGCAACGGAAGTGGACATGGTGCTGAATATCGGTGCGCTTGTGGGTGGAAATTATCAAGCAGTCGAAGATGAAATTTTTGCACTTGCATATGTGGCGCACAAGCGAGACGATAAGCCGACAGCGGTTCTCAAAGTCATTATCGAAACGGCATTGCTGAATGAAGAGCAGAAAATCGCTGCCTGCAACGCTGTTACCCGCGGCGGAGCAGATTTTATCAAGACCTCAACGGGTTTCTCTACATCGGGCGCAAGTGTGGAAGACATTGCGCTTATGAAAAAGCACGTTGGCGAGGCAGTACAAATTAAGGCTTCGGGCGGTATTCGAGACCTTGCTTTTACGCAAGCGCTTATCGGCGCAGGCGCAAGCCGTATCGGTGCGAGTGCGGGCATTGCAATTGTGGATGCGCTTGCGGGCAACGTCAGCACGGCAGCGCCGCAGGGCTATTAAACTTCCATCTGCAAGTCATCATCGTATTAACAATGCTTTCTCCTCGTTTTACCATCTATTTTTTCTCGTTATTTTTCTCACATTCATTTGGAGCGCTTATTATGAAGTCTCTTTGGAAATCGTGTAGTCTTGCGGCACTAGGAATTGCCGCATTGTGCAGCGCACCTGCTCTTTGGGCACAATCCTCCCCCGTGCAAGAGCAGCGCGTTACCGAACGCCGCACCGTAACAGGCGAGGACGGCAAAACCGAACGTACATCGTCGGTAATCGAAAGAAAAGTGGAAGATATTACCCCACCCACAAAGCATCTTATCTATGCAGCGCCCGTTCGGATGATTTGGATGGCAAATATCGGCTACATGCACTCGCTTTCGGATAAATTCGCCGTCGGTGGTAATCTTGAGCTACCAACCTCCATTGATAGCCGTGTCCTGCGTGGGTTTGGTATTGCGGCAGAAGGACGTTTTTATCCGGGTGCAAACGGTTTGCGGGGCTTCTACATCGCTCCGGGATTGAATTTGCATACGTTTACCGCAAACCAATACGACTACAATGCTAATCCGGTCTTGCAGCCCAATGGCACATGGACAACTCCACAGCCGCGTCAGATAACAGTGACGCCGTTTTCGCTGGCGCTCATTGGCGGTTGGGTGTTTAATTGGGGTGATTTATCGCTTGATTTTGGATTGGGCTTCAAAACCCATCTTTCTAATGGTGTTGACCCGACTACGGTAACATCCACTTCCGTTGTGAGCGAACGAGGTCTCAGCGGTGTCGGCTTGGACAGCTTTAGCGGAACAATGCCTGTTTTTCGCATCAATGTTGGTTATTCGTGGTAAAAGCGTCGATTTCTTGATGCATTGCAGCTTCACGACAAACAAAAAGCAGATGTCGCGCTTATTTGCGTGGCATCTGCTTCTTTTTATTCTTCTGTGCTTGTTTGCGGTGGATTTTACCGTACCACTTGCACCTGCTTTACTACGCGCTGCGTAGGCGTTTGCACGCTGAGAAAATAGACACCTTGCGGCATATCGCTCAGTACGGTCGTAAAATCGTAATCGCCCGGCACCAGTTCTGCCGCCGAAAGAATTGTCTTCACCGTTTGCCCGAAGAGGTTACTCAGAGTAACCGTCGTTTCGCCACCGTCAAAGATTGTAACCGACACCGTGAAATTTCCGGGATTAGGATTCGGCGCAATAGCCACCACGGGCTTGCTTTCTGCCACAAAAAGCCGTGTGCCCCCCGCGTCCGAAAGCCCTGTGAGCGTAAAGAGTCCCGGTCGTCGTGCCAGAATGGAAACATTTGGCGCAGAGAGATTCGTGAGCAAAAGCGGCGTGGCTACACTGTTTCCCAAAAGCGCGCGAAAGCGGAAGCGCTTGATAACGGAGTCGCGTGTCATACGGATTTGCTGGTCAGATTTGAGTTGTGCACGGAAATTGACTAAGCGCTCGCCGTTGGAAACCACCGATTGCAAACGGGTTTCTTCATCCACCGGCTCCAGAAGCGAGGCATTAAACCGTAATACACCCGAAGCAGACGGCATTTGAGCTGCTGCCATCGCTGGGAGATTCTGCCGAGTTCCTATTTTAAGTGCTATTTCGATGGTATCACCTGGCTTTGCACGATAAAAATCGTCCACTTCTAAAAATGCACGTGCTTGATTCGCCGACTGCGAAAGCGATGAGCGATAAATTGCATTGCCGTCCAAACCCGCATAGATATTAATGCCGTCGCTCCCTAGAGCATAAACATCCTGCGCAGTTGTAGCAAAACCATCGTTCAGACGCTCCCATGTCAAACCGTCGGCGCTACGCCACACGCCATTAGTGAAGGTTCCGGCATAGAGCATCCCGCCGGACACATGGAGAGATAAGATTGTTTCACCTTTGATTTGCCGTGGGGCATTTTCCAAAGGCAGCCATTTTGTCCGAGCGCTGTTTGCACGGAATAAGCCCGCATCCGTCCCCACGTACAGATTGTCTCGAAATGTAGCAAAACAGCGAACGTAATCTTCTTCATCAGTGATGTTATCAAAAAGAATGCGCGACCAGTTTGGTGAAGCACCGAGTGGATCCTGCGACCAATACGCTCCTCCTCCATATGTGCCGACGTACATTCCTGAGCCGGGTCCGTCTTCAAACGCAAAAATAGGATACAACAGAGCCGATGATGGTAGTGATATTGCGCGCCAACTCTCGCCATTGGTCGTAGAAGCATACAAATAACTTTCTTGACCGATGCTCGCCCCAGCATAAAGCGTGTTACCGTCATCAATAGAAATGACCCATACGTCGGGCTGCGGACTGAGCGGTTTGGGGTCGGTATTGCTTGTAGGAAATTTTGAGGTAAGCGCCCATGTTAGCCCGTTATCCAATGAGCGATAAACACCGTTGTTTGCATTCGATTCTGTGGTGCGGTCAAAGTAGGTGCAGGTATAAACAGCATCGGACTGCGTGGCAAAGGCACCGATATACACGCCGCGAAGACCATTATTGGCAACCTGCCACGACGCTCCATTGTCAGCGCTTCGGAATACACCGCTCCCTTCGGTTCCAGCAAGGATTGTGCCTCGTGATTGCCCTAGCGCATAGACGCGCGTCGCCGTTAGCCCGGTATTAACCGCCTGCCACGTTACGCCTTGGTTATTGGAGCGAAAGACCCCAGCAAGCGTTCCGGCATAGAGCGTTGAGCCGTTGGTGGTCAACGCCTCAACGGTTGGTTCGGTAAAGCCTACGGTGGAAGGGTCGCGCGGGAGATTCCACGGAGCACCATCCACAAAGCGCCGCCTTGCCACACCTGAGTTTGTTCCCAGATAGATAACGTCATTCGCAACCACGATGCTATACGCCTGATAGTACCCCGTATATTCATACAAACTATCCAAGTCTTCATACCCCCACGACTCACCGTTATTGCTTGTCCGATAGACATCCGAATAATCTACATAGCCATCATCATCAATAGCATCCACAATAGCCAATAGCTGACCATTAGCGCTGGCAAAGCCCGACACTACATAGCCATCCTCCTCCGGGATAGCATCGCCATTGGCGGCTCGCCACGTAGCGGCACTATCGTCCGAAATATACACGCCGTAGCCGTGCGTTCCAGCAACAATACTGTTCCCATGCGCAACCAGAGAGCGCACTTCTGCCTCTTCATCCTCGAAGCCTTTCATAGCGGGTGTCCACTGCCTACGGAGAAGGGAAAATTGATAAATTCCATAGGACGTTCCGGCAAGCAAGCGACCACCAAACTGAAGAAGACTAAAAATCTCTGCTCTTGTGTTAATACCTGTTCTAGGTATGGGCACCCATGTTTTGCCGGTGTCTGCAGACGCAAACATACCCGCTTCAGTGCTGATATATGCTAATGTATCACGTCCGCGACCGATGGAAATAAAATTTACTCTTTGCGCGCCCTTAGCGGTCAAACCTGTGTTGCTCGGCAGCCAGACTGCGCCGTTAGAATTGGAACGATAAATACCGCTCCGCGTTCCAGCAAGCAGCACATTCCCTGCCGCTATGCCAAGCGCTTTTACCTGCCCGCTGTTCGGACCACCGGTTGATTCCCAGAAAATTGCTGGTTTAGAAAGTCCTGTAAGCGTTACGGCTGTCTCCACCGCGCCCGAGCGAAGGGTCAAGCGCCCTGAGAAATCGCCTGCACTCTTGGGACTAAAGCGCACAAAGACTTGCTCACGGAAAATATCAGGGGAATTTTTAGGCGTGATAATACGCACTGTATCGCTAAAAACACCTGTCAGACTTGAAGCAACCTTAAAACCTTCGGGGGCAATGACCGTTATATCGGTCAGGAACGCCACGCCGTTTAAGCGCAGCGTTTGAACGGGAGAATCTCCACCCAAGTTCACCGGAGCAAAGCTCAAATTGTCCACGTCGGGGCGCAATATCGTTGCGCGAGTGGATGAGGTGTAGCGCACCGTCCAGCCCGAGGTAAAGCGGTCATCATTACCAACAATATCTTCATCGGTGGTAAACCGCACCACAACAATACTATCTTCCACAACAAATGAGGACGGCAAATCAGATCCCGTGAACCTCGCAACAATGCGGGGTTCTTGCACACCGGCGATAATACTTACAAAATCGTAGTCCTCTTCAATGTTCAACGAATCAAACTGCAATAGAATTTGCTTTGCGTCTTTGGGACGAATAAGCCAGAGTGCATCCAAGTCATTTTGATACCCATCTTGACGAGTAGCGCCTTCGCGGTCGCTGAAAACGCTTTCCGTCGCGGTTGTGAAATTGGTAAAGGAGGAATAGGTAATTGTCCAGCCCGTCGCACTATCGCGGCGCGTTTCGCCCGCTTGGGAAGCATCGCTAATAAACTGTACCGTTACGGCATTGGTCGAAATAGTCAGTACATTCGGCAGTGTGGCTCCGCTGTACACCGCCAAGGGCTTTGCCGTGTCAATACGTTGAAGGTTATCGCGGGCAAAAATACGTACCAAATCTGTTCCACGCTGCGTATTGAGCGAGTCGAACCGCAAAATGATGAGCTTTGTGCCAAGTGGATTGGTGGGCTTAATCAGCCAAAATGCATTGAGATTATTGGCGTAAGGACGACTGCGGTCAGCACCATCACGGTCGCGGAATGTGCCGAGCGAGGAGGTTAGTACTTGTGTGTAGCGGTTCTGCGTTTGCGCTGCAAGATGCAAGGGCACACTTCCGGCAATAAGAGCAACAATTCCCCATAGCCCAAGAACAAGGCGCAGGTACGAGATAGTGCGTAGAGTGGGGTTCATAAGCATGTAACGAAAAAATCCGAAAAAACTTTTGAAAACAAACATGACCGAAAAGCGGTAAATGTGCCTGTATGCGTGAACTACGCTTTTTCCAACGCGAAACCGTCTTTCGTGTCCTTGACGACGAAGCCTAATGCCGCAATTTCGCCGCGCAAACGGTCGGACTCGGCAAAGTTTTTCGACCGCTTTGCCTTCCAACGCTCTTCGGCAAGATGCTGCACTTCTGCGGGCACATCCAGCGTTTGTGCAGGACGGGGCGAGAACTGCCAAACATCGAAAATACCGTTCAGTTCTTGGAAAAAGCCCAATAGAGCAGCCGCTTGAGCAGCATCAACGCCGGAAGCGGGGTTGCGATTCAAAAATGTGAATAACTCTGCCAGTGCTTTCGGGGTTTGGAGGTCATTTGCCAATTCCTGAAAGACCGCTGTGCGAAGTGCTTGAGCACTTTCGTGCCGCGCGGCAGGCGCAATCACGCCCTCACTGCGCTCCCAGAGGTCATATAGGTACTCCTGCACCCGATGACGCGCCTTCCTGCCCGATTCCAAACCCGAAAAGGTGAAATTCAGACGTGAGCCATAGTGCGCCGAGAGCATGAGCCACCGCACATCAACGGGGTCAACACCTTTTTGCAAGAGGTCGCGGAGGGTGAAGAAATTTCCTTTTGATTTGGACATTTTTTCGCCTTCCACTTCGAGAAATTCGTTGTGGCACCAGAACTTGACCGGCTCTACGCCGTAGCCTGCCTTGCTTTGGGCGATTTCGTCTTCGTGATGCGGGAAGCATAAATCCACGCCACCGGTGTGAATATCGAAGGGCAAACTCAAGATTTCATTCGCCATTGCGGAACACTCAATATGCCAGCCCGGGCGACCCGGCAGGTTCTTTCCTTCAAACTCAAAATCCCATGCAGGCTCGCCGTCTTTTTGCCCTTTCCACATCACAAAATCACTCACGCTGTCGCGTTCGTACTCATCGGCATCAATGCGTACGCCTTCTTGGAAGTTCTCAAAGTCAATGTTGAAAAGCTTGCCGTAGGTATCCACCTTGCGCCACGCCCCAACGTTGAAATAGACACTTCCGCCGCGCTCGTAGGCAAAACCTTTTTCGGCTATACGGCGTATGAGATCTTGCATGGAGGGAATATAGTCCGTGGCGAAGGGCATTTTGTAGAAACCACCCTTGCGTATGCCAATCGCCTCAATATCGCGGACAAACTCTTCGGTGTAGAATTGCGTATAGCGGCGTAGATTCTGTTTTGCATCGGCGCTTTGTTCGCCGATTTCGGTGCGCCACTCCTTCGAGCCGAGAGCGCTATCACGAATTGTTTTGTCGTCTATGTCGGTGATGTTCATCACCCATTGCACGTCATAGCCGCCTACCACGCGCAGCACACGCTGTAAGAGGTCGGGGAGAAGAAAAGCCCGCAGATTACCAATGTGAGCATAATTGTACACGGTCGGACCGCACGAATACATTTGTACGATACCGTCCCGAACAGGCGTAAAGGCTTCAACAGAGCGCGTGAGCGTGTTGGAGAGATGAATCTGCATAACATAAAAAATCGAATGAAGAGAACGTGTCGTTGGCACAAATCTACAAAATTTCCCCACTGAGACAAGAAAGATTCCTACATCAAGGACGCGCTAACGGTGCACGTGCTCGTGAGGGCGGTCTCGTACGCCAATACCGCGCACGGTTCCCGCTTCAATTCTTGCTCCAAGCACTTGGAATCGCTCGCTCAGGTCTTCGTGCGAAAGGTGCTGCCCGATGGCAAAAAGTTCGTTTTCTGATGAAATGCTTTGCTCAAGAGGTTGATAATTCCACGCTCCGGCTACGAAATTGAGAAGAACTGCCTGCGGGGAATCCTCAAAGCGCACAAGACCTTTCAAGCGCACAAGATTGGGCGGCAAATCGGCGAGAAGATGCTCCAGCGCTGCAAAATCTATACGTGGGGGCAGTGTAATCCGAAAAGCGGTGATATTGTCGTGGAGGAGGTGTTCTTGCGCATGGAGGGCAGTATGAGGTGTGAAGCGCTCAGCAGGGGCAAAGACGTGGAGAAGAAAGTCCGTTTCTGCACGACCATTTACCAGACGGGTAATGCCGGCGCGGGGATTGAGAGCGAGAAGGTCTTGCTCTAAGTTGCTTGCAGCATCAGGCTTCTTAAGCAAATCGGTCTTGGAGATAAGCAGAAAGTCAGCTGCTTTTATTTGAGCATTCACGATGTGAAAGAGCGCTTGAAAGCGACGGAGATTAAGAGCATCCACCACGCAAAGCGTAGAATCAATGGGAAAACGCATAAATGCTAAATCGCGCTGCACCTGCGAAGCATCAGCAAGCCCTGTGGCTTCGATAAAAATTCTCTCTGCCCCACGCTCAATCACTTCCGCGAGCGCCGTTCGAAAATCGTCAATCGCCGAGCAACACAAGCACCCTCCGGGCACATCCAGTATTTCCACGCCCGTATTCGACGCGGAAAGCCGCACACCATCGAACATCACCGCACCAAAATCGTTGACAATGACGGCAATTTTTTCTGTCAATAATGGACGCTCCAGCAGCCGGAGAAGAAATTGTGTTTTCCCACTTCCTAAGTAGCCGGTAATGAGGTGAATGCTAGGCTGATGCGTCATAGAGTTTGCGAGAAGATACATTCAATTAAAACGCAATGCCGAACTTCAGAAGGTCTCGCGCAATCAGCAAGAGCGTGTGCGCAAACCGCTCATAGCCCCAGTACGTGCCGAAGCCAATCATGGTCACACCCAGTAGTCGGTTGATTCTGACCATGACTGCGCTTGAAAATATGTGACGATAACGCAGCGTCATCGCGGTCAAGAATACGAGCCACGACAGAACCCCTGCGGCATAGCCAAGTGCAAAAAGAATATGTTCCATCATCACACCGGAGTGCATAAAGCCATACTTGGAAGCAACATATGTGACGGTTGTCATCAGAGGAACAAAGGTGGGATTAGCAAGGTGCGTCAGCGAAAGCGCGACGCCAATGAAGAACGGTCCGTAAGCCGCAATACGACTCATTATACCAAAGGTTGGTTCGGGTACGGTTTCTGCCGCTTCGTCGGGTAGCACTTTGACTTTGCTACGGCGATTGGTGCGGAGGCTAATAATGCCATAGACAATCAACCCCACAACAGCAGCAGCTTGAACAATAGTAAGTGTGTACGGGAACCGCACCAAGAAGCTATCTACCGCAGAAACGATAGTGCCAGTGGCAAGCGAGAACACAAAGCTATATATCACATCAAGCATAGCAATTCCGTAAGCAATGCGCAGTGCATACTGCTTTCCATGATTGAGTGCGGCACGCACAATCACAACCATCACCGGACCGGGCGGAATCGCCACCAGTAGCCCAAGCACTATTCCCGTAAGAAGTGTCAATATCATAGAACGTTGGATAGAACTTCAAAATAAAAACGGTACAATAACAAGTTTCTGATTCTTTTACGAGTGTCAGTCGCAAAAAGTTATTGTTTTTTGGAGGAAATTGTTCAAACTTACAGTTCTTTTTGAACATAGCAAAACTTGAACAAAGCAAAGCACGTTCAAAAACAATGAGCGAAATTGTATCATCAGACCGAAACTACGAATGCGCATTACCAAACCACTCCCTGTTGCACCATTGTCCTTGTTCATTTGTGCGCTGCTGGCGTGCAGCCTGTGGCTCTATGCCAGTATGCGCGAGGAATATACGACGGTGTTAGATATTCCACTGGAAATTCGATTACCGGCGGGGCGGACACTTGAGACGGAAATTGCCCCTACCTTGCGTGCTCAAGTGCAAGGAGCGGGATGGCAACTTGTCAATCACTTTCTGTCTTCTTCCATTCGCTGCATCGTCTATGTGCCGGAAAAGCGTCTCGCACGCGAAGAAGAACAATCGAACCTTACGATTTCTCGGCAAATGCTGACGCAGGCAATACAAGCGCCGATAGGCATTGCCGTCCAGCGTATCATGGTGGATTCACTGCCTCTTGCAGTGGGAAGCATTACAGAAAAGCGAGTCGTCGTGCGTCCTACGCTCGATGTGCAGACGCGCGAGGGATTTATTGTTGCCCAGATGCCATCTGTTGCACCAGATAGTATTGTTATTCGCGGTAGCCGAACGATACTGAAGCGTCTCACATCATGGAATACGAATACCGTCCATCTGCGTGATATGTATGAGCCGATACAAGTCCCCATAGCTCTTAATGACACGCTTTCTGGGCTAGTGGCAGTACCGCAAGTGCCGATAACGGTGAGTCTCGTGATACAGCAAATGGCAGAAGTGGGATTCGACGATGTGCCGATACGGCTTTTGGGCGCTCCGTCACGTCACTCTTTTGTCGTATTACCGCAAAGAATATCCGTTGTTTTACGTGGTGGTGTGGAAAGTATTGCAAAACTTTTACCGGAAAATATTAGCGTTGCGGTAGATTATGATGAGGTGGTACAGAGCACCACCGGCACTCTTCGTCCCAGAGTGAATGCACCAAGCGACATACAAGTCATTCGTATTTCGCCACAGTTTCTCCACTGCGGCAAACGGATTTTGGCAGCACGAAATAATTGAGGTTATACTTGAGGTTCACCGAACTCATACAAGAAATATGCGCACAGTAAAGAAACCATAATGAAGGTGTAGTTTGTTCTCTGAAATTTTTGTATTTTCTTGATTCTGTTTTTTTCAAAATACCGCTTCCTCTCAAGCACAGAATCAAGCACTACACTATGGTAAACACTGCTTCTCGCCTTTTCGTGCGATCATATATCGCTTATGGTTTGCTTGGGTTGTTTTTAGCGTTAATTGCGTTTTCGTACACCACACAAGCGCAAGTAGTAACAGGACTTGACCCTCAAAAGCGTCTCACACAATATATTCTTGAAGTTTGGCGCGAAGACCAAGGGCTTCCGCAGAACGCTGTACAGACGATTCTTCAAACTCGTGACGGTTACTTGTGGTTCGGCTCGCAGGAAGGCGTTGTTCGCTTCGACGGCATTCGGTTTACCATTTTCGACAAACAGCACACCGAAGGCATTAAAGAGAATAATGTCTATGCGCTCTGCGAGGACAAAGAAGGTAAACTGTGGATAGGCACATATGTAGGCGGTGTCAGCGTTTACTCTAAGGGTGTCTTCAAAAACTACGGCAAAGATAAAGGTATCGAAGGCGACGTGGGTACGGTTGCACAAGACAGTAAAGGAAACATCTGGGTTGGCTCGAATAACGGGCTTTTTCGCTTAAATAGCCAGACGGATAAATTTGAGAGAATAACGGGCAATGGCGCACCGGAAAACATCTTTGTTACGCGCATCAAAGAGACTAAAGAAGGAATACTTCTGTTGTCAACGCAGCAAGGCTTTTTCACCATGTCGGGCGGAACGTTCCGCCGCTATACCAAAGCCGACGGTCTGGTACACGAGCGCGTGAATGATGTCTTCTACAATCAGAAGAACGGCGAAATATGGCTTGCTACGGACGAGGGAATACAAAAATTTGAAAACGGTCAATTCACAACGCTCTACAACAAGGAAAATTCGGGCATGACAAGCAGTTTTTCGCTCTACATCTACGAGGATAGTCGCGGAAACTTCTTTGTTGCCACCAATGCGGGGTTAAATCGCATCCAAAACGGTCGTGCCGAGACACTTACTTCCAAAGACGGCTTGGGTAGTGATGAAGTACAGTATATCTACGAAGACCGCGAGGGTAGTGTCTGGATAGGCACAAGCGCCGGCGGCTTGAATCGTCTTAAAAACGGGAAGTTTACTCCTTTCGGCGTACCGGAAGGGTTGTCCTTCCCGATGCTGTGGGGACTTTTTCAAGATAGCAAAGGTACCATCTGGATTCCTACCAATGGGGGCGGGGTTAATGAAATACGCAATGGTCGCGTCGTCAGGATCTATAACGATAAAGACGGTTTGCCCACCAACAGTATTCGCTCTGTCGGCGAAGATAGCAACGGCACAATTTATTTCGGCACACAAGAAAAAGGCTTAGCAAAACTCGCCAACGGAAAATTTACCATCTTGACACAGAAAGACGGTATCGCCGGAAATTTTGTGCGCGTGACCTATCAACACCCGGACGGCTCGCTATGGTTCGGGTGCCACCGTGACGGTCTGACGGTTTTGCGCAATGGAGTCTATACGACCTACACCATGAAAGACGGTTTGCCAAATAATACAATCTATCGCATCATGCAACGCCGTGATGGGAAATTGTGGATTGCCACTCGTGGTGGTTTGGCAACGTTCGAGAACGGTAAATTTACACCTATTACAACCGAACAAGGCTTGTCAAGTAACGTAACGATGGCTTTCTACGAAGACAGTGATGGTGTATTGTGGGTAGGGACAAATGGCGGCGGCATTAATCGTTACAAAGATGGTAAGTTCACCGCCGCAGGAGCAAAAAACGGTATGCCCGACGACACCGAGTATTCTATTTTGGAGGACGACAATAAAAACCTCTGGATGACTTGTAACAAAGGTATTATAAGAGTTTCCAAGACAGAACTCAATGAGTTTTTGGACGGTAAAAAACCGAATATTACCACAGCCATTCTCTACGGGAAACTGGACGGCATGAGGAGTTCGGAGTGTAATGGCGGAAATCAGTTCCCTTCCATACGGGCGCTCGACGGCAAGTTCTGGTTCCCGACCGTATCGGGTGCTGCCATTATTGACCCGAACAATATCCCGCGCAATACACTTGCACCGTCGGTGGTCGTGGAGGACTTGGTGGTTGATAAAGAGCCATATTCAGTTCATGGCGAGGAGATAACCATTCCTGCCGGCAAAACCAGTTTTGAGTTTCACTTCACCGCGCTTAGTTTGCTTTTTCCTGGCAGAGTACGATTCAAGTATATGCTTGATGGCTTTGATAAAGACTGGGTGGATGCGGGCACGAGGCGCTCGGCGTTTTACACCAATATTTCGCCTGGCGACTATACGTTTCGTGTGAAAGCCTGCAATAACGATGGCGTATGGAATGAGACAGGCGCTGAACTGAAATTTTACTTCCGCCCCTATTTTTATCAAACATGGTGGTTTGGTCTGTTTTGCTTGGCAATAGTTGTCGGTGGCGCATTTCAGGCATATCGGATTCGGATTCAAAGTGCTGAGAAACGCGAAGCAGAATTGAGCACCCGCATTGACGAGATGGTTGTTGACCTCAAGACGGCACACGACGCGACGCTACTGGAAAAAGAAAGCGTTGAGAAAAAAGTTGAATTTGCCGTTCGTGAGTCCGAACAGGCGCGGAAATACTTGGCTTCCTCGGTTGAAGAACTTTTGCAAGAAATGACGCGTTTTGCCTCCGGCAACCTTAATATCCAGATGATTCCGAAGAGCAGCGACGATATCGGTCGCTTGTACGATGGCTTTACCAAAGCCGTCGAGAATATTGCTACGATGATGAAGCAGGTAACGGAATCCGTGAATACGACCGCCCGCGAAAGCCGCGATATTTCTGCTTCAGTGGAGCATATGTCGCGCGGGGCACAGCGCCAGAACACACAAGTTACGGAAGTCCGCGCTGCTATCGGAGAAATGGCAAACACGATTCACGACACGTCGCGCAATATCCATCTTGTAGCGTCTATTGCGACTGAATCAGGCGAAAATGCGAAGGAAGGCGGCAAGATAGTGGAGCAAACGATAGAAGGCATCAACAGAATCAGCGAGGTTGTGCAGGCTTCTGCTGCGACTGTACAACGCTTGGGCGAGCGGAGTCTTGAGATTGGTGATATTATCGAGGTCATCAATTCTATTGCGAATCAAACCAATCTTTTGGCACTGAACGCGGCTATTGAAGCGGCGCGCGCGGGTGAGCATGGAAAAGGATTTGCCATCGTTGCCGATGAAGTGCGTCAGCTTGCGGAAAGTACCACTAAAGCAACGAAACAGATTACCACTATGGTCAAGCAAATCCAGCAAGACATCAGCGAGACCGTTACCACCATGAAGCAAGGCACACGCGAAACCCAGTCAGGGAAGCGCCTTGCGGAAAAAGCAGGTGTAGCACTGGGGAGCATCATTGAACAGACGGAAAAAGTTGCCAATATCACCACACAAGTCGCTGCTGCCAGCGAGGAGCAAGCTGCCACAAGCGAGGAAATACGACGTAATGTGGACGATATGACGCATACACTGGCGCAATTCACCAAAGAAATCACGGAGGTTGCTGATGCTGCCGAATCCCTCAAAGGACTGGCGGGAAATCTCCAAAAATTAACCAGACAATTTAGAATGGAATAAATCGTCAATGAAGTAGAGCGTGAGGCATCAAGTGTTTTGTGTGCTTGATAGCCTATACTCATCCTTTCTGCCCTGGGGATGCAATGGTTTCGACAGGGTGTTGATATGGCGTATGATGCGTGTCGTGCTTCGCCGGTGGTGCACGTAAATTCAACTGGCAACATTCAAGTGGCAACACTTACTCCTACGCAATGGCTGCTTAATTTAGAGTAACCATTACGCATCCGCCTAACGTGTATCTGTTCGGGTTAGTTGCGGGTGTAAAACTTAAACAGAGCGATGTGTCGGCGTGGAACAGGCTTACACATTCGATTTTCTGCTTCTAGCAATTGTCTGCCTGTCGTTTGGCGAAGACAAAAGCGAATGCCATAAAGCGACTACACACGTAGTGTCTGCGTTGTACGCACTTTGGACGCGAGTTCGATTCTCGCCATCTCCACCATTTTATTTTCAAAGCCTTGTAGCCATGCGGCTTACAAGGCTTTTTTGCTTTTTCTGCATACAGTTTTCATACAGTAGTTTTATTCGTAAGAACACAAAAGCCCATAAAACCTCATTTTCTGCCTACAACGCAAGCAATAGAGCCATTCCCACAAATTAACGCATTAAAAGCCCATAGCTGCGTTTTTATTTGTAATTCGATACTGAGTAAGGGCTTAAAAGAAAGAGCCGTCATGTAAATCTACATAACGGCTCTTTTTTGTACTCTACAATTTGTACCAGTCATCAAAATCTAGCACAATCATTTTGCCTTGCCTTTCCGCTATCTGTGCAATCGTGCCATTGCAATTATAGAACTCGGCAATCTGTGTGCCTTTCCGCTTGTGGATAGTTGGTGGTAAGCTAGGCTGTACAGGTAGTGTACGCGGGTCTTGTTGTACTGTGCGCTTTTGCCAAGAAAAAAACTTAGCAGTTGCGCGGTCGGAGAACGATACATTGGAAGTAATCATTTTTTCAAATGACGTGTCAAAAGCTATCTTCTGACGGTTTCCATACCGCAAGTATGCGCGTTTCGCATAGTTCGCTAGCCAATTAGCGACGTACAAAAATACAAAGATTCCGATACCAAGCAAGGGTGTTTCCAAGTGAAACGCCATTCTTGCGTCGGCAGTGCCTACGGTAGGTATTATTTCCGTCATCGCTAATGACGCTATTAGGCGGATTATCTAAGAGAAATAGATAAATTTATAGCGTATCAAGATAAATTTATCTGCTCTAGTAGTGATGTAAGTAAATTTACTTCGTACTTAAATAAATTTACTTAAAGCCCGCTCCCTGTATTGCACGGGTACGGAGTTTACGAAGCCCTTTAGACTTTCCGCGCTTGAAACGCAAAAAAGCCCATCCAACAATTAACGGACGGGCTTCTGGTTCTCCAAAAAAAATAGAATCAAGTCAGATTTTCTGCTAACTGTTTGGCTACTGCTGTGCTCACTGGTTCGCCAATGTGAGCATCATTCAATCTCACGTAGGCAGATACCGATTGTGCAAGTGCATGAACTGCCCGTAGCACTATCTCTGGTTGTTCCTCGCTCTCAATTAAAGAGCTTGTGCGTTCAATCGCAGCCCAAAGACGCAATTTAGCTTCCTTTAGACTGCCTTTCTTACGCCGTTTGTGCGGCTTCTGTGCGGTCTTTGCTTGTGTTGGCATAGGTTTACCCCCCCCTCGTTTTTAAGTGATTACAGCATCCCTCAAAACGCCGTAGCGGATTGCAAGACCTACGCCGTGTGCCGGAACTATCTCGCCGTTTTTGTTTTCAGCAAGCATCTGTGCTGTGTACACACGCCCGTTTACTTCCAAGCGCACAAGTACGCCGTTTTCAGTGCATACACGAATAGTATTCGCCTCGTCTCGTATAACTACGGTATCAAGAGCGCTTGCGGTGGTGGGTTTCGGGAAAAGTTTATTGAGCAATCGCATAGGAATATCTTTCAAAGCAGTGTAACAAGTGAGAGTGCAGACGGATTGCTGCAAAGTACAGCGCATTGTACCTCGCCCAAGAGCGTCAGAATGTTGCGCGTGAATAAATCCGTGTGGCTATCAGATGAACGAACACCGCTATCCAAAGCCGTCTTTGCAACAATAGTAGCTTGTGAATCAAGTACCAATGCCGTCTTTGCTGGTAACTTTGAACTTTCAACGCATTGCAAGCCCCAAAGATACACGTCTTGCGCTTCTGGATTCACGATATACCGCCCGCTTGCGTCCTTCTCTTCACGAAGAGCAAGCCACGAAGCGCTGTCTAGGACTGCCAAGTTTGGTACAACGCTTTGGGGTGCATCAACATTCGCAGCCCGAATCTGCACAGCCGCTCGTAATAACGCCTCTGCTATCGTGGTTGTTTGCGTGTAGTTAAGCCCTGCCATTGCAAGTAGTCCCGGACTGAGAACATCGGTAGAATTGAGAATAAAGCTATCCACTTCGTTTTCTACCCCTGCCAAGAGTGCCGTATCTATCACATTTTGCGCCAAAGTCTCAGTAGCAAGCGCCTGACGTGTTGCAAAGGTGTGGTGCGCTATGCGACGGGGAACGGCTTCTGCCGGAGAATAATTGTAGTGCGCTTCGGCGGATGCTGTGCCTGACGCAACCGCCGCCGCGTTGGATTGCGCCTGTATCAACTGCCCGTACTTGATTGCATTGCTGTTCGCGATTTCGGCTTGTGGAAGCAATAAGTTCACAGCGCGGACGGTACGTGAGTTGTAGCTGGTTGCATGGTCGTTGTACGATATTGCTTTGAACGCCGCGCTCACGTCGCTGTGTGTGTTGCCTTTCGCCAAATGATGCCGTAATTGCTGCGTAGTTTGTCGAAATTGTGCATCATTCACGATGCTTTTGGAAAGTGTAGTCATTAGGAAACCTTCGATAAGTAATTAAAAAATAAAACGATTAAAGAGACCACTTATACTGAGTGTGCCGTGCTTTTGTTGGTTGTTGTGCTAGTGATTGCAGCGAGATTGTATGCGGTTCTTTGGCATTTGTGAGCCGAAAACCAAGCAAATAGGCGCTTGCTGCTATGTTGTTACGCTGTTTAACGTCTGCAAAAATTGGCTGTACATGAATAGACAAGCCTTTCGCAGCCCGTTCACGGATAAATTGTAGTGCTGTTTTTGCCTGTGCTGTGCTGTGGAAGTGTGCTGTGAAAAGGCTTGCGACGGGATTGAGGCGAATGTCTGTCAGCATTGCAAGCGTTTCGCCGTCATAGCCATACAGCGCCCCTTCGTGTGCGAGTGTTTCCAAGCCTTTGAGAGCAAAGGACGGGACTTTTAGCCCCTGCGTACTTGGCGTGTCATGCCTAAGAATTATTGTCATCGGTCTTGCTCCTTTCCTCGAAATGTTGAACGATTGCTAGTAACTCGCTTGGTGTAAACTTGTCTGGAGTTTTTTCCAGTTTCCAAACAATGTAAGCCGTTGCGAGTTCGGCAATCTCTTTGTTTGTTCTTGGCTGTTCCTTGTTCATGTTGGTCTTTCAATGATGATTAAAATGGTGGATTGTAAAGCGGCTTTTGTACTGCGATTGCAACGCCCAGTATTCTAAATTCCTCGTCTGGCTGAATGTAGTACGGTTTGTACTCAGAGTTCTCTGGCATCAGAACAAACGTGCCTTTGCCAATTCCCAGACGCTTTACGGTGTGTTTGCCGTCCACAGAGGCGTGAACGATTTCCCCGATATAGGCTTCGGGCTTTAGTTTTGTAGCTTTTATGATAACGGAATCTCCTGACTCTATGCCTATGCCTGTCAAACTCTCACCGCACACGACGACGGCATACATTTTATTGGTTGCACCTTTGAATGGTTCGGGTACTGGCAATGTATCGGTGTCGGCAACGTTTAGGATTTTGCGTAACTTTTTGCTGGTTTTCATAGTGATTTCTTAAAATGTGGGAAAATGGTTAGTTCAAACTCATTGCCGGTACGCCTTCGCAGAAATGCTTTAGATACGATGCACAGGTCGCTACAACGGTGTTTTCAATGTCGGACGGTGGTAGTTGTAGGATTGCAAATAAAACATCGTTAAACGCAGCGTGTCCGTGTTCTGGTATCAGTGTGCGGAAAATGTTCAATGCCTCTTTGCTATCAAAAATGACGGTTAAGCCATTGCTTGTAGGCTCTTCATACCGCCGCTTGCTTGTGCAGTACGGTTTAAGTCTTTCCAGTAGGTTGTTAAACTCAAAAGTTTCCATGATGTTTGATGTAAAATTTGTGTGTAAAAGTTGTTGTTTTCAGTCAGTCAGTCATTTCGCCCTTAAGGAAAAAATGACTGACTGACTGAGAATTGACTATAAAAATGATTCAGTTTCGGGTGTGCTATCGGTCGTAGTTGGTTTATCAGTGTAAAACCAGAAAAGTTCCTCACCGCTTTCTGTTCTTTCGCCGTCTCGTATTATCCACCCCGTTTTTTCTGCCTCTTGGAAAGCATTAAATCCCGCTTTGGATTCGTTTGCCAAGCCTTTGATAGCTGCGTAATCACGTGCAAAGCCCTTGCGCGTCATTCTTACGCCGTGAAAGACGCTTGCAATCAAGTTCCGTTTTTGAGATTCTTTGTTTTCAGCATTTGCGGGTTTTTCTGTAACAACCAGATTTTTCACGGTGCTATCGTATTGAACATAGAACGGTTCATGCTTACGAGTGTTCCGGCACTTCAAATATCGGACACAAACAACGTCCGTTTCTTGTTCCGCTTGGTTAGACACGAAGTCTAGCGCTATGACGGTACTTGCCTTATTAAGTGCCTCGCTGCCTATGTGTCCACGCGCTTTGTCGCTGTTTGGGTTTTCGTGAATCACACAGATAAAGGTTACGTCGTACTGGTTTATAGTGCTGTTCAATAAGTCAATCAATCGCATAGATTCTTTCACATCATTGAAATTCGTTACCAAGTCCGTCAGCACGTCCAAAACCACAATCAGATGTTTGCCCTCGTATTCCTTTTGCTTCCGGCTTAAATACTCTGCAAAGAGGTCAAAACGGCTTTCACGTGGGATGCTGACAAGGGAAATGAAGTCGAAATTTGGCAAGTCCGCATCGTGGCTGTAACCCGCATTAGCCAAGATGTTTTGAATAGCAAAGGGGAAAGATTCTGTTATTGAACGCTCGGTATCAACATACAGCACGGCGCAAGGATTGGTTGTATTAAGACGGAAGCCAATGTGTTCGTTATCCGGCATAAAACCCATCATTCGTAGTATCGCAGAACAGATGTTTTCTACCATACGGCTCTTGTGCCGTCCGAATTTTGCCTGTATCAAAAGGATTGTTCGCAGAAATAAAACAGGGTCTGCATCTCTCACCAATACAGGCTCTTGGAAAACAATGCGCTCACGGCGCTTTGTGTCAATTTGACTGCGTACCTTCATCAGTTCACCGTAAAGCCCGTCCGTGATTTCTGAATTGTTTTCAGTCCTCGTGTCGAAGTTGGGAAGCAATTCGTCGTAGATATTTTTCGGTACTTCATTTGGGCGAAAAAACTGCTCTTCTCCAACGGAATTACAGTACACTAACTGCGTGAATCTCGTTGTTCTATCAACACGCCAATAGGTAGCATCGTGAAAGCGTTGGTTTGCTGCGTTGGGTGTCATTTGACTACCCCTTTCGCCCGTAACTCATCAGTTGAAATCCACGCAAAATACTGCTGACCTTCTGACGGATGGTGGGTCAGAAACTCGACAGGCTTGCGTAGTTGTGCGCGATACTTACTGCCGTCTGGAGAAGGCATTAAAAACACAATGTTGGACGGCGCAACAAAAAAGCCGTGAATAGTTTGGAGAAACGTGTTGGGTTTCATAAATTGCCCTTAGAAAATTGATGAATGATTTCGCCCGAAATACAGGTTCGTAGCTGTTTTCGGGCTTTTTTTATTGTGGCAAGGAGTCCCGTACAATCAGTATGCGCCGTCCAAGTCTCTGGTACTGTATTTTCCCGTCTTTCATTCTTTTGTGCAGCGTCGGAAGCGTGATTTTAAGAGCCTTCGCAGCCTCTAATCGCGTCAGAAACCTGTTTTCGTCGGTCGTTTGGGATTGCTGTGTTTGGCGGTCGGAAATGGATTGGAGAAGGCTGTGGGCGTGTTCATCCAAAATGCGACGCAACATTGTTTCCAGTTGCGCCGAATCCATCAGAAGCAGCCCGTTTTGCGGTGCGGGTGTGTTCATAGCGTTCACCTTTGATAAAGGTTAGGAGAAAAACGCCGGAAGAGAGAAAAGAAAAAGTTGGTGGGAACAAATGCGAGGTGTATTTTTGAGTCTCTTACCTTCAAAAACTTTGCCCTGTGTGATTGTGCATTTGTTCCCGTTGTCCAACGGTGTTTTTCATCTTCCGGCAACGGGTTTTTTATTGTCTTGTACCAAAATAACGCTCAATTTATTTCCTTGCACTTGAAAAAAAATCAAGTGCTGGCTTCTTTACCTCTTCTTTGGTGTAAGTTCTTCTATTATTTCAGCTTGGTGATTCTTAGGGAGTAAATCAAACAGCGATAAAATGATTTGCTTAAATCTATCAAGGTCGCTTTTATCACCAATTTCATTATTCCGTGCTGCATATACCGCCTGCTTGAATCCGTGATTTGCTTCCGTGCCAAACGCTTGCGCAAAGTATTGCTCATCAACTAAATATTTTTTGTTAATCACAGCATATAACCTTGCCACATCGGTTTTTGACAGGCGTTTTCGCTCTTCCGTTTCGGTAAACGTAGGATTGTCGTTTTTCGCTACAAGGTCGTAACCGTTCAAAAGCCAATCTACAAGGTCGTTGCGTCCTGCCTTGTAGCTTGCTTTGATTGCTTCTGCAATCTCAGTGCTAAGTTTATCAAATTTTTCATCCAGTAACGAATGAATTTCCTGTGTTGGCTGCTTGCTCATTGCTGTTCTATTGATTGATTCTAAAAAAATACTAATTACTTCCATGCCTTTTCCATCTCTTGACTAACAAGACTATCACTAACATCAAGATACTTTTTCAGCATTTTGAAGTCGCTGTGTCCGGTGATTTTCATAATGGCTTGGTGATTCATTCCGTTGGCAACACTGAGGCTCACAAACGTCCGCCGTGCCGTGTGCGAGGCAATCAGATTGTACTTTGGTTCGGTCTTGTCTATTCTTTGGTTGCCACGATAACGAACAATCGTTGTAGGCGTGTCTATTCCGGCAAGCCTACACGCTTCTTTGATGTATTGGTTGGTCTTTTGAGAGCTAATAACAGGCAAGCGCCCGTGAGCGCGATATTTCTCCATAATGCCAAGAGCAAGCGCCGTCAGGGGAACTTGCAGCGTATCTCTCGTTTTCTTTGTGCGAATATGCCAAACATTCCCTTTCACGTCATCGAATTTGAAGGCTGCAATATCTGAAAACCTTTGCCCCGTGAAGCACTGGAAACAAAACACATCACGGACTCGTGCAAGCGTCGGTGATTCTGAGAAATCGTGTTCCAATAGTCGCATCAGTTCTTCACGCTCCAGATAAATAACCTCTGTCTTATCGCTTGCCTTCACTTTGAAATGACGGTATGCGTCGTTTGTGTGATAGCCTCGCTCTTCCGCCCATCGCAGAAAGGTCTTTACAAGTGCAAAGGTCTTAGAAACGCTGTTATTGAGCAAGACAGCATCTTGGACAAGGAAGGCACGGAAAGCATCTTCAAAGCGCTTGTCTATTGCATCAAACGTTAGCACGAAGTTTGTACGGACGGCGAATGTAGTCAGGTGGGCTTTCAACGTTTTGAATTTCTTAAATGTTGCTGGTTGCCATACCGATTTCTGCGTATCAAGGTACTCATCGAAGATTGTAAGAAACTCATTCTTTTTCTTTGGCGCAAAATGCGCTCGTAATGCCGCTTTTGCCGTTTCAAAGTCGGCACATCTGCCAAGTTCTAATTCACGAACACACTTTTTCGCCTCATCTTCGTACTTATTCAGCAAGGCATTTAATTCGGGAGAGCCTGTGTAGGTAGGCTTTACACGCTGTTTGGACTTGTCCCATTTGCTTAACGGTATATCTTCTCCAACGCGAATAATGACAGGGCGCGTTTCGCCTTTAGGACAACCTCGTACCCAAAGCGCAATACCGCGTTCCCCTTTGCGGTTTTCGCGCATATCAAGGTAAAAATTGTAGGAAGGCATACGCTGGTTTTTACTGTGGTTGGTCAAACGCAAGAATTACGCTTCAAATGTATGAAAAGCGCTGCACATTTCATACAGATTTTCTTTACTTTTGTTACTTTTGCACGAAAAAAGAAGGGGGTTTTCACAATAAAGACCGCTATAAATATATGCTCTGTATGATTTTGCTAAGCATCAAAGAATTACTAAGGAAAGTAAGGATAAGTTAGGTTCAAGAGTCGCCATCTCCACCATTTTATTCTCAAAGCCTTGTAGCCATGCGGTTTACAAGGCTTTTTGCTGTGCAGATAGTTCATTGTTAAACCTAATTGTTTACATTGATGCCTGCTATCAGATGCGCACTGGTGCTGCCGAAGTCTTTGGTTACGTGAAAACTATCTTTGTCAGAAAGACATTATTCAGGTCTCTAACCGCCTGGCGCTTCCTTGATGATTTTAAGGGGGTGTTTGTTCTAAATCCACGACGACACTAGCGCAGATGATTTTTCAAGCCGCAGCCATCAATGCAAACAATTTGGACGAAAAATATGCCTAGAGGTCATAATAGACAAAATGTATTGATAGTTCTTTAATTTTCATTGTTTTATCGCCAAAGTA
>JACVZY010000005.1 GCA_014654705.1 Ignavibacteria bacterium
TATTTCTTCTATCACGATTATCTGGGCAATCCAGTTTTAACTTTTAATTGGCATTGCTAGAGGATTATGAGAAGCCTTACGCCGTCAGGCGTTCCAGTGCCTCGCGGTATTTTGCTGCTGTTTTGTCCAAAATGTCTTGTGGCAGAATCGGCGGCGGATATTGCTTATTCCAATCCAGCGTTTCAAGGTAATCCCGCAAAACTTGCTTATCAAAATTCATTTGCGGTTTGCCCGGTTGCCATTCTTCGGCAAGCCAAAAGCGTGAAGAATCGGGCGTAAGTGCTTCGTCAATGAGAATAATACTGCCCCGACTGTCCACGCCAAACTCAAATTTCGTGTCCGCCAGAATAATACCGCGCTTTGCTGCGTACTCCGATGCAAAGGTATAGAGTTGAATACTCAAATCCCGCACCGCTACGGCTGTTTCGTGTCCGACAATCTTTGCTGCTTCTTCAAACGAAATATTTTCATCGTGTCCGGTTTCCGCTTTTGTGGCGGGTGTGAAAATTGGTTCTGCTAGACGCGAAGATTCTTCTAAGCCGCTTGGTAGCTTGATGCCGCAGATTGTTTCCGATGCCTTATATTCCTTCCAACCCGACCCGGCAACATAACCTCGCACAACACATTCTATTGCTAAGGGCGCAGTCTTTTCGACCAACATGGAGCGCCCGCGCAGCACATCGGCATATTTCCGACACTCCGCCGGATAGTCGTCAACATTACTCGAAATCAGGTGATTCCGCACGATTTGGCGTGTATGCTCAAACCAAAAGAGTGATACGGAAGTCAGTATTTCGCCCTTTTTCGGAATCGGTTGCGCCATGATAACATCGAAAGCCGAGATGCGGTCGGTCGCAACCATGAGGAGCGTCGTGCCGAGGTCGTACACGTCGCGTACTTTGCCGCGTCGGAAGAGTTTGAGGTCGGGGAAGTCTGTTTGAATCATGGCAAGAATGAAAGGTTGTACTGTTTCGCTGTGAAGTGGCGTAGAATCTACGGTTGCAAATATAAGGCGTATTTTACTTGCGACAGCAAGAATATTTCAATAATTTTTGGAAACTCAAAAAACGTAATTAGTTTCCACGGTGAATATTTTACTTGTGGCATCAAAAATATTTCGATAATTTTGGAAACCTAAAAAACGAAATAAGTTTCCACAGTGAAACTTTTTATTTTCCTTCGCGTATCACTTTTCTGATAACTCAACAGTGGAACGAACCGAAACACACGAAAAGCCCATGAACACTATCGGCATAACGAATGACAGCGTACAGGAAAATACCCATGACGAACCCAAAGCCGATACTCTAGCTCGTACAAAAATCCTCCACGCCGCCGGAGAACTCTTTATGGAATTTGGTCCTTCGCGCGTCAAGATGGAAGAAATTGCAGAACGACTGGCAATGAGCAAAAAAACGCTCTACAAGCATTTCACAAGTAAAGATGAAGTATTGCATTGCGTTATTGATGCATCGCAATGCGAGATACACAACTTTATGAAAACATTTATGGATGGGCTGCCATCTGCCAAAGACGACGACGACTTCTTACAGCGCGTCTCTTTGACGATAGAAAGCCTTTCCGAACGTGTCGCTACCATGTGGCGCTCACCCTTTATGAAGGACATTGAGCGAGCATATCCGCACCTATGGCAGGAGTTTATGGAGAGCCGTCGGCATAATATTCTTACCTCTGTCACTACGATTTGCAAGGAAGCAAAGCGGCGCGGCATCTTGCGTGACGATGTCAATTACGACCTTTTTACGCTCATGTATCTGCACTGTGTCGAGAATATCATGCACCCGCGTATGGGAAATGAACTGGCTATGACAGCAAAGCAAATCTTTGATATGCTGATGACCATTCTCTTTGCAGGCGTTTTAACGCCGAAAGGACGTGAACTTGGAGGACGCTTCCGCGCACTGAACTTAGGAGATTCCATTGATAATAATGATAACAGCGCTAACGCTTCACAATCACATTTTACCGCTTAGTCCAATGGTTTCAACGTCTCGCCAGCATATATTTTCTTGTCCAATCTGTCAATAGCAGATTGCAATACCGCAACATATCTTTTACCTTTTTATCATCTAAAACTCATGAACCGCTTTCTCAACTCTTGCGCATATATCGGAATAAGCATCATTACTTCCGCCGCAACATTGCTGAATAGTACACCCGCGTATGCACAGCAGACAACCGAGACATCTGCTGCTACAAAGTCCGGCACCAACAAACTCCGTCTCACACTGGACGAAGCCGTCAAAATAGGTATGGGCTACAGCAAAACGCTTCACACCTCGCAAATGAAGGTCATTGCTGCCGAAGCCAAAGTCGGCGAATCCGGCGCTGCGATGCTGCCGTCGCTGGGTGTTTCTGCTACATACGCCCGTCTGAGCGATATTCCGGCTAATAGACAGTTCAGCTTTCAAATTAATGCTTCTTCTTTTTTCGATTTTACCAAGGTCAATCCGGCATTGCTGGCTGACCCGGGTGTTCAGAAAACCCTCCAAGCTATCGGACAGGCAACAGCACCAAGCCAGCCTTCCGAAGAGACTGCTCCATCATCTGTGTTTCCGGTTATTCTGGATAATTATCAGTTTCAAGCAAATCTTACCTATCCTGTGTTTACCGGTTTTCGTCTGGAAGCACAAAAAGCTGCAGCCGAATATAACTCCCAAGCCGCTTCGCAAGATTTAGTGAAAGACCGCATAGAAACTGAGTTTTCGATTAAGAATGCCTATTGGTCGCTCTACAAAGTACGTGAACTGAAGGCTCTGACAGCGGAGACCATTGAGCAGGTAACAGCGCGGCTTGGGGATGCACAAAATCTGCTTAAAAACGGACTGCTGACGACCAATGATGTGCTGCGCTTACAATTGCAGCTCTCGAACGCGAAACTTTCCAACATTGATGCCAATAACGCCGCACGTCTGGCAGCACTCTCGCTCAATAACGCGCTTGGTCTGCCACTCGAAACGGAAATTGAACTTGCTTCCACGATTGAGTACAAACCGGGCATCGTACCTGATTACGAAAAATCAATCCAACGCGCCCTAGACTCTCGTGCTGAAGTAAGTGGCACGCAACTCCGTATTAAAGCTGCCGAAGAGGGCGTACGAGCAGCGCGAGGCGGGTACTTGCCGACACTTGCTATTTCCGGCTCCGCACTGGAAGCAAACCCCAACCAGCGTCTTAGCTGGCGCGGTGCAGAGTGGAACTTGACATGGCAGTTAGCTGCACAGCTTTCGTGGACGGTTTGGAACTGGAACACCACCGGCTACCAAGTCGCGCAAGCAGAGGCACAAGCCGCACAAGTGGAAGATGCTCTTTCCATGCTGAAAGACGGTATCAAGCTGGAAGTTACTCAAAACTACCTGACCTTGCAGCAATCCCGCGAGAAGGTCGCTGTGGCGCAGCAAGGCGTGGAACAGGCAAACGAGAACTACCGCATCACCAACGAAAAATTCAAAAAAGGTCTCGCGCTCACGTCCGATTTGACCGATGCAGAGACCTTCCAACTCCAAGCAAAAGTAAATTATATCTCATCGGTCGTGGACTATGAAATCTCACAGGCACGACTGCTGAAAAGCATTGGGGACTCCCCAATAGTATCCGGCAAATAAACGAAAACACATTTTTACATTTCATTTTGAAGGAATTGACCATGAAGGGCAAAATTATTGGCACTGTCGTAACAGTCGTAGTGCTCGGCTTAATTGTCATGACGCTTATGAACAATAAAGCCAAAAGCAAAGCAAAAGCGGAGCAAAGCGAACTCTCGACCACACTCCCCGTCTCGGTACAACCCGTGCAGCAGAGCCAGCTTGAGCAAGAACTGTCATTAGTCGGTACTATTGCCGCCAATAACGATGTGAGTGTTATTTCCGAGACCACCGGACGCATTAAATCGGTTAATATCAAAATTGGCGATAATGTCAGCGCCGGCTCAACACTCGTGAGCGTGGATGACGAACTTCGTCAAGCAAGCCTTCTTTCGGCGCAAGCAAACTACGACAAAGCAAAAGCTGATTTCGACCGCACCGAAGCACTCTTCAAAGAGCATGCTGTTACCGCTTCTCAGGTAGATGCAGCAAAGTTAGGCTTAAAATCTGCTGAATCGCAACTTATTATCGCTCGCCGCCAACTCAAGGATACGCGCGTCACGGCTCCGATTTCGGGTCAGGTAACCGCTCGTCCGGTGGACATGGGAACACAAATAAACGTCGGTACGCCCGTCGCAACGATTGTAGATATTTCCAAGCTCAAGGTAAAAGTAAACGTTGCTGAATCGGACGTATTTAAGTTACATGTAGGTGACAAGGTAAAAATCACGACCGAAGTCTATCCGAACACAATCTTTGAGGGTCGCATCAATAACATTTCTGTCAAAGGCGACGAAGCGCACACCTATCCCGTCGAAATTGGTTTGCCGAACAGCCGCACCAATCCTTTGCGAGCAGGTATGTTCGCTCGTGCAGCCTTTACGTCGGTCAAGCGTGAGCAGTACCTCTCCATCCCACGCGATGCACTTGTCGGTAGCGTGAAAGACGCTCATGTGTATGTGGTCGAGAACGGCAACACCGCACGTTTGCGCACCATTACCGTTAGTGCCGAAGCAGGTGGCAATTTGGCGATTTTGCAGGGCTTGAAAAATGGCGAAATGATTGTGGTCAATGGACAAAATAATCTCAAAGACGGCGCAACGGTTAGTATTGTGAAGTAATGAAGTTCTTAGGAACAAGTCAAAAATAAATGGTCAAACTTTTCATGGTGGCACAGACTGAGCGCGCTCAGTCTGTGCCACCGAAGCCAAAGAACTTTAGTCACTTATTTTGCTGGCATTCCTTAGAGTAGGTTCGAGAATAGATTTTTCTTGGTCGCACAGGCATTCTTGCCTGTGAATTTTCGAGTAACACTTTTTGAGCAAGCCTTACCGCGTCAGGATTCAAAACTCATCATTCAAAACTCAACATTTCTTAGATTGTTATGACAATGACAGAACTCGCCATAAAACGCCCCACGCTTGTCGTGGTCTTCTTTTCGATATTGGGCGTTTTAGGCATCATGGGCTACACCCAGCTCAAATACGACCTTTTACCGAAAATAAGCCCGCCGGTAGTCGTTATCACGACTATCTATCCGGGAGCAAGTCCTACGGAGGTCGAAACAAATGTCTCGAAAGTAGTCGAAGATGCCGTCTCCGGTATGGACAAAGTGTCCGCCATCCGCTCCACATCAAGCGAGGGACGCTCAACGGTCGTCATCGAACTGGCACAATCTGCCAATCTCGACTTCTCCCTCCAAGAAGCCCAGCGCAAGGTGAACCAAGTTCAGAATAGTTTACCCAAAGACGCTCGCGCTCCGATTGTCGCACGGGTAGCATTGGACGAGATTCCCGTTATCCGCATGGGTGCGACGGCAAATATGCCGAACCGCGAGTTCTATCAGTTTATGAAAGACCAGATTCAACCGCGTTTCTCGAAATTGACCGGTGTAGCGCAAATCACCCTCGTGGGCGGCGAAGAACGCCAAATCAAAGTCAATCTTGACGCTGATAAAATTAAGTCGTTTGGGCTTTCGATTCCTCAAGTGGCTGGTATTATTAAGGCTTCCAATCTTGACTTCCCGACGGGTAAAGTCAAAGGTGCAGAATCGCAATACGTCGTGCGCCTTGCCGGTAAATTTCAGTCCCTCGATGAAATTCGCGCTATCGTGCTTGGGCGCTCCCGCACGGGCGGCGAAATCCGGCTCGGCGATGTGGCAGAAATCCAAGATGGTGCGAAAGAGGCAGTGAGTATCAGCCGTGTAAGCGGTATTGCTTCTATCGGTGTACTGGTGAATAAACAAGGTGATGCAAACTCAGTCGAGGTGAGCAAATTGGTGCGTAAAGAAATTGCATCCATAGAGCAAGATTTTGCCAAGAAAAACGGCTTAAAATTTACCATTTCGCAAGACGGATCGCTCTTCACCATTGATGCGGCAGATGCTGTGAAGCACGATTTGCTTATCGCCGTTGTGCTTGTGGCATTTGTCATGATGCTCTTCCTGCACTCGCTTCGTTCCTCGCTTATCGTCATGGTTGCTATTCCAGCCTCGCTTATTTCCACCGTTGCCGGAATGTGGGCATTTGGCTTTTCGCTGAATTTGATGACGCTGCTCGCCATGTCGCTGGTGATTGGTATTCTCGTAGATGACTCGATTGTGGTCTTGGAGAATATCTATCGACATCTTGAAATGGGTAAACCCAAGCGCCAAGCTGCTCTGGAAGGTCGAAACGAAATCGGCTTTGCCGCGCTTTCGATTACCATGGTGGACGTAGTGGTGTTTGTGCCGCTTGCCTTATTGCCGGGTATTGTGGGTAATATCTTGCGCGAGTTCGCCGTCGTGGTGGCTATTTCGACGCTCTTTAGCTTGATTGTTTCCTTCACTGTTACGCCTGTACTTGCCTCACGATTTGCGAAACACGAGCATTTAAGCACTGATACGCTTATGGGACGTTTTGCACTGTGGTTTGAAGGCGTGTTTGATTGGATCACATTTAAGTACAAAGGTATGTTGGAATGGGCTTTGCATCACCGCAAAACTACCATTTTGATAGTAGTGGTCATGCTTGTTGCCTCTATCTCGCTTATCCCGCTTGGTTTTATCGGTGCGGAATTTATCACGCAAGCTGACCGTGGTGAATTTGCTATCCAAATCGAACTCCCGCCGGGCGCAACCTTTGAGCAGACAAACCAAACAACGCTCATGGTGGAAAAAATCGTTGCCAAAATGCCCGAAGTACAACGAACATTTGTGAATGTTGGTGCGGCTAACTCCGGTTTTATCGGTGTCTTTGCTAATAATACTGCCGAAATTAACGTCACACTTTTCCCAAGAGAAGCACGTGTGCGCTCCACCGACGACGTGATGTTCGACATCAAAAAGAATACCAGTGGTATCCCCGGCGTAAAAGTTCGGGCAAGCCCCATTGGTATATTCGGGGGAGCCAATGAAGCTCCTATCCAGATGGTCATTAGTGGTACGAGCTACGAAGAAGTTGCCAAAGCCTCGAAGCAAATACGTGATATTGTCGAAGGCGTTCCCGGTACGGCAGACGTACGCCTTTCGGCAGAAGACGGCAAGCCCGAAACCCGCATCGAAGTTGACCGCGAGAAAATGGCAACCTTTGGGCTAACCATCAATGACGTAGGCGCAGCACTCCGTGTGGCATTGGCGGGCGATGACGACACAAAATTCCGCCAAGGTAACACCGAGTATTCCATTTTGATTTCCCTTGATGCCTTCGACCGCTCTAAACCTGAAAATCTGGGTTCGCTTACCTTCGTCAATCAGCGTGGGCAAGTAGTGGAATTACAGCAATTTGCCAACATCTATCAAGCCGTCGGTCCGACGCAGCTTCAGCGCGAAAACCGCAACAGCTCTATTACGTTATATTCGCAAGCTATCGGTCGTCCGTCGGGAACGCTCGTAAACGAAATTCGTGAAGCGATGAAAGGCAAAATTCCGCCAACCATCACCACCGCTTTCACGGGTAACCAAAAGAATCAAGAAGAATCCTTCAGCAGCATGGGTTTGGCGATTGGTGTGGCAATTTTGTTTGTTTATTTTGTGATGGTCGCGCTGTATGATTCTTACGTCTATCCGTTTGTGGTCATGTTCTCGGTTCCGGTGGCTATTGTGGGCGCATTGCTCGCATTGGCGCTTACTGGCAAGGCGTTGGGCATTTTCACGATGTTGGGTATGATTATGCTCATCGGCTTGGTGACGAAAAACGCAATTTTGATTGTCGATAGAACAAACCAAGTGAAAGAAGAGCAAGGATTATCCAGCTATGATGCGCTCTTGGAAGCAGGACAATTACGCTTGCGTCCGATTGTGATGACGACCGTAGCGATGATTGTCGGTATGCTCCCTATCGCTGTCGGCGGTGGTGCGGGCGGCGAGTGGAAATCGGGCTTGGGTTGGGCGCTTATTGGCGGCTTGACAAGTTCCATGTTCCTGACGTTGGTGCTCGTGCCGGTTGTGTATATCAAGTTTGACCACTGGCGCACAAGCGTTCCGGCGTTCTTCCGCCGCGTTCTCCGCATTCAATCGGAGGAAGAAGAGGAAGAGTTCGTGAAGAAGACCTTGCCGGAAGGTTTTAGCGGTGGTTTGGAAGGCGCTCCGGCGCTTCGCACTGCCGTCCAGGACAAAGACGCACAATAAAATTTTTCGAGCAGACAGCAAACAGCCGCTTCAGAACTGATGTTTTGAGGCGGCTGTTTTATTTTTTGCCAATATCGTGCATCAATGTAACTTTTCTCCTGTGCTATGGCTCTTCCCGCCTAGAAAGCAAATTTTCTACTTGCCTCGCACAATCGCATGGAACACACGATGACCTCACGAGCACCGATGCTCATTTCCGACAGCCGCATGGATACTCGCTCGCAGCCAAACGACGAAACAAGACAGACCGCGTATGATGATACACAACGTACACCGCACAGTGCTGAGTCCAACAACGACGACGAGCGTTTTTTGGCATTACTCCTCCCTATCAAACTCTCGCTTTCTCGCTTCATTTCGGGCTTGGAGCGCAACACCGACGAGGCGTGCGACGTAATGAGCGAAACGATTGCGATTGCTTACGAACAGTTCGCTACGCTTTCTAGCGAAACAGCGTTCCTTTCGTGGATAATGACCATCGCACGGCGCTTGGTCTATCGCAAAGAACGGCGAGAGCGCTTTCGTGGCTTTTTGAAATGCGGCGCACGCTTTTTTACAGACGACGACGGCGCACACAACGACGACCCTTTTGCAGAAATTCCTGCCGAACAGAATGCGAACTCTGCCCCCGACAACGCAACCGACGTGCAACTGCTCTACGACGCGCTAGACGCACTACCGCTCAAGCAGCGCGAGGCAATCGTGCTGGCGGACGTGATGGGCTATGCGCTGCACGAAATCGCCGAACTGCAAGGCGACGGTCTTTCTGCCGTCAAGCAGCGTGTAGTGCGCGGACGCGAAAAGCTCCGAAGCATCCTCACGGAACGATAACGCAAACGACCACCAACTGTTTTATAGTCTCGCACCTTTTTTCTGAATACCTTTTCGATGTACCACTATGTCAGCCAATCACAATTCTCAACCCGACAACAACACACGCCTTGAAGCACTCTTCGGTGCATTGCGCGAGCGCGAATCACTTCTCACGGACGATGAAATCCGGAACATCGTTCGCACAGAAGCCGCCCGCACGAGCGCACCACAGAAGGCTTCCCGAAGCGTGGGCTTTCCCCAACGATTTTTTACGAAAAAAACTATGCTTATTTCATCAGTAGTTGCAGCCGTCTTTGCGTCGGCGGTGTTTTTGACCAGTTCGCTTTTTTGGAATACTCCTGCTTCGCAGACAAGTATTAAAGCAGGATTAACAGAAAAAACACAAATTGAACAGAAACCGCTCATAACCAATCCAACAAATACTATCCGCCCGGACACACAAATTTCTTCTCAGCAATCTGTCGTACATTCAGCTATCGGAACCGAAACAGCGGTACGAACAAATAGCGTGGAGGGCGCACATATACTTGAACTAAACGAAACGGAATTGTTACGTCTTGGACTTGTTCTTGATAGTTTGGGCGGTATTCATAAAGCTATTAAACGTCCGCCGACAAGACTTGAAAGAGAAGCATATCAAATTTTGAATAAGCCTATTCACGAGATTGATAGTCTGACACGATTTGATTTTGTGGCTGTACTGCCACCGCTTCATGTACCCATTTGGTATGCTGCTCAATTTGGGAAGGCTTATCAACGATGGTTTCAACTTGGAAACCAACGCTATCAAGATGAAATTCGTAGAGCATCCGAGAAGGATATTAGCCGATTTGTACCGAGAAATCAATGGAATGCAGCACGGGTTGATAGTATCAAAAGCATCTTTGATAAGCAAAGTAAGGAAATGATGCTAGCTTTATCCAAAGTTGTTGAGGCTGAAATTAAAAACGAAGACTTACTACGAATGCAACATCAAGCGCGTTTACCAAATTATGGTTCTCTTCCGAATATCCATATCGTCTTTGCTCGTTCTTCAATGGGTGACGAATTGTTAGTCACTCAGGCAAATACTAGTCAAGCAGTGATGGCTATTGATGATTTTAGTAATGAAGAACTTGCCGATAGCCTTAGAGACCGTATTGCGGAGGCAAAAAGTGAAAAAGAGTCTGATAGTCTTGAATTAGCTCTCCGAGCAATCTATACTCCTACTTCTCCCGCAAGGGCAAGATGGCAGACCGATTCTCTACAAAAAATAACTTTGCAAGACGTGAAGGATACAATACCTACATCCTCACTAATCGGTATCACTATTCGGCGGGATACAAATTCAATGACTCTTTGGTGCAGAGTTTCTCCCGAAGTCATCGCCGCCCTTCCCGACCGCTACCGCATCCCGCTTGAGCGCGAACTTGCCGCCGCGCAAAAATACTCCTCGCTCTGCGAGATTCCGAACCGCGAAGAGCGCGAGGAACTGGAGCGCGTGATAGCGGGCAAGCCGTTTTTGGAGACATGGCGCTCGTGTGCGGGTGCGCTCACGGCAAAGTCCATTGCGCCCAATCCCGCACAGCATGAAGCCACCGTACGCTTTTCTCTCAGCGTTCCTCGCTCGGTGAGCGCGGCGCTGCATGACATTCGCGGGCAGCATTTGGAAACGCTGCACACGGCGCAGAATTTCGGCACAGGCGAACACACCCTCAGCGTGAACCTGACGAAGCACATCGCGGGAATGTATCTGCTCGTGCTGACGACGCAGCAAGGCGAACAAACCGTGCAGCGCGTGATGATTGAGAAATGATGATGCTTGTGAAGCAATGTATCAAAAAAAAGCCTGCCGCAGCAAAAATGCTACGGCAGGCTTTTTCAGTATGGATGCAGAGCTTAGGAATTGTTCAAAAATAAGTGAGTAGATCTTCCTTGGTGGCACAGACATTCTTGTCTGTGAGGTTTGAAGCGGTGTTCAAGGACTACACAGACAAGAATGTCTGTTCCACCGAAGCCAAAAACCTTGGTCACCTTATTATTAGTAGGACTTTCGCAAAGTCAAGTAAAAGCAATTTTGGGTGTAAGCAATTCTTTAAC
>JACVZY010000006.1 GCA_014654705.1 Ignavibacteria bacterium
GCAGACTGGCTGCCGCTTTGATTGCTCTGATTTTTAACTTTTAATTGGCATTAGAGATGCAAGATACTGAATTTGTTACACTTCTTTGTTATGCGTCAACGATAAAAAATAAAAGCCGCATGAGGTTGTATCTCATGCGGCTTTGCAATATATTTGACGCAACTCCTAGGGCTAATGAGCCGATTTTTCTGTCTTTGCCGGCATTTCAGTGGCGGTGCTTGCGGTATTTTGGTCATCGCAGTCACACTGACGCAAGCCGAAGTATGCAACTGCCGATACACCCAGCACAATAAATATCGGAAAAAGAATGCGCGGGACGAATTTGCTTGGGGTTGTTCCTGCTGATGCCATAAAAGTTCGTGAAGATAAGTGAAACAAGATTTGAATGAGTTGCGTGAGGGTTGTTCTCTTGAACAAGTCTGTGGCAAAGGCGCACAAACACGACACAAATGTATTGAAGTTTTTGCTTTTGCACAAATCAATTTACACAAATCAAAACGGACACGTACAAGTATCTCCAAACAACAAAAAACAAGCGGAGAAGGCTCACCTTTACCCTGAAAAACGGTGAGATGAGTAACCCCACGGCATTCAAAGTCCCCATAATCTCAAACAGCAAGCAAGCACGGCAAGCCATACTCCGCTTCGTTACTTGGTTACTTGTCGTTGGGTATAAGCAATATACACAATTCCTAAATTTTGTGTAAGTTGCCCGAAGTCAGAACTTATTATGACCAAAAGTCATGGATTATGACGCCAGTGAGGCTACAGACCACGCTACAAACTACACATTACGACAACCCTTCAAGAACCAATGAACGTTTCGTCACCATCATTACCATCAAATCCTCTTTCTATTGAAAACAGCACCCAACAGGCGATTGGTGTGTTCGACTCCGGTGTCGGCGGGCTGACTGCCGTACGCAAACTCGTCAATATGCTGCCTAACGAACGTGTCATCTATTTCGGCGACACGGCGCGAGTTCCTTACGGTAATAAAACCGCAGCCACCGTGAGCGCATATTCGCAGGAGTGCGTTCATTTTCTCATTCAGCGCCAGATAAAACTGGTCATTATTGCCTGCAATACCGCTTCAGCGCTGGCATTAGAAGACATCCAGCGTATTTCTCCCGTACCTGTGGTAGGCGTGATAGAGCCTGCTGCTGAAGCCGCACTTGCGGAAACACGTTCGGGAAGAATTGGTATTATCGGCACACGTGCCACTGTGCAGAGCGGCGCATATCAAAGCGCCATCAAGCATTTATGCACACAAAAAGGCATTGACCGCGAAATCGTTGTCTTTGCTGAAGCCTGCCCGCTCTTTGTACCCTTCGCTGAGGAGGGCTGGCATTACCACCCCGCCACACGTCTTGTAGCAGAGGAATACCTCGCACCACTCAAAAAAGCGCAGATTGACACGCTTATTTTAGGCTGTACTCACTACCCAATGTTAACCGATGTTATTCAGGACGTTCTACCGAATGTATCCCTTATCAATTCCGGCGAGGAAGCCGTGTCTGTCGCTGATGCAATTCTTCACGAACAGAGTATTCACGCCATGCAGCGAGGCATGAACCGTATCGTGGAATGCTACGTTACCGACAAATCCACGGCTTTTATGAGCGTCGCCGAACGCTTTTTGGGGTTTCCGCTCGGTATGGCGGAGGAAGTACGCTTCGGGAAGTGAGTTTTGCCAAACGATGCGGTACCTTACGCCCCCTCTATTGCTTGCTTATGAGGAGTGTTGCACGGTAGTCGCCGGATTTTGTCGGCTCGCCCGCCGTCGGTAGTGGTGTTAATTCTACAAGCTGCACACTGTACCCCAAATACTTAGCTGTTTTTGGTTCTGTCGTTGTATTCAATTCTAATTGCTGTTGCTGAGAGCCGCCTTTCGTGAGCGTCAAGCGTACACGGGCGTTACCAGCCCAGATACAGACGGCATTTATTGGGCAACGCGAGTCTTCCGGCACGCTATCCAAATGCACACGGAGGCTTTCGTCTTGAATTTCTGCCATCTGCCCCACGCCAAGCGTGAAGCGCTCTTGCAGCTTTGTTTTGACATCAATAGTCTCTGTATCAAGCGGGGAACAAGCAAAAAGGAGAATACCAATAACGCAGGCAAAAAAAGCGTTTTTGGCGAAAATAATATTGCGACTCATTGTCGGTTTCCTTTGGAAATGGAGAAAAATACTGTCCACACCTTGAAAAGTGGGCGTTTGTAGAGTAAGAGACAGAAGGAGAAAAAAAGTCACAAAAAACACCTATTGATGCCAACGCGCAAGATTTACTTTCTTTTTTACTTCTCGCTGAAAGAAGACATAACCGTTTTTTCCGTATAATTCTGTCAAGTATACGTGTTTACGCCATGTTTGAGCATCGTTTATTTTGCAAACAAAGTATGCAGTGTGGTCAATTTCATCTTCCAGAAGCCATCGCTCAAACTCCTCCGGCGGGATATTGGCGGCTGATGCACTTTGCGACAACTGTTTTTGTGCGTAAAAAAGGTCGGCATACGTGGTAAATCCAAGCGTTTGAATGTAGCACGACTGCCCTTGCAAACCTTGGTAAAATTCAACTGCCGCCGATTGTGTGTAGCCCTCTAGTTTATGGGCGACGACAAATGAGAAACAAAGTGCTGTAACAAGAGCAGCAGGAAACAACGTCAACGCCATTTCAAAATGCCGATGCTTCCGGAGAAAATAAATACTGGCAAGGAGCGCAAGCACGAAGCCGACAGCCGGAAGGAGCGTCCAAGCGCTCCACAACACATTTGCTTGAAGATTACTGCGCTGAAACGCATCATGGATTCGTTCAATGAGCCACGCTTTATTCATCCCTAGAAGCGGGACAAATACTAAAACCACACTCCACACAAAGCCTAAACCAAGCAAAATTGCAGTCGCCACACGAGAAAACGAATAGTCGCTACGCAAAAGCCCATCCAGAGCGCGGGCAGCAAAAAACGTTATCGGGAAATAAGCCAACGAAGTAAAATGCAAAACGTTTGTCTGGACAAAAAAACCAGTCAGCACTGCCACCACAAAGAGAAGCAGCATCCACACCGTAAACGTAGCAAATGCATCGCGCACCTTCAGCAACGACCACGATTGACGGAGTGCTCTTGCCAGCCCCGTAAAAATAAACGCCGAAGCAGGGAAACATCCCAGCACCAGTAGTAGTGGGCGATACAGCAATCCGCTATCAACGCTTATGGTCGCAAAATTCTGTATGCGATAGCGTACAAATTCACGGAAGAACCACAACCCGCTTTTCAACAGTTCGTTACCATACCACACGAGCGAGACCGCCAGCGCCAATGCACAATACACAGCAAGTTCGGTCAAAGGAAAAAGCTCATCGCGCCGCCGCAGAAACCAGAAAAGAAGCCACGTAGCCGCAACAAGTATCACGGCAAAAGCGCCATTCGTCAGCAACGCCATACCAATCGCTAAACCTGCCAGCACAATACGCCGCATCGAGTGGACTTTGCCATTTTGTGGCGCATAATAGCCGCAGATAGCATAAACACTAAGAAATATCCAGGAATTGAACCACGAATCGGGGAATCCAAACTGAAAGGAAAGTAGAGGCAGCATCGAGCAGCCGTAGGACAAAGCCCAAAGAACACCAAAATTACCGCGCCCAGTCAGATGTTTGCCCAGCGCGTATAACAATGGAAGCATCATCATGCCCAAGAGCGCATTTGGAAGCCGTGCGGCAAATTCATTCACCCCAAAAATCTTCATGGACAGCGCTTGAAGCCAATAGAAAAATGGCGGCTTTTCCCATGATGCTTGAAAATCCAGATGTGTACGAAAATAATCGCCCGTTAGTATCATTTCACGCGCAATTTCAGCACTTTTCAGTTCTTCTCCGTCGAACAAATGCACCGCCCCCAAACAGGGGATAAAAAGAAAGCCTGCAATGCAGGCTAGAAGAATACAAACAACAGTGTCGCGATTTGTCCATGCCATAGTAAAGGGCGTACAAATGAGTATTTATCGGCTTTGGGCGAGCTTCCAGAGTCTGTCTGCCAATGCAATAATAATATCTTTCTTGACCACCACATCTAGCCAACGGCGAGGAATGGCGGTTACGCCGTAGTAAGCGCCGGCAATTTGTCCATAGACCGCGCCCGTTGAATCGGCATCGCCGCCAAGATTAACGGCAAGAATAGCCCCTGTTTCAAAATTTGTCGTGCGATGAAACGCCCACAGCGCAGCTTCCAGCGTATCAGCCACAAAGCCGCTTCCGGTGATGTCGTGGGGAACATCTTGCTTAAACGAGCCGGATGCTACCTGCGCAACCTCATCAGTAAAATTATAGTCCGTCCAATCGTCGCCGAAAGGATTATAGAGATCGGAGAGCACTTTTTCCTTAGAATGACCACGCAAGATGCCTGTAATAATGCCACTCATGTACGCGCAACAGTCAAGCGATGCCTGCGCTGCGTGCGTGGTTTTGCTGGATTCAATAGCGTAGTCAATAGCCTGATTGGGAGTTTGTGCATAGAACATCGGAATCGGCGCAAGACGGCTGATAGCATCGTTGTCAGCCCATTCCTTGCTTGTACCACCACATTGAAGTTCTTTGGTTTGCTGGAATTTATCAAGCGCCATTTTCATCGTGGCACTCATATCAAAAGCAGCACCATTACTGGACAAATAGCCTTCGCGACGCCACCGACTGTACCGCGTCAACTGGTCAAAGGCATCAAAGCCATTTTTTTCGATTAGGCTTGCGGCAAGACAGAGTGCCGTAGAGGTATCGTCTGTCCATTCGCCGAGTTCCACATCAAGCGGACCGCCCGTAATCATATCCTTCACCGCAGGCGCACTGCCCCGCGCACGAAATTTCAACGGCGCTCCGAGTGCATCGCCGACTGCCAAACCCAAAAGCGCACCCTGATACTGGGCTTGCTTCAGTTGGACGTTGGGCATTTCCATCTTTTTTGCCATAGAAAATTCCTCGTGAATATATCGTGGTAAATACTAAATACATTGTTCGGAATATGGTTTGATAATGTACCGCTCAATGCCACACATTATCCATCATTCGTACAAAGATACAAAAGCCGACGGTATAGACAAAGCGCTTGAGGAAATACTAGGGAATGGCTGCGCACACTCCGGCATACTATATACTTTGCCCATCCTCGTTCTCAGCCATCGGTCATGTATTCAGACCGCTCATCACTTTTTTAGAACAAAATTGTGCCTCCCCTCGTATTACGAAATGTTACAAACTTTCAAGCACATACATTTCAGCGGCACACTATGACTACCCTAAGTATCACATCAGAGAAGATGCTTCGCTCGTTACCAGAAACGCTCCCCCACGCATCATTCCAACAAGAACAATTTCGCCTTTCAAGCCTTGCAGCGCTTGACCGCAGTATCGCGCTATTACTGCTCTTAGGAGGAATGGTACTGATTGTGTCCGGTTTCTTGCACTCACTCCATCACCCGACGTGTGGTGTTCTACGATTACTCTTGGGGGTAGCTCCGGCGATAGCGGGCGGCTATCATGCGTATTGCCTTGAGGCATGGCGCTACGAAGCACATCTAAGCCCGACGTTGCTTCGGTGGCGCTGCATGGCAATTTATCTGATTGCAGGGACTCTGGCGGGTACAATTCTTTCGGTGACCTGCTGCGGGTAAAAGAATTACGGATTCCAAATCTATCGTAACCCTGAAATAAATCCTTGAACCTTGCTTTGAATCTGCTCCGGCGACGTGCCCGATAGTGCTTTGACAAAAGCACTTCCGATAATTGCCCCATCAGCATACTCGCAAGCCGCATCAAAACTTGCTTTATCGTGAATACCAAAGCCAATCATAATGTGATTTGCTATTTTCTTCTCACGCCTGAGGCGCTGCAAACGCTCAAAATATGTGGTTCGTGCGTCGTCCATCGAAAGCGCACCGCCGGTTGTTCCCGCCGAAGAAACGGCATAGAGAAAACCGCTTGAAACCTCATCAAGCATCGCAATACGCGCGTCCGATGTTTGGGGTGTCACGAGCAAGATATGATGCAGGTTGTAACGCTGAAATATCGGCTGCCATTCCTTCACAAAGACTTCCATCGGCAAATCCGGCAGTATCACGCCGTCAATACCCACTTCCGCACACGACGCTGCAAAGCGCTCTATACCATACTGCAAGACCGGATTCACATAGCCCATGAGGACAAGCGGCATCTGCACACGGGAGCGCACATTGCCGAGTTGGGCAAAGAGCAACTCGGTCGTCATTCCGCTCAGAAGTGCTTGGGTGCTGCTTTCTTGGATAATTTGTCCGTCGGCAATAGGGTCAGAAAAAGGCATACCGATTTCGACCATATCAACACCACTATCTTGCAACGCTTCCAGCACAGGCACGGTATCTTCCAGATGCGGAAACCCAGCTGTGCAATACACCGATAAAATGGGTGATTTTTTTTCAGCAAAGAGTGTATTGATGCGGTTATGAACGTGTATTGTCGTCATGGAGCGGAGGATTGGGAAAAACAAAGAATTTGAAGCTTGAATTCACGAAGGAATAAAGGATTCTGTTGGAACAAAAAAAGCCATGCTCGCTTAACAACAAACATGGCGTTCTGAAGCATTATGATTACTTAAACAAGCCACCCAAAAGCGAGCCTAAGCCCGATTGGAGCGCATCGCCTGCCGGAGCAGTACCATCCGGCGTAAGCTGGTCAATAACCATCGGAAGAATCTGTGTAAGTGCCGTAGTTGCCATTTCGGGCGGGATACCGACTTGCTGCGCGATAGCGGCAACTTGCTCACTTCCCAAAACGCTTGTGAGTGTCCCCGGCGAGATGGGAAGATTTTGCCCCGTGCCGACCCATGATTGCATCAGGTCGCCTGCTCCGCCTTGTTGGAAAGCGTTCATCAAGCCTTCTATGCCACCTTGTTGGCTAATCATGCCGCCAACCGCGCTAATAAGTGCCGATTGTCCGCCGCCTTCAGCGTTTCCACCGAGTGCTGCGCCAGCTACTTGTCCGACTAAATCAAATAAGCTCATGAATACTGCCTAAATAATTGAATAAAAAGGGATTATTACTTAATGCGGTCTTTCCTGCACTCCACCAATATACGTTTGCAAGTCTTTATCACCGCGCCCCGAAAGATTCACGACCACAATTTCGTCAGGTTTCGCACCGAGTTTTTCCAGATACGCCAGTGCGTGTGCGGTTTCGAGTGCGGGAATAATGCCTTCGGTTCGGGCAAGAAACTTTCCAGCCTGCATGGCTTCATCGTCGGTCACAGCATGAAATTCTGCTCGCCCTGCGGAGAAAAGGTGCGCATGAATAGGACCGATGCCCGGATAATCCAGCCCTGCTGAAATAGAAAACGGCTCTACGACTTGCCCGTCAGGGGTTTGCATGAGAAAAGTTCTGCTCCCGTGAAGCACACCCGGTTTGCCGAGTGCCGTCGTTGCAGCAGAAAAACCACTGTCCACGCCTTTTCCGGCTGCTTCAAGTGCTACAAGGCGCACACGCGCATCATCCAAAAAGTGATAAAAAGCTCCCACGGCGTTGGAACCACCGCCCACACACGCCAGCACGTAGTCCGGATACGTTCTACCTTCTTTTTCTTCTAACTGCCGCATGATTTCTTCGCTGATAACCGATTGAAAGCGTGCCACCATGTCGGGATATGGGTGCGGTCCGACCACTGAGCCAATGATGTAGTGCGTGTTGTCGGGATTCGTAATCCAGTCGCGCATGGCTTCATTGGTTGCGTCTTTGAGTGTTTGGCTACCTGATTTTGCGGCAACCACACTCGCACCAAGAAGTTTCATCCGCTCCACATTTGGCTTCTGGCGCTCAATATCCACCGCTCCCATATAGACAACGCATTCCAAGCCCATCAGTGCACAAACCGTTGCCGTCGCCACGCCGTGCTGTCCTGCACCGGTTTCAGCAATGATACGCTTTTTGCCGAGACGCTTTGCCAAAAGAATTTGCCCAAGCGTGTTATTGATTTTATGCGCCCCGGTGTGGTTCAGGTCTTCACGCTTCAGGTAAATGCGGGTCTTGTAAAAATCGGAAAGTCGCTGTGCAAAATAGAGCGGTGTCGGACGACCAACGTAATCCCTGAGTAACGCCGCAAACTCCGCTTGGAAGCTGCTTTCTCCAATGATGTCCAGATAAACCGAGCGCAGGTGCTCCACATTTGGATACAGCATTTCAGGAACAAAAGCACCACCGAAATCGCCGTAATAACCGCTTTCGGATACGCCATAATGAGTGGATGCTGTGGTGAGAGAGGGTGTTGTCATGGTGATACGTATTTTTGGCGAAGTTGTGCAATAGTTTCAATGGATAAGCCCGTCTTGAGGGCTATTGTCTTGTCATCCAGCACATCGAAGAGATTTTGTGCAATTGCGGCGGCTTTCCGTAATTCACCTTCTTCAATGCCTTTCTGTATGCCTTTTTCAATACCTTTTTGTAATCCTTGCTCTAAACCTTGTTCTAAACCTTTTTGCAGACCTTGCTCTAAACCTTGTTCCAATCCCTTTTGTAATCCTTCTTCCAATCCCTTTTGTAATCCTTCTTCCAATCCCTTTTGTAATCCTTCTTCTAATCCCTTTTGTAATCCTTCTTCTAATCCTTTTTGTAATCCGTCTTTCAAAGCCTTTGAGACTATGCCACGCTGGTCGTGTATCCACATTTCTTTGCGTTCCAAATCATCTAACTCCATACGGCTTAGATTCATTCTATTGGCAAGCGCGAAAGCCTGCTCTAAATCAGGACGTAAAATATCCGGTACCGCTTCCAATCGTGGTGCATATCGTAAGAAATAGAGCCATTTTTCCAGTATAGTTAAATCATCGTCCAGCGTTTTGGTAAATTTCGGCAACTCCAAAAATACCAGTTCAATATCGTTTGCAGGGTAGTCTATCAATTCATGTTTTTCCTTGAGAATGAAGCGCGTTTCCAAGCGCTCAATCTGTGGGAACATGATAAAATCTGTTATCGTCAACGCAATAATAGGCTTCAAAAGGTGATAATTCTCGCCCTCACCGAGCTGAATAGAATATTTTTTTGCAGCATTGTAAAGAATACGTTTCTCGAAACTTTCCACGCTCAGAACTTGCATCTCAATAATCACCGTTGTCTCATCGCTGAGTCGCGCCTGCACATCCACGAACGTATCCTTCATGCCTTTCAAGCGCGGCACAAGGTAGGGGTCAAGTATTTCCAAATCCTGAATTGTCGTCTCCCCTTGATACAAAGCGGCATTAAGGAAACTCATTAGAATTTCTTTACTGGCTTCGGAACCAAATATTCGCTTAAATGCGAGGTCGGTTTTGGGGTCAATAAAGCGCATATAGTCAGGGATTATGAGCAAGGCTTTCTAAAAAACTATGCACAGTGGCTACGTCTTTTAGCGCCGGAGCCGTTTCAAAACGACTGTTAATATCGACACCGTACAAATATGGATGCTGAATTTTTTTAATTTCAGCTGCGTGTTCAAGTGCAATACCACCACTCAAAAAAAATGGTATGTGCGAAGAATACTCTTCCAAGAGTGACCAGTCAAAACGAGTTCCGTTACCGCCGTGTGCCGCTCCTTTGGTGTCGAGCAATGCCTTATCAATTATGCTTTCATATTGCGCAATCGCACGAAGGTCTTCGGCAGTGGCAATGCTAAAGGCTTTCCAAATTTGTAGCGCAGGAAACATAAGTTTTATGCGCTCTTTGAGGTTTGTACAAAAATCCATTGTTTCTGCGCCATGCAGTTGAACGGCAGAAAAACCGAAGTTCTCAATAGATTGAAGAATCGTATCAGGCGACGCATTGACAAAAACACCAACGGTACAAACATATTGCCTCAAAAAGCGCATAAAATCAGGGCGAAGAGACTCTCCAACATAACGCGGTGATTTTGGGTAGAAAATGAACCCAAGAGCATCGGGCGGAAAAGAAGATGTCAGAAGTGCGTTGATGTTAGCTTCTTCGCGGAGTCCGCAGACTTTTACTCGGAGCACACGCGGCGAACGCCGATGCTCGTCGTGTGTCTGCGGAGAGATTACGGGCTGAAAGTCGGTTGCCTGCAAAATAGCCGACGACGACGACTGCTGCCGCTGCACGGAATGACTAGAAGTCATCATCATCGTCATCAAAAACCGCGAGGTCTTCATCGTCAAATTCTTCAACTTCTATTTCATCCTCGTCGAAATCCTCATCCTCCTCATCATCGTCTTCTTCATCATCTTCATCCTCATCGGGGTCAAATTCTTCGAGGTCTTCAAGGTCTTCGTCGCCGTAAGCATCGTCATCCTCGTCTTCGGAATCATCTTCCTCGAAGTCATCTTCGTCAAATTCATCGTCATCATTATCGAATTCGTCGTCGTCTTCATCTTCGTCCTCATCAGCACTCATCGCAAGTGTGCTTATGGGGCTTCCCAATTTTGCATCGAAGGCTTCAATACTATCATCCAGACCACCAAAAACGAACTCGGCAAGCTTTTCGGCGCTTGATTGCTCAATTGCTTCCAGAGCAGACTGCTTCAGGAATGCAGTAAAATCAGGGTTTTTTAGATAATGGTTGATGCCAAGCATCTCTTCAAAATGTGCCGTTTTGGGCATACTTCCTCCAAAAAATTACGGGTTGCGAATAAATGATATTTGTTCTCTGTTCACTACTGCTTAGAACCGAGCCTTCTGTTGTGAAACATCGGTCGCTCAAGTTTTTGTTCCGACAAATTTACGAAGGGAGTTCCGTAAATCCCAATGCTTTCACCGTAGAAGTATAAGAACGCAATTCCCGTATGAAGTTAGCACACGCCTCTTCGGGGCGGCTATGCCGCATAAACTGCTCTCCAATCAAAAAACCCTGAAATCCCGCACTGCGCAGACGATGAACATCTTCCGCCGTTCTAATGCCGCTTTCGGATATTTTCACAAAAGTGCTCGGAATCTCGCTTGCAAGACGTTCCGAGGTTTCAAGCGAGACAGAAAAAGTCTGCAAATCTCGATTATTCACGCCGACCACATCCACATCATCGCAGAGACTTCGCGCAAGTTCTTCGCCAGAGTGTACTTCCAGCAGTACTTCCAAGTCAAGCGAATGGGCAAATGCCGCAAGGCGCTTGATTTCATCCGGCGTAAGCACTGCCGCGATAAGCAAAATCGCATCGGCACCGATTGATTTTGCCTCAAGAATTTGGTATTCGTCCACGGTAAAATCTTTCCGCAGAATCGGGCAATAATTGAACTTTCGCGCCGCTTTCAGGTCGTCGTTCGAGCCTTGGAAAAACTTTGTATCCGTCAGAACCGACAGCGCCGATGCGCCCGCTTGCATATAGCCGATGGAAGTTCGCTCAATCGAAACGTACTTATTGATAACACCTTTCGAGGGTGATGCACGCTTAATTTCGGCGATAATACCACTTTTGTCCGCACGAAGCAGATATTTTTTCAACGATACCGCCGGAGATGAGAAATAGAGCGACTTTTCGAGGAGTTTGCTAGGGTAAAGCTCTTTACGCTCTTGAACTTCCGTGCGTTTGTATGCAATAATTTCGTCGAGTATGTTCATAACCTTCCTAGAGATAGATAAAAATGTAGCATTGATGGTAATCTCTTCACGATTTATTATGCGAAGATAACGTGCCTCGTAACATCCACACAAAGCGTGATGTGTATTTTTGAATGAGTACAAATATACTTCATCAATACACGAATACAACTATTATGTACACTATTGAAAAGCGCAGTTACGGCTTACAAATCACTGTTGACCGCGTTCTTGCACCAGATGAAATTGAGGTATTGGGCGCAGAACTCAAGCGCAGCCTCAAAAACGGCAAAAAACCATATGAACCGCTCGGAATACTCGTTCGCCCTAGTGCCAATGCGCCTAAGACACTCAGACCGCGCGTCTATGTGGTCGATTAAGTCATCGGACTTCACTGTATGAATGACTTGAAAGCCGCAAGTGCTTTGCCGGAAACAAGAGATTCTTTTGCTAAACGCACTGCATCGGACTTGGCGATATGCGGCTGCACACAATGAATTGCCATACCAGCATTAGCACACACGACCGCTTGCTGCGCCGTAGTGCCGCCGCCTTCCAAGATACGCAAAAAAATCTGAGCGTTTTCTTCGGGTGTTGTACCACCGCGCAAATCTTCCGCTCTCACTCTCTCCAAACCGAGCGCAGAAGGCTCTAAAAGCTCTTCTTGCCCGCGAGAAATGAGCTTAAAAGCACCCGTAAGAGATATTTCGTCGTAGCCGTCAAGAGCGCGAAGGACAATATAGCCTTGCTTTGCCGGGTCGTTCTGCAATAAATACCCATACATACGGGCAAGTTCCATGCTGAACACTCCCGTGAGCTGAAAGGGCGGAAATGCAGGATTGACAAGGGGTCCGAGCATATTGAAAAACGTCCGCATACCAAGCGCCTGACGAATCGGTGCAACGGCTTTCATAGCGGGATGAAACATCGGAGCGTGCATGAAGCAAACGCCGGAACGGTCAAGCGAACGCCGCAGAGAATCCACATCATTCGTGAACGTGTACCCCAAGCACTGAAGCACATTCGACGAACCCGACACCGACGAAACGCCGTAGTTACCGTGCTTCGCAACCTTTACGCCCGCACCCGCAGCCACAAACATCGCAGTTGTCGAGATATTGAAAGTGTCCTTGCTGTCGCCGCCCGTGCCGCACATATCAATCGTCGGCAGCCCGCCCAAATCTACGCAGTGACAGAGTTCCAACAGCACCTCGCGGAAGCCGCTCAGTTCCTCAACCGTGATGCTCCGCATCATAAAAACAGTGAGAAAAGCCGTGATATGCGCATCACTACACGCACCGGAAGCAATTTCAGTCAGAACTTTTTTTGCTTCTGCTTTCGTAAGCGTTTTGTGGTCAAAGAGATGTTGTAAAGTGTCTTTCATAGGTGCTCGGTAAATGGTGATTATGCGTTGTGCTGCAAGATGAAATTACGCATTGCCTTTGCCCAACCGTCTTCTTCATGGCTAACCGTTAGGTGCGTGGCTGCATTGCGCACAGTTTCGGAGGCGTGCCCCATTGCGACGCTCATACCGGAGACGCGAAACATTTCGATGTCATTATCGCCATCGCCAATAGTGCATATTTCCTCACTTCTCACACCGAGTATTTCTGCCAAGCGCATAACAGCAGTGCCTTTGTGAACGCCCGGTGCGGTGATATCAATAAATTTGGGGTTTGCAGGGCTGGACGCAGAAATTTTTCCTTCAAAGAGCGCATCAAGACGGCGTTTTGCTTCTGCACTGTGTTCGGGTTTACCCAGAAGCGTAATTTTACTCACCGGTGATTTCATGCGTTCATGCAAGCCGCTTAAAATCGGTTCAAATCGAAGCGAAGCCGCCTCACGCTGCACTAAATCGTCATTGCCGGAACTCCACCAACCTTTTTCGTCCAGCAGCATAAAGTTTACGCCCGTATCCATCACCGTGCTGTACACCGCTTGCACCAGCGAAGGTTCTAGCGTAGCGCTATGTAGAGTTTCACCACTTGTGTTTGCGATAACAGCGCCATTCATACCGATAAACGGCGTTGGGGTTGTTGTAAAGCCCGCATCGTCAAGAATATGCCGCATACCGAGCGGCGGACGTGAACTCGCTAAGACAACGGCTATGCTCCGTGCAGCAAGTTCTCGCAGGACTTTGCGCGTCGCCTCCGTAATCATGCGGCTTTTAGGAAGAAATGTACCGTCAACGTCGGAAACGATGAGTTTGATATTCATAAATGTGGTTGTGGTGTTCATAATTCTAGCTTTCCAGCCAGTTTTTCATCATTCGTGCGCCATGCTCGGTCAGCACAGATTCGGGATGAAACTGTACTCCACGCACATTGTACGACCGATGCCGCAGCGCCATGATTTGCCCGTCGTCGTCGGTCGCCGTTATTTCCAGTTCTGCGGGAAACCCGTGCGCATCCACTACCCATGAGTGATACCGCCCGACGGCAAATTCTTCGGGCAGCCCTTGAAAAAGTACGTCCGTTGTCGGTTTAGTAACATGCGCCTTCGTTGCCACGCCATGTACCACACGTGGCAGGTTCTGAAGCCGTGCGCCGAATGCCTCACCGATTGCCTGATGCCCCAGACACACGCCTAGAATGGGCTTTTCAGCGGCATAACGCTTGATGAGTTCAGGCATAATTCCTGCTTCTTCAGGAATGCCGGGACCCGGCGAAAGCACTATTTTGTCGTACTGCGCGGCTTCGTCCAGTGTGATTTTATCGTTGCGAATGACTTCCACCGTATAACCACATTCGCGGATAAGGTGCGCGACGTTGTAGGTAAAAGAGTCGTAATTGTCGAGAAGGAGTATCGTCATAATTGCTTGGTTGAGGCTTATAGACTTGATTTGTTAAAGATTTTGTGCAAAAGCGATTGCCTTACGCAATGCGCCCAGTTTATTATGAACTTCTTGCAACTCGCTTTCGGGAATGGAATCCGCCACAAAGCCCATGCCTGCTTGATAGGTGAGCGTATTGTTCTTGCTCATCATTGAGCGAATCATAATTGCTTGATTCACATCACCATTAAAATCAATAAATCCTACCGCACCACCATAGAAGCCACGTGCGCCGCGCTCATAGCGGTCAATGAGGGTCATTGCCATATATTTCGGCGCACCCGAAAGAGTTCCCGCCGGAAAAGTATCGGCTACAATGCTGATAGAATCTTGTGTGCCGTCCTTTGCTGCCTGAAGCGTACCGCTCACTTTTGAAACCAAGTGAATGACGTGCGAGTAATACTGCACTTCCTTATAGACGTCCACGTTCACATTCCGGCAATGACGGCTAAGGTCGTTGCGAGCGAGGTCAACAAGCATCACGTGTTCAGCGTTTTCTTTTGGGTCTTTTTGAAGTTCTGCTGCCCGCTCAGCATCGGTTGCGTCGTGACCGGTGCGGCGGAATGTACCTGCTATCGGGTGAATTTCTGCGCGACCGCTTTTGATGATAATTTGTGCCTCTGGCGATGACCCCATAAGGCGCATAGAACCGTAATCGAAATAAAACAGGTACGGCGAAGGATTCACGCTGCGAAGCGCCCTGTACACATTAAAATCATCGCCCTTGAACCCGCGCTGGTAGCGACGCGAGGGCACAATTTGGAATACATCACCACGATAAATGTGTGGCTTGATGCGCCTCAGCGTTTCTAAGAACTCCTCGTCCGTAAAGTTTGACGTTTCTTCCGTCTCCGCCTCGAAACGGTAACTTGCAAAGGTTTTCTTTCCGATAAGCGAGGTAATCGTGTCAATGGAATCTCCCGAATCAGCATGAATACTGCTCTCCGGCACGTGCTCAATAACCGAAAGCTCGTTTGTGAAGTGATTGAGCGCGATAACGTACTGGTAAAGGTGGTACTGGATATGCGGAATACGGCGCTCCGGCTCACATTCGGCATGCAGCGCAATGTCTTCGCAGTATTCCACGGCATCGTAGCTCATATAGCCGAACACGCCATTGTATGCGAAGTGCGGGAAATGCGAGCCGCCATGCTCACTTGTGAAACCGCGCAGAAAAGCGCTCAATTCAGGCAAAACCTCAGCATTGCTCTTCGCTATATGAGTCGAATGTTCGCCATTCGGCAAGCGACATGAAATCTCGCTTTTATGCCCGTCGTGGTTGACGATAAAACTTGCAATCGGTTTGCAGCAGATGTAGGAGCAGCTGTTTTCATTGCCGTGATAATCCGAACTTTCCAGCAAAATGCTATTTGGAAAGACATCGCGGACTTGCAGGTAGATGCTCACAGGCGTGTACGTGTCCGCAAGGACAGTCTTGAAGCGGGTTGTGAGGTGTGTTTTGTGTTGCATAGTGTTTCAAATTCATAAAAAAAGCCCACTGCTTGTGGGCAGTAGGCTTTGCTAACCATTTCATCAAAATTTTTGAAAATGTGATAGCTGCATGGGGAAAGCGCTACGCCGCCAAATCGGAATGCGAGTAGTTCCACCACCAGAGCCAGCTATTTGTTTGCATTATCATTGTTGTTGTTTTGATCGAAGTAAAGTAGTCATTAACTCTGCGAAGATGCGAATTTTTTTGTAGCAAAGCAAATTTTTCTACTTTTAGTATTCCCCACGTTACGCTATCGGCTTGAAAACCATCACCACGACAATTGCCAAACCAAGTGCGACAAGCAACCATCCGAGCGGGTTTGCGCGACGTTCTAAGCGTCGAAATTCTTCCGAATCCACACCCTTTGTTTCAGCAACGGTGATTTGTTTTTTCACAAGTGGCGTGTAGAAAGGCAGTGCCAACAAGCCTTGCGCGATAAACAGTGCATTAGCAAGCCATACCCACGTCGTAGTGAAAGGAATATCGGCAACAACTATCATAATGTGCCCGGTGATGAGCGCCCCAAAATACGCAGGGTTTGCTACCCAATCATCAACACGCTTAATGCCACGGAGCGCGAAAACAGTTGCTTCGGGCTGTTTTTTCGCAAGCGTCAGCCACACGCCGTAGGTCATATTTGCTCCAAGAGCAATGATAGCGCAGAAGATGTGCGCAAGTTTCAGGTAGAGATAGTATTCCATGGAAATATGTTTTTGAATGGTAAAGAAATTATGCTCGTTCAAATTTGCGGCGATAGTGCCGTGACCAAGCGATAATACCTGCCGTGCCTATCACCGTCGGTGCAAGCCAGCGCACAAGCGGCGGCAAAAATGCGCCATTGACCACCAACACCGCCGTTACAGTTGCAATATACGCCGCCAGCATCCCCGACATATGGGCGAGCCACCATTCCATGCGCTCTAGCTTCACGCCATGCTGGATATTGCGAAAAAGTCGAATATCGCTGACAGACCGCGCTACACCTATCAAGCCAAAGATACCGCTCACTATACCCACCGCGTCACCCTCCATCCAGCGCCAAACGCCAAGCCCGACAAATACGCATCCTGCCAAGAGCGAAACAACGACTATTGCCCAGTCCAGCATGGGAATTTGATAAACGCTCCCCGGACGAATCTTTTTTCGTTCTAATGCCCGCCATCCGCCAAGTGTAAGCTGAAGGGTGAAAAATGAAAGCGGCACAAAGAACGTCAGAAGCTCCGTTTTAACCAGCGACATAAGCACTGCCGTAAGTGCAACGGTAAGCATTGAGCAAATATACACCAAACCGACTTTTTTATGAAGTGCTTTGCCTTTGGGCGCAAGCATTGCCGCGAGACCACTCACAAACGCCAGTGTTCCTGCGGTTATGTGGACAATACGCGCGAGAGAGTACAATGTTTCCATTTGGGGATTCCTGATAAAATAAAGAGACTATTATATGGATTTACAGAGCAAACAAGCGGTTCAGATTGATAACGAGTTGAATGAAGTTGATTTCAAGATCGGGAAAGCGTATATCGTTACCACTCGACATGGTGAGTGTTACGTTTGGCGTATAGCGGACATTGGTGCGGAGCACAAACCATTCGACGTTGGTGGGGCGAATATCCCAACCCGCAATGAAATATGGAAGCCATTTGGTGCCGCTACGGCGAACCAGTTCCTCGTTACGGTCACGCTGTTCTGCCAAGAGTGCTTCAAAACTGATTCCTGCTCCTAGAAATGGAACAAATCCATGATAGTCGAAGAAATACTTATATCCTTCCAGCCCTATACTGGTGCGGGAAAGTTGCTGATGCAATCTCAATGCACGTTGTGAAGAATTCATCGCACGTCCTGCCAGATTCAGATGAGCATCAATATCGTTGAAGTAATATCCGATGCCAACATCGGCAATCGTGCCTCCGTTACGCGGATTCAGGAACGGGTACAAGGCTTCATTATGCGGCGAAGGCGAAGCACTCGAAATATAGGAAGGACCGATAGCGACAGTAAAAGAATTCATTGCGCCGTGCTGACGATACTTCTTTTCTAAGCGCTCAAGTCCTCCGCGTTGTATGTTTTTCTCAATTGGTTGGGTGGTATCGAAAACATATTTAGCGCCGAGCCAAAATGCGATTGAAGGCAGACTAATACTGGATTTATCAGCACGGGTGATGAAGTATTCAAGGTTGTCGAGCGCGGGAATAAACCGTGCGCCACCTTCGACAATCACATTGCCTGTTTGGTATGTAGCTCCCAGCGAAAATGCCGCACGGTCGAGATTGAGCGTCATACCGGCTTCGTCATTGACGATTTGGCGATATGCTCCGGGCTGCCATGCAATCCCCACAAAAGGACGCACAGCTTCGCGCTCCACTCGCCACGGATAGAGCCGCGCTCCGGTCTCCACGCCGAGAGCGTACACCGCATTGAATTTGTCACCACGTTCAGTTGTACGCTGCGTGGAATTACCAAACGGTGCAAAAGTGATATAAAAATCTGCATGACCCCAAAAGTGCAGTGCACCAATAGTCAGTCGAGGTGTGAATCGTGGGTCTAAATAATCATTGGTCAGGATTCCGTCAGTATTGGCGTAGCGAAGATTTCCGCCTCCCGATTGTATCTGCATATCAAGCCCACAATAGGTCTGAGCAAAACGAAATCGTGCGTTGGCACTGTCAACATATAATTGCGCAGAAATACTGCCAACCGATGTCAACATAACGACGCAAATAGCAATAATCATCGGTATTGCCGACGGAAATCTGCTCATGCTACCTCCAAAAAAACGTGGTGAATGGGAATGATGCGAAAAAAAAAATTTGTCTGACGTGTTTTGTTTTTTTCGACACAACAAAACTACGCAATCGATCACAACAAGTTTGGGAAATGGGGCAAGCGTCAGGCACTTTGTGGTGAATAACAAGGCAAGTATCTTTTTGTGGTAAAAGGCTTCCCTTGTTATTCACCACAAACATTTCACAAATAAGAACTTACAACTTAAAAGAAATCAATGCTCAAGCGCTTGCAAAACTCTGTATTGGTAAGAACGGGAGACCGGAACGGGGAAAGTAAGGGTGGGAATATGCAATTTATAGCCTTGCGCATTGCCGGAAATGTCGCACACGTGGTGGAGATTGACAATATAGGATTTGTGGCAACGGAGAATATGTTGGTTATTCTTGACACACGCTTCGGCAGATTTTAGTGTCATTCGGAGCAACGTCGTCTGAACGTCGTTCTCTGTATCGCTACCACTGAGAGCAAAAATCGTAACGTAATTGTCGCTGGATTGCAAGCAAATCAGTGCATCCGCCGCGAGCACACAACGCTCTTTCGCACTCGCTCCCTCAAAGACCACAATAGACGGTGCTGAAAGCTGAGTAGAAAGATTTTGGGAATAAGAAGTTTCTTTCGTTGGCTGTGAATCTGTGGTATTGGTCGAGGGCGTAGTACTTTGTTCGGGAGAAAGTGAGCTATGGAGATGAGCAGAAATGCGGCTTGCAGCGTTAATGTTTCGTCGAAGCAAGCGCCTCTCTTGCAAGAGCGTCAGCACCGTAACGGGAAAAATACCGATAAGTGCGGTAGTTGCAAGAAAGAGAAACGCGGTATGGAAGGAAAGATAAAGTTGGAATTGCATTACGGTATAGGCTAGATTTCCGGCGGCGATAGTCATGATATTCCATAATGTGATTCCGACATTTTTACCAACTGTCCAACTCTCTTCGGTGACAGTAAAACGAAACAAACGAAGAACAAGCGCAGCGTTGCAGAGCATAATGCCACTGCAAATAGCACCGTATATCGCAGCATGGAAGTACAATCGTGGTGTGGAAATAGCCCCCAAACCAATAGGTGGAAACAACGAAAGAAACACAGCAACAAAAACACCAAAACTGAGGGCGGTCGTAATGTTGGAGCGCCATGACTCCCCCGTAAAGGGAAAAGGTCGAGCGAGCATTGCGCGGAGAGATACAAGCACAGCAGTCATTATGCTAACTAATTATGCTAAATATTGGTACGAGCTGACCTGAAGCGTTGATGGATTCAGGCTTTGGTGCACTTCTTCAATGACAAACTGCCGAAGAAGCGTCTGCAAATCCCGCACCAAACCGGAAAGCGATTCTAAGGAATGTTCGATATGATGCGTCATCTCGACGGTAGATTCCAAACTGCCGACGGTAGATTTAACCGTTTCGACAACGCTATTGAAGGCGGCGGCACGAGTTTCTATGCCAGAGGCAATGCCTTCGTATGCTTCCGCGCCTTTTGTAGCATTGTCGCGGGTAATCATAAATGCTTCACCCGCTTCTTCTACAAGTCGTGTCCCGCGTTCTACTTCTCCCGTGCCACGTCCGATAATCACGACGGCTTGCTGTGTATCGTTCTGGATACGCTGTATCATGGTCGCAATTTCTTTGGTAGCTTTCGTCGTGCGCTCGGCAAGTTTGCGAACTTCATCGGCAACAACCGCAAAGCCGCGGCCTTGGTCGCCGGCGCGAGCAGCTTCAATAGCGGCATTCAACGCCAGCAAATTTGTCTGGTCGGCAATTTCGTTAATCACCTGTACAATTTCGCCGATTTGATTACTGCTTTCGCCAAGCGTGCGGATAGTATCGGCGGACTGCGCCACAACAAAAGCAATTGAACCCATTCCCGCAATAGCCTCTTGAATACGCTGACTGCCCTCTTGTGAGCTTTTTACCGTGCCTTGCGCTATATTCGCAAAGCCCCGTGCAGAGGATGCGCCATGTTGCATTTGCTCGGTCAGCTCCGTGATACGCTCTGTGACTGCGGAAGCTTTCCGCGCCTGTTCGGCTGCGGTGAACGCCATTTTTTCGGTTGCCGATAAAATTTCATTACTGGACTGAGCAGTAGAATCGGCAGTTTCTCGGACTTTGCGCATAAGGTCGCGGACGTTTGCAATCGCTTCATTCAGCCCGTCCGTCAGACGCGCAATTTCATCACGCTTGTCGGCATCAAGATTCTGCAAGCGCACAGTTAAATTACCTCGCGAAAATTGCTCTACGCCTTGAAGAATCCGAGAGACACTTGATTCGAGATAACGCTGCTGCTCTTGGGCAGTTTCCAGTATTTTTTGGTCTTTCGCGTGAGCTATTGCTTGTTCCCGCTGAAGTTCATTTCGGGCTTCGTGGACTTTTTCTTTGATACTGGCTTGCTCTTGCTGCAAAAGTCGGAGCACCTGCACTTTGCCCGACTCGAACACACTGACAAACGCAAAGAGAACCAAGCTAAAAGAAAACAACGAGTTTATCCAAAGGGTTGATTCTTTGTCTTTCGGCACAACGCTTACCGGGGTCATTCCATTGAGTTCAAGAAATGCCAAAACACCACAAATAAGAAAAACCACACCCAGCCAAAAACGCCCCTGTTTTTGCCCCATAATCAACATAGCGAGCAGCATAATAAAAACGAACCACGAGGATGTTGGCGAACGCAGACCGCCGTAGGCAACAGCACTCACACCAATGACAATGGCTCCAATAAGGCAGACTAAATGCCCGATAACGTTAATTGATCCTGTGGCACGAAACATCGGAGCCAGCAATAGAAGAGCGATACATCCGGCTAGTGCAGACATCGCTGCCCAATGGGCGGAATAAAACAAATGAATGGGCGCATAGCAGCCACAGGCAAGAGCGCAAATAAACGACAACTGCACGACCAAACGTGCCCTGCGCTGCGTATCAAAATCAGCATTGCGCAATGCTTCCGGGATAAATCGCTCAATCATTGCATTCATAACAAGTACTCCGCACAACAGAATTGAGAAAGAAAAATAGTTGGCTTGGAAATAACTATTGAAAAGCCTAATCAAAAATCACAATCTAATAGGCTTCGCCTTGTTCAGCAAGAGTTTTTCGTTTGTCTTCAATCCGAACAAGTTTTGCCCGCACCGCTTCACCCAAATTGATACCCCGTGCATTGGCATAATTCATCAATGCAATCAGTACATCCGCCGCTTCGTCGCTGAGAGCTTCCGGCGCAACGGCTTTTCCCTTCCACCGTTTTTTTTCCAGATTGGCAAGTTCACCCGCTTCGCCGCACAGCTCCAGCGCAAAGAACTCCGAAGGGCGCTCCACAAAAGCGCTGCGCTGGTACTCGTCAAAATGCCCCTGCACACGGCACAAATGCTCTTCTATGGGCACATAAAAATCATTGTCCGTAAGCTGAAACATTGCGCATCTCCTCCTTTGAGCGAATACCGTCTTTAATAAAAAACCGTGCGGCGGTGAAACGACCACCGCACGGTAGGGACTACGACTCTAGCTGAACAATCTCACTAAACAAAAAAACTATTCCACTGTAACGCTCTTTGCCAGATTGCGCGGCATATCGACGTTGCAACCACGCTCAACTGCGATGTAGTACGCCAAAAGCTGAAGCGGAATCACCGACAAAACAGGTGTGAGCATGGGATGGGTGTTCGGAATGTAAATGATGTGTTCAGCAAATTCCGCGATACGGGAATCGCCCTCGTTCGCAATCGCAATAATTCGACCGTTCCGAGCGCGTACTTCTTGAATATTCGAGAGAACTTTATCATAAATTTCGTCTTGCGTGGCAAGGCACACAACGGGCATATTTTCGTCAATCAGAGCAATCGGACCGTGCTTCATCTCGGCAGCCGGATAGCCTTCGGCGTGAATGTACGAAATTTCTTTCAGTTTTAATGCGCCTTCGAGCGCCACAGGAAAATTCGAGCCGCGCCCCAAATACAAGAAGTTCTTAGAATCTGCATATTCCAGCGCAATTTTTTTGATAGTTTCTGCGCGGTCAAGAATATACTGAATTTGCTCCGGAATGCGCTCTATTGCTTGCGCTATCTCCATACCTTCGCGTTGTGAAAGCCTGCGTGTTCGCCCCAAATAAAGCGCCACAAGCATAATCGCTGCAAGCTGAGACGTAAATGCCTTTGTGGAAGCAACGCCGATTTCGGGTCCGGCGTGAAGGTAAATTCCTGCATCGGTTTCTCTGGCAATAGAAGAACCCACCACATTCACCAACCCTATTGCCGTTGCGCCTTTCAAGCGAGCTTCACGAATGGCGGCGAGCGTGTCGGCGGTCTCACCGCTTTGGGAAATAGCAATCACGACATCGTCGGGCGTAATAACAGGATTGCGATAGCGGAACTCCGATGCGTACTCGACTTCCACTGGTATTCCCGCTAATTGCTCAATCATATATTCGCCTACAAGCGCTGAGTGCCACGACGTCCCGCAAGCGGTGAAAATAATACGTTTTGCGCGGCGGAGTTTGTCCAGCACGGGCGTTAAGCCGCCCAGACGCACCATGCCGTCATTCGGTAGCAAGCGCCCGCGAAAGCAATCCTTGAAGGTGCGTGGTTGCTCGTGAATTTCCTTGAGCATAAAGTGGTCAAAGCCGCCTTTTTCAATGCTTTCAAGGTCAAATTCTACTTCGTGGATGATACTGTCCGTGGTTTCGTTATCAATCGTTTTAGTGCTGTAACCGCCCTCGGTCAAAATCACCATTTCATCTTCTTGCAGATAAATCACATGGCGTGTGTGTTGTATGATTGCCGATGCGTCTGAGGCAAGGAAATTCTCGTTTTCACCAATACCCACCAGAAGTGGACTTCCGCGCCGTGCACCGATAAGTTTGTCCGGCTCCAACGTGGAAACAACGGCAATGCCAAACGTCCCCTCCACCTCGCAAAGCGCCAGCCGAACGGCTTCGGTAAGGTCTTTGGTTTTTTGATACAAGGAATGAATAAACATCGTCAGCACTTCGGTATCGGTCTCGGAACGAAAGACGTAGCCTTGCTTTTGGAGGCGCTGCTTGATAGCGGAATAATTTTCGATGATGCCGTTGTGAACAAGGGCAATCGTGTTGTCGGTGTCCGTGTGTGGGTGTGCGTTTACGTCGTTGGGAGCGCCGTGCGTAGCCCAGCGCGTGTGACCAATCCCCAGCGAACCGCGTAATTGCGATGCTTTTATCACTTTTTCTAATTCGGAAACTTTGCCCGCTTTTTTCACAATATCCGCATGGGCGCTGGCATTTGTACCATTGATCAGCGCAATACCTGCCGAATCATAACCGCGATATTCCAAGCGTTTCAGTCCGGTAAGAATGATGGGCGTTGCATTTTTTGAACCGATATAACCGACGATTCCACACATTTGCGATACCTCGTTGATGGTGCTAAAAGTGAATTGATGCCATAATCTCCGTCATCAGGCGCACACTTGCGCTGTAAAGATTACCAATTTACTGTTTTTTTACAGAATAGCATGGGTGTTTTTCGTGCGGAATGGACGGCTCGTTTTATGCTATTTTTCTCTTCTTGTGCCTATTTTCCGCTCATAAATCGTTGCTTGTTTGCCGCCAGCATTGTATTTTACAGGCGAATGCACCGCCCACGACGACCTTCAATGCTTTATGATACCGCATATTTCTATCATTATACCCGCTTACAACGAGCAAAAGCGCATCGCCGATACGCTTTTTGCCGTTAAAGCCTACCTTGCAAAGCAGCCCTACGCCAGCGAGGTTATTGTCGTGGACGACGGCAGCACGGACTATACCACCGAAGTCATTAAAACAGTGGATATTTATGGCAGCGAGATAATGGACCAAACGGTGAGCGTGGTTATGGAAAATGTCAAAAATGTCGGCAAGGGGTTTTCCGTCGCTCGGGGAATGCTCAAGGCTCAAGGCAATATCATCCTGTTTACTGATGCCGACCTCTCCACACCAATTGATGAACTTGAAAAATTTCTCCCATATTTTGACCAGGGATACGATATTGTCATTGGTTCGCGACGTATGGAAGAGTCGGAAGTAGAGAAAAAACCGTTCTACCGCGATGTAATGAGTATCGGCTTCAATGCTCTCGTGCAACTTCTCACCGTGCGGGGCATACGCGATACACAATGCGGCTTCAAGGCATTTCGGCGTGAGGTGGCACACGATATTGCCCGCCTGCAACGCACGTATCGGTTTGGATTTGACGTAGAGCAGTTGTACATTGCTTCAAAGCGCGGCTACCGCATCCATGAAGTACCCGTGCGCTGGGTGCATCAGGACGGTTCCACTGTTAGTCCCGTACGCGATTCTCTGGCTATGATTGCCGATGTCGTTCGCATACGTCGCCTTCATGCGGGATTGAAGGCACTACCAGCCTCGTAAATTCAGCAGTAATACAATTCTTTAATCATCTGTGTTTCTTTGATGCCCCCCCTCGTTCAACGCTATGAATCTGAATGCCCTCGAACAAACCGAGCGTCTGCTAGACCAAATTCTGCAAAGCGGCGTGAGTGAACTCGACATATTACAGCAGTTTTACACTTTCAAGCACGGTCTCCCGCACATCAGGCTTGATGCGCCTTGCACGACCGAAAATGGAACCATCCGCCGCGTGAGCACCGAAGAATCGTACAACCTTATTCGGCAAGCAGAAAATGCCATTGCTGCTGGGCGCGTGATGAAATTCGTACCGGCATCGGGCGCTGCAACACGGATGTTCAAGGCAATTCTCGCTGTACTTGGTACGAACGAACCAATAACGCTCCAAACCTTGCGCGACCGCGCCGGAACAGAATCCAACTACCGTTTCACGCTGACCTTCGTTGAGAATCTTCACCAATTTGCCTTTTATACAGCATTGGCGAATGTGTCTGAGAAGCACGGCATCAACCTTGCAGACCGCACAAAAGCTAACTTTGATTATGCACCGGTGCTGCAATTGCTCACGAGTGAAGAAGGCTTGAATTATGCCAATCTTCCCAAAGGTTTGATTATCTTTCACCGATATTCTTCTCCGAGCGCACCAGCCCGCACAGCATTTGAGGAACACGTCGTCGAGGCACTTCATTACACGCTTGGTGCAGGAGAGGACGGTCGCGCGGCGCGTCTGCACTTCACGGTTTCGCCGGAACATCACAACGTTGTGAAGGCGCATTTGGACGCAGTTTGCTCTCATTATGATGACCCCAAAAGCATGGCAAGCCGCATTACTATTGAACTTTCGGAGCAAAAACAGTCCACGAATACGGTTGCCGTTACCCCTGAAAATGAACCATTTTTGACCGAAGACGGCTTGCATTTTCGTCCCGCCGGACATGGCGCATTGCTGGAAAATCTAAACGACCTCGAAGGCGATATTGTCTTCATCAAAAATATTGACAATGTAGTCCCTGACCGTATAAAAGCTGACACCTACACATACAAGAAGATTCTTTGCGGTCTGCTGGTATCCTTACAAGAGCGTATATTTACTGCATTGCGTGAACTGGAAACTCTTCCGATAAGCAAAGAGCGCCTCTTCTCAATTGCTGAATTTGGCAGCAAGGAACTTGCGTGGTTCTTCCCGAAACCGATTCAGGAATATTCGCAGGACGATTTACAGACGATGCTTGTAACCTTGCTCAATCGCCCAATTCGCGTTTGTGGCATGGTCAAGAATGAGGGTGAGCCGGGTGGCGGTCCTTTTGTAGTGGAATATAGCGATGGTTCGCGCTCCTTGCAAATCGTGGAATCAGCCCAAATAGACCTTGCGAACCCCAAACAACGCTCTATTTTTGATGCCTCCACGCACTTCAATCCCGTTGACCTTGTTTGCGCAGTACGGAACTACAAAGGTGAGCCGTTTAATCTGTTGCATTTCCGCGATATTGAAACCGGCTTTATTTCTTTCAAATCCACCAACGGGCGGGAACTGAAAGCACTGGAGCTGCCGGGCTTGTGGAACGGAAGCATGGCGTATTGGAACACCATCTTTGTCGAGGTTCCGACAAGTACCTTCAATCCCGTCAAAACAATCAATGACCTTTTGCGCCCGGAGCATCAAGGATGAGAAAGTAAAGATTGTTTCTACGTTTGACAATCTGCCAATCAAGGCAAATGCTGCCTTCCAAATACTTCATTTATTTCATTCAAGGAGGAAACCATGAAGAAGGTTATGAAATATGCTTTTATGCTCATTGGGGCTGTGGTAGTAATGCTTGGAGCATTCGTGCTTTTTATCTATGTGAGTGATTTTCCGAGTTATTCGGTGCAAATTCCGAGTGTGAATATTGATTATACGCCCTCGCGCGTGGAGCGTGGAAAAAAACTTGCGTCCATGCTCTGTGTGGAATGTCATCAGAACCCTGAGACAAAGCAGATTACAGGGCGCTTGATGTTTGATTTGCCCCCTGAATTTGGTACGGTCTATACAAAAAATATTACGCAGCATCCCACAAAAGGTATTGGCGCTTGGTCGGATGGAGAAATTCTTTTTATGCTGCGCACGGGTATTCACCCCAAGACGAAACGTGCCGTGCCGCCGTACATGATTAAACTGCCCACAATGGCTGATGAAGACTTGTACTCCATAATCTCGTGGCTTCGGTCCTCCGAGCCAATGGTTCAACCCCTTGATGTGGATAATAAGCAATCATCACCCTCGTTGCTTACAAAATTTCTAATGCGAGTCGTCATAAAACCATTTGATTATCCAACAAAACCAATTTTGCTGCCGGACACAAACAACAGCGTTGCCTTGGGAAAATATTTGGTAAGCAATCTTGGCTGCAATGATTGTCATGCCGCCGACGTTACCAAAGTAAATGCGTTGGAGATTGAGAAAACCCCAGGCTTTATGGGCGGTGGAAGTAATTGGACCGATGTAACCCGCACGACGCTGTATTCTTCCAATATCACTTTTGATAAAGAAACCGGTATTGGGTCGTGGTCGGAAGCAGATTTTCGGAAAGCCATCAAAGATGGTATTCGCCCCGACGGACGACCACTTTCCTATCCGATGGAGCGGAAAGTGCAACTGACCGATTCTGAAATAAACGCCATATACGCTTTCTTACGCACCGCTCCACACCTACATAGCCCTCACAAACCTGCCGAAGAATTTGTGATTGCCAAGAATGCTTCCAAAGGAGAACAGATTTATGTTCGCTATGGTTGCCAGAGATGTCACGGCGAAAGCGGCTTGGGCATTGGTGATTTGCGCCAAGCACATAAAAAATATCCCGACGATTCTACGCTGACCGATGTTATCAAACACTCAAGCAAATACTACCCTGAAACGGTAATGATTCAGTGGGACGGTATCATCAAAGACGATGAATATGCGCCGCTCTGCGCTCATGTACGCGAACTTGGAAAAAAAGCAGAACAAGCAATGGTGCGATAAGTATTTTGTAGTATTTTGACGAAAATGCACCTTAGGAATGACTAAAAAAGAAATCAAAGCTTTGAGACTTCGGTGGCACAGACATTCTTGTCCGTGGTGTTTGAAGCTACTTTCAAGGACTACACAGGCAAGAATGCCTGTGCCACCAATGAAAGATTTGACCACTTAATTTTTGAATGAATCCCTAGAACAAAAATCCAATTCTTTCACCTTTTTTCATTCAGACGAGCATGGCAACAATAACAACGACAAAAGCGGCAAATGTAATGGTTGTAACCGTAACCGAAAAGCGCCTCGACGCAAAAATAGCGGTCAGTTTCAAAGACGAAATGGCTTCACTTATCAATGCAGGCGAAACGACGGTCGTTCTTGACCTCAGCAATGTAGGCTTTGTCGATAGTAGCGGCTTAGGTGCTATTGTTACAAGCCTCAAGCTCATCGGTCGCAAGGGCGATTTACTTGTGGCGGGCGTGAAGGATGACGTAATGACGATGTTCACTCTGACCCGCATGGATAGAGTCTTTCAAATGTTCCCGACCACAGATGATGCTTTGAATAGTCTCATTGCAAAATAAATTTCCCACGCGCACATCTGTCGGGGCAATTCTATGGCATTACTTCATCTTTCGGGCGAAGCCACCTTCGATACAGTCCGCCTTGTTGGGATGGCAATTCGGGCTGTTTGTGCGTCTGTCTCCTCCAGCTCTGAGGCGGCACAAATTGAACTTGCTGTCGTGGAAGCCAGCAATAATATCGTCGAACACGCTTACAGAGCCGTGCAAGGCGATATTGCCCTTGATGTGGACATCGGAGAAAAGAAAATTGTCATAGCCCTGCACGACACCGGCGAGACAATGCCAACCGCATCACACCAAAGCGCAAATTTGGATTTTGACCCGATGAATCTGGACGACCTTCCTGAAGGCGGCATGGGGCTTTTTCTGATGACCAGTATCATGGATGAGCAGTCGTACGTCTCGGTAAACGGCAAAAACACGCTCACGCTCACCAAATTCTTGCACGGAGAGAATAATGATTAGACATCTTCTCTCTTGTTGTCTCGCGCTTTTATTTTTTACCGCTTGCTCGCTGCAGCGGGATTTTGCGCCGCAGAATAGTCTCGCACATCCGCACGGCATCAATCTTCCCGACCCCTCATCAATACCATACCTTGATTTGCACGGCGAGTGGTCTGTGCGGCGCGATGACGGGCGGGCGCAGGATTCTTTACCTCCCGCACCGCGCGTTATCGGCGTTCCGGCAAACTGGTACACCGAAGGGCTTGATTATGCAGGCGCAGTCTTGTACGAGCGACGCTTTTTTCTGCCCAAACTCAGCGCAGACACCTTGCTCCGCCTTGTTTTTGAGGGCGTTGATTACGAAGCGGAGGTCTGGCTGAATGGTAAACTACTCGGCAAACACACAGGCTATTTTCAGCCATTTTCGTTTGTAGTGAATGAATTCGTGCAATTTGGCGCTGAAAACGTCCTCCGCGTCCGCGTAAACAGCCCGAATGAACACCCCGACAATTGGTCGCTGCGCAAACGCTTGGTCAAAGGAATTTTTGGTCATCACGACACTCGTCCGGGCGGCGCATGGTCTGTGCGCGGGCAGGATGCCAATACGGGTGGAATATGGGGAAACGTCTATGTATCTGCCTCGCAGAGTATTGCGCTCGAAAGCGTAGAATGTACGCCGCTTCTGGATAGCACATACACACAGTCGATCGTCTGCCTGCGCACTGCCATTCGTTCGCAATCTCGTAAGCGAGTAATGATGCACTTTGCAGCAAAAGATGCGAGTGGTGCAATAACAGAACATACCCCAAAAGAATGTTTACTGCAAGCGGGACTGAATGTGGTCTATGACACTCTGCGCGTTCACAAGCCGCGCCTCTGGTACACGCATGACGTAGGGCAGCCGCATTTGTACACGCTCTCCACGCAGGTTTATGATTCCGGGCATACGCAAACTACCAAGCAAGCACCCTTGAGCACCCGAACAGATAAATTCGGTATCCGCGAGATACGATACGACCAGAATACAGGCGAGTGGCGCTTGAACGACAAGCGATTATTTCTTCGCGGCACGAATTACATTGGTACGCAATTTCTTTCCACTATGAATCGGACGGCATACAACCGCGATGCTGTACTAATGCTGCAAGCAAACATCAATGCCGTGCGCGTCCATGCTCACATAGCCCGCAAGGAATGGTACGATGCCTGTGATTCGCTCGGCTTGCTTCTTTGGCAAGATTTCCCCTTGCAATGGGGTTATGCCGATGATGCAGAATTTGTGCAGACCGCATCCAATCAAGTCCGCGATATGATTCACTCGGCGTATAATCACCCAAGTATCGCCGCGTGGTGCCTGCACAACGAACCGCCATTTGATGCCGATTGGATGCAGTATAAATACCCTAACTACTCCCCGCAGCAGAATGCAGCGCTCAATACCATTCTTACACGAATAGCAAGCAGCCTTGATGCGACGCGCTATGTGCATCCTTTTTCGGCAACTCGTGAACATCATTGGGAGGGCTGGTACTTTGGCTCGTGGACAGATTATAGCAAACCCGTCACCGAGCACCTCGTTACCGAATTTGGGGCGCAAGCTCTTCCGAGCCTCGCGACTCTGGAAACAATTCTTGGGGAAAAACCTACACTTCCGTCTAATGATGCCGCTTGGAAAAAATGGGACTATCACAATTTCCAACGCCACGAGACGTTTGATTTTGCTAAAGTAGCGATGGGCGCTAGTGTGGAAGAATTTGTGCGCAACTCGCAAGAGCATCAGCGCCGCGTTACCGAACTGGCGGCAGAATCGTATCGCTTGCAGCGCTATGCGCCTGTCGGTGCGATATTTCAGTTTATGTTTGTGGAAGCATGGGCTTCGATGAACTGGGGAATTGTTGACTATATGCGCAACCCCAAGCCCGCTTACGATGCGCTCCGTGAGGCATACCGACCGACCTTGATTGCGAGCACGCTGGATTCGGCGTCAGGCAATGTGAATGTTTTCGTTGTTAACGATAGATGGCAAGCCTTTCCAAAGGCACATTTGCATTATACATTAGAGATGAATGGTCGTCTAGTCGCTCAAACACACCTTCCGCTTCTTGTTCCGGCAGATGCGAAGGTTGCGGCGAGTTTCACACATTTACAGGAATACGGCAGATACCGTTTAGAAGCAACGCTCCTGAATGACAACGGCGACACCCTCAGTCGCCGCTCAAAAAGCATTGATTACCAACCAAGCCGTACAAAACCTCAATAATCATCGCAGAGCATGGCAAATTTTTTAGAAACGCGAGCCTTCACCGATACCTTGCTGGACAATTTTGCCTCGGCGGTGCTGGCGATTGACAAGGAAGGTACCATTCTGTTTTGCAATCGCTCGGCAGAGGAATTGCTTGGCTACACGGCAGATGAGCTGGTGACGAAACAAAACATTAGTATTCTGCAAGACAAAGAAACAGTAGAGAACCTCCGTGATGAGCTTTCCCAAGCATTTGGCATCAAGAATCTTACAGATGTAGGATTACTTTTTGCCGCCGCAGAGCGCTCGCACAGGCAGCGCCGTATCTGGAAATATCGTGCAAAAAATGGTCGCGTTATCAGTGTTGAAATGGCACTCAGCGTTCTTGAGCACCACCAAAGTGCAACACAAGATTTGTTCATTACAGCACGGAACATTGAAGAGCAACAAGGGCTGGCAGAACTGAAGGTAGAACTCCTTTCGCGCCTGAGTCACGAGATGCGAACCCCCTTGCATGGCATTATCGGCGCACTGGAACTTCTTGCTTCTACACCTCTGGCACCCGAGCAGAAAGAAATTCTAGCACTCGCCCGCTCAAAATCGGACATTCTTGTTTCGCTCATCAACGATATTTTCGAGTACTCACGCTCTCAGGGACGTTCTCTCAGTTTGGAGCGAGTGCCGGCAGAACCCCGCGCTATTATGCGTAATATCGTGGAAGTGTTGAGTGAACGGATTTCATCGCGGGATATTGCTATTATTTCGGCAATTGACGAAGCAGTGCCGAACCAGATTCTCTGCGACCCAGTGCGTCTGTATCAGGTTCTTATGACGGTAGTATCCATTCTGGCAAGTTTTATGAATGACGGCACGATCCACCTAGCACTGGAATTTTTACCAAGTGCAAGTGAAGAATTTGGTGGGCTGTACTTTACTATACGAGGCGCTGCGACGACTATCAACGTTCAAAAGCGCGGGCAGATTCTGGCTCTTATCCAGCACGAAGAAGAATCGCCGGACGTGAGCGCCGAAAGCCTGCAATTATCCCTCGCCCGCAGTGTGATTATGGCAATGGGTGGATTTTTTTGGAGTGAGAAAAAAGAATATGTTAATGACAATGAAACCATCATGCACATTGTCGTTTCGGTAGAAAGCGCAGACGAAACAAATTCCGGAAACCTACCGACAGACGCTGCACACACCCACGATAGTGAACGAACAGTTGATAATACCATCGTCGCAAACCGTTCGACCAGTAGCGCTGAGAAGGAAGCACTAACCAGAAAATCTGACTTCGGCAATACATCGCAGGCACATTCACAACCGGGCACTACTGGTATTGGCAGGCGTATTCTCATTGTGGACGACGACCCCGATAACTGCCAGTTAGCAGCATTATTTCTCCGTGGGCTGAACGACAAACAGGGCAATGCACCGCTGATTACCATCGCCAATAACGGTCTGGAAGCCTTAGGAGAAGCGCAGAAAATCAGGTTTGATGTTATTCTCATGGATGTCCAAATGCCACTCATGGATGGCTTTGAAGCGACAGAGTGTATTCGAGCTTTCGAGGCGAATAACCACTTCAAACGCACACCAATACTGGCTGTAACGGCGCATACGATGGAAAACTACCGCGAACTCTGCTTGCAGAAAGGCATGGATGATTATATGTCGAAACCAGTCAAAAAACAACAGTTGCAGGAATTTGTTCAAAAATGGCTTGACCGCAAGCCCATTATTATCGTTGCCGACGACAGCGACGATTATCGCTTATTACTCAAATTGCAATTTGACAAACAGAAGCAATACTCAATTATTTTTGCAACGAATGGACAAGAAGTCCTTAATTTGTGTCAGAACCACGACGTGGATGCAATCCTGCTTGATATGCAAATGCCCATCATGACTGGCTACGAAGCAGCTCCAATCCTACGACAAATGCCTAAATACAGTACCATCCCCATTTGGGGTCTGACGGCACATGAAGGCTTGCCAGAGATTGAAAAGGTTCTTGCCGTCGGTTGCGACCGCTGCTTTACGAAAGGAAATTTGTCGGTAATTCGCCAAATCATTGCCGGATTCGACGAGTATTTTTTACTATCGCAAACTATACAGTAAGAGACTTCATTGTAAGAAAGAGAAACCCAAGGTAAGAGATATGAAAAAAAATATCGTTCATATTTCGTCAGATTTAGAGCCACTTATTCCGCGTTATCTTGACAACCGTCGGGCGGATATTGTTATGCTTCGTGAAGCGCTGCATTTGAGTAATAGCGACGTGATTCGCTCCATTGGTCATACGATGAAGGGTTCCGGCGCATCCTACGGGCTAGAGGAAATAAGCACCTTTGGTCGTATGCTTGAGGTAGCCACTCAAGCCTCGGATATATCGGAGGTGGAAGTGATTATCAATCAACTTGCACATTTTTTGGAAACACTTGATATTATCTTTGTGGATGATATGCCGTAAAAAGCTGTAACGCATTATGTCTGAATACTACTTTCACCAGTTTGAAAACCGCCACCCTCCAGCACCGATTCCGTACTCACCCGCACGGGAAGCACTGTGGCAATTCTTAGCAACAATAGCTTTGGCGCTGGGCGCGTGGTATATTACGTGGCGCTGGACCTCCAGTATCAATGTTCAAGCGCTGTGGTTTGCGATACCGCTCCTTTTTGCCGAGACTTGTGCATATTTCGGATTGATTCTTTTCGCCATCAATCTGTGGAAAACAGAAGACACGCCCAAAAAAGATCCGCCCCGCTTTATCCGCGAGTGTGTTCGTGAAGAAGATGCTCTGCACGGCATAGAGCGCCCTCTGGCAGTAGATGTCTTTTTCCCGACGTACAACGAAGATGTTGAACTTGTCCGCATGGGAATACGCGACGCAAAGGCGATGCGCTATCCACACCCGATAGATATTGCCATTCACGTTCTGGACGATGGCAAGCGCGATGAAATGCGCCGTGTGGCAGAAGAAGAAGGCGTGAATTACATCACCCGTAGCAACAATATGGGCTTCAAAGCTGGGAACCTGCGCAATGCAATGGAGCAGACCTTTGGTGATTTTATTGTCATTTGTGATGCCGACACGCGCCCTTTCCCGACCATGCTGGCACACACACTTGGTTACTTCCGCGACCCGGATGTGGCATGGGTGCAGACCCCGCAGTGGTTTTTTGATTTGACCGCCGGAGAGCGTCTAAAAAACTGGATGCTTCGCCGCTTTTCCTACGCCGGATATGTGGTCGGAGCTGCTGTGGAAGGAATCATTGGCACAGTGGAAGTAGGGCATGACCGCTTTGTGAACGACCCACAAATGTTTTTTGAAATCATTCAGCGCCGCCGAAACTGGGCAAATGCTTCATTTTGCTGCGGTGCAGGTTCTATTCACCGCCGCGAAGCCGTGATGCAAGCTGCCATGCAGACCTACGCCGATGCTATTGATGGCGAGGTACGCCGCTTCACCGAAGAAATTCATGACGAAGACATCAAACGCGACCTTTCGGACGCAATGCGCAAGGAACTGGCGCTTGAAACCGAAGTCGTACCGTATAAGTTCCATGTTTCGGAGGATATTTACACTTCCATCGTACTCCATTCATATGAAGCACGCGAGTGGAAATCAGTTTTCCACCCGGAAGTGGAATCGAAAATGCTTTCGCCCCAAGACCTGCTCAGTTGGACGATTCAGCGCTTTAAGTATGCAGGCGGCTCACTAGATATTTTCTTCCACGACAATCCAATTTTTCGCAAAAGCCGTATGACCTTTGCGCAGCGCACGATGTATTTCGCAACGTTCTATTCCTATCTGGCTGGCGTGTGGAATGTTATTTTTCTCTTTGCGCCTATTGTCTATCTTTTCACAGGTGTATCGCCTGTGAGTGCAGATACCGCCGAGTTTGCAAAACGTTTTTTGCCGTTTATTGTTATGAGCGAACTTGCATTTTTGGTCGGTACGTGGGGTGTTCCGGGGTGGCAGGGAATGGCGAGCTATTTGTCATTTTTCCCTATCAATCTGAGAGCGCTCTGGACGGTGCTTCGCGGCGAAAAAATCCGCTTTCACGTTACCCCCAAAGACCGTCAGGAAGGTAATTTCTTGCACTTGGTCATCCCGCAGCTTACGGTTATCGTTCTGACTATTCTGGGTTTACTTTATGCCGGAATAATGATTTGGCTCGGCAAGACAACCAACTACGCGGGCTTTATCATCAATCTTTTTTGGGGAATTATCAACGTTAGCGCGATGGGCGGTTTGGTGGCAGCAGCCTTGTGGAAGCCGAAAGAGACCTAAGTAAACAGCAACAACCTTCATTTGTCAAGGGATTCCTACCCTTCATCCAACACACTCAAACCATCAAGCACAATGACCTTCAAAGACGGAATCCGTGCGGCACGTAGCCGCATCATTATCATTCTCGGACTACTCACTTCCATAGGCATTATCGTTGCCTTGGACAGTTTGAAGCTGCCCGGCTCATCGGGCATGAGTGCAGGCGCTTCATTGCCACAGCAGTCCTCAGCACAATTCACCGTAGAGCGCACGTCGCGCCTACCGATGCCGTCGCCCGGAGAATTAAGCGCCGAAGAACGAGAATTTGCTCGTATCGCATGGCAATATTTCGAGAAAAATTACCAACCGCAGACAGGCTTAGTGAACTCTGTGGACGGCTACCCGGCTTCCACGATGTGGGATACAGGTTCGTATCTGATGGGAGTTATCTCGGCGTATAAATTGGGAATTATCTCGAAATCGGTCTTTGCAGAGCGCATAAAATCTGCCCTTCAAGCCCTTTCGACTCTGGCGCTCTTCGACAACGAATTACCCAATAAATCGTACAACACGCTCACCAAAGAAATGGCAAATTACGACAACAGCCCCGCACCACGCGGCATTGGCTGGTCGGCTATTGACATTGGACGTTTGTTTGTGCCGATGAATATTCTTATTTGGAATTATCCTGAATTTGCCAGCGGTGTACGCCTCGTGCTGGAGCGTTTGCGCTTTCGGAATGTGGTGCGCGGCGGCACACTGTACGGCGCGGTAGTGGGTGACAGCAACCGCACCGAATACCCGCAAGAAGGCAGATTGGGTTACGAAGAATATGCCGCAAAGTCTTATGCGCTCATGGGTGCGGACGTATCGGTAGCGCTTCGTCAGGATGATTATTTGCACTTCGAGACCATTGACGGCATCCAAGTTCCTACGGATAGCCGCTCACCCGACCGTTACAAAGCATTTAACTACGTCGTTAGTGAGCCATATATTTTGGATGGTTTGGAATTTGGCTTTGATAATATCTCCCGCGAGTTCGCATACCGTGTCTATGCCGCACAGGAAAAGCATTTCGACCAAACAAAGGTATTAACGGCGGTCAGCGAGGACAATATAGATGCACCGCCCTATTTCGTGTACAACACCGTGTACACGGGTGGCAAAGCATGGAGCTGCATTACAGACAAAGGCGAGGATGTATCGCGCTTCCGCTCCGTCAGCACCAAAGCGGTGTTTGGTTGGCACGCATTGTACCAAACCCCTTATACCAAACGTTTGTTTGAAAGCATTAAATCGCTCTACGACCCGCAAAAAGGCTGGTATTCGGGTCTGTATGAGCAGACAGGACAGCCGAACAAGGCAATCACCTGTAACACCAATGCAATCGTGCTGGAAGCGCTCGCATACAAACGCTTTGGAGCACACCTGCAGTTGATTCGATAAAGCCCAGATTGCACATACCTTCCAGAACGTATTGCAGAGGTACTATTAAACCCCTGAAGCAATTTTGCAGTCTTGCTCACATCAGTTAAAAACTGTATCTTGCGGCATTGTCACGACACCACACAATCACCTCATCATGCTATGAAAACACGATTATTGCTCCTCACGCTTTTGTTTGCTCTTGCGCCACTACTTGCGGAAGCACAGACCAAGACGAACTACGGTCGGCATCCGGGCAGAAATGGTGCGCTGACTGATGAAGAAATGAAAATGGCACGCACGGCATGGAAATACTTTGAGCGCAACTATCAGGATACCACCGGACTGGTCAATGCTGCCGATATGTTTCCTTCCACAACAATGTGGGATATTGCAGCATACATGGCAGCGCTTGTATCGGTACGCGAACTGGGTATTATTGATGTTGGCACGTTCAATTACCGCATCGAAAAAATGTTCGCTACTTTTATGCGCCTTTCATTTTTTCGTGGTGAAATGCCGAACAAATGCTACAATACTATCACGGGTGAAAAAGTAAATTATGGCAATCAGCCGATGGAAATTGGCTATTCAGCAATAGATTTGGCGCGATTTTTGGTGTGGTGTAAAATTATCAAAGAGCGCTATCCCGAGCACAGCGACCGTATTGATGATTTTATTCTGCGCTGGAATTTCAAGAACGTGATAGACAGCACCGGAATGCTTTACGGAGCCGGAATCAACGAAAAAGACAATAACAAAACGCAATATCTGCAAGAAGGACGCTTGGGCTATGAGGAATATGCTGCCAAAGCCTTCCAGCTCTGGGGCTTCCAGACTGATCTTGCGGCAAAAGCCGAACCGTATGATACTCGCATGATATACGGCGTGGAAATCCCCTACGATACCCGCGACCCTCGTGTGCTTGGCGCGCATAATTACGTTGTTTCGGAAAGTTATGTCTTGGACGGTGTGGAAATGAATTGGGACAAAGGCACCGACCGCGAATCCGATGATATGCACAGCACCGACAAGACCATCGCGGACTTTGCGCAGCGCATCTATAAAGTGCAAGAAGAGCGATACAAACGCACGGGCATTATGACAGCCCGCACAGAGCATCAACTCGACAGCGACCCGTATTTCGTCTATGATGCCATTTTTACCGATGGCTACCCTTGGAATACCATTACCGAAGACAGTCGTTACGTACCCCAATTTGCCGCCGTTGCCTTGAAGGGTGCATTAGGACTCTGGGCACTCTGGGAAACAAAATATACCGATGCGCTGTTTAATTACATCAAAGGCGCTTACGACCCCGAGATTGGTTTTAATGAGGGTATCTTTGAACGAAAAGGGAATGACCGCATTAAAGCCTTTACAATGAACAACAACGGCATTATGCTCGAAACGCTTCTCTACAAAGTACAAGGTAAACTTTTACGATTTTCGGGACGCGACAGCAAATGGGATAAGGTACTGCGCGAGCGCAAGGAACCGCCCGGAAGCTATATTTACGAACGACAGCGCAAGCCCACGCAAGCAGCAACGACGAATCGCTAAATCTTTCGCTACCGAGCAAGGGCAAGCACAATGACGACCACGACGCATGAAACCTGCATTCAACCTTACAACCTTGCCTTTTTTTGCCTTGCCTTTCTTGAGCTTGCCTCTGTTGCGCAGCTTAGGCATGGCGATTGTAGCGGTGTTTGCTCTTGTATGCGTGTCGTGTGGAGTAGCGGTGCGGGCTGTGGACGAAGGAGCTGAAAAAGTTGGCGCTGCTTTTCAAGAAGGACGGCGCGGGCGCTTAACGGAAGACGAAATTGTCTGGGCTAAAACAGCGTGGAAGTACTTTGAAAACAACTATAATCCGCAGTCCGGCTTGGTAAATATCAAAGATGCATACCAACTGGTAACAATGGAAAGCACTGCGGACTACATCGTAGCACTGATGGCGGCACGCGAACTGGAAGTTATCAGCAAGCACGAGTTCGATAGCCGATTAAGTCTTGTCTTTGGGTTCTTGAATACAATGCCACTTGCTTTCGATGAACTGCCCAACGTGAATTACAATGCAGTTTCGTTGCGACCGACAGATTATGCTAATAATTACGGCACAATAGGCTGGGCAGTGAATCATGTAGGAAGATTGATGAATGTTCTCCGGCTCTTGCGCAACCGTTACCCGCAATATGGTGAATACGCCGATCGTGTTGTGCTTCGCTGGGCTTTTTGTAATATTGTAGATGCACAAGGAAATTTATACAGCGCCGTAAACGTCAACGGGAAGCCCGAAAAGTACCTTGATGCCAAACACGGGTGGAAAGAATACACGGCACGCGGCTTCAAAACATGGGGGTTCCCCACCGATGCTTCCACCAGTATCGAACCTGCGGAAACTATTCGTATTTACGACGTTGAACTCTACTTCGATGGCAAAGACGAGCGCGAAAGCGGTGGAAATAATGCGGTGAACAGTATGCCGTATTTCCTCATGGCACTGGAGTACGGGTGGGAAAATATTCCGTATCTCGCCATCGACAAGCGCTATTACGACCAAATGCAAGCCGTCTATGAAGTCCAAAAACGCCGCCATGAGCGCGAGGACATATTCACCGCCCGCGCGACGCATGAAGTCAATACTGAACCATATACGGTGTATGACGCTATTTTTTCCAACGGCTATAAATGGACAACGATTTCTAGCCAAGGGGTGTATTACCCATTCCTCTCTGCCGTTTCTACCAAAGCTGCTTTTGCAATGTGGGCAGTTTTCAAATCAGATTATACCGACCAACTTATGCTCATCGTCAACCACCTTTTCGATCCGGCGCGCGGCTGGTACGAAGGCAGGCTTGAAAAGACAGGCGATGCCGTCCGTACCTTGACCTGCGCAACCAATAGCGCCGTTCTGGAAGCATTGCTCTTCAAAAAAACAGGGCGATTATACACAAGAGCAAAAGAAGAAAACGACCTCTACAACATCTATCTACGCGACGAATTTAAGGTTATCAGCCGTTGCTTTCCCGTTAAACCGAAGTGATTTTTTGCTGCACCATGACACACACGACTTTCCACCACATCCGAGACGCGTTTGTCTGTTCTCGACCGTACCGCCTCTGCGCCCATGAAAGTGTGCAGCGAACTAACTATGGGTTGATTGGTAGAATCCTCTTTTTCCTTATTTCTGCTCTTGCAGCGCAGCAAATAGCTCTTGCTCAATATAAAACCGGTGCAAGCACTCCTGCACAGCCCAAAGTACAAGCAGTACAAGACGTACAAACCCGCTCGGCAGCCAGCATCAATGCAGACAGTATCTATAATGCCGCCCAAACAATCACTTTTTCCGGCATCCGATGGAAAATTCGTAGCACAAATACTCAATCAGAGCCGGGTAACAATTTCTTTTCGAGCGCTCGGAGCGAAGTCTGGACAGACAGTGACAAAAAATTGCATCTGCAAATCAATACCCGTGATAGATATTGGTTCTGCGTTGAACTTGTTGCCGATACAGTGCTGGGTTACGGTACATATGCAGTTTTTCCTGAAATTAAGCTGGATACTTTACCGCAAAATATCATGCTTGAATTTGGCTTGACACCCGACAAGGCACTACACAAATACATTCCCGATGACGTTGCGATACAGTTCACCCGTATGGGAACACTGAACTCTGCAAACACGCTTCAGTACGTGGTTTCGCGCCCTCAAAATGCAAAAGAGCAATATACTCCCGAGCGAAAAGAACGGATATTTCGCCCCGAAGCACCATTCCGTATGCAAGGCTCATACTCCACCCACGCTTTTACGTGGCGCGAAAACGCACTTGAATTTGCCAGCTATCACGACCACGGGCTGCCCACGCCCTATTTAGCGGCGCTGTGGGAATTTTCGGGATCAACGGTGCTTGATTTGCAAGTGCCGAAAGCAGCTGAGCCGTACCGAATGCGCTTACGTCTTTGGTCGGCAGGCTCGCCTATCGGCGGAAAGCCATTTGAGGTCATCATCAAAAAAATTCAATTTGTTCCGCTCAAAAAGTGAAATACTCTTGTAAGCATAGCGCATCGGGCAAGATTCCTGCTCGTGTAAGAATCTACTTCAACGGCAGATTCTATCTGGCGATGGCGCTCAGTATTGCGGCTTCTCTTACGTGTGTTTATGCACAATCGGACAAAGAAAGTACGATTCGCGCTATCAATAAATACGGCTTTCTCCAGCTCAACGGTCAAGGCGCAAAAGCCGTAAAATCTATTCCGGCAGAAAAAACACCGAGCGAAGATGAGTCGTGGGAGAATATCTGGACAAATATGCAAACGTCGTTCAGCTTGCCATGGGAAGATTTTTTCAAAAAAGAAAAACCTACGGATGGCTTGAGCGGTAGTCTCTCGGTAACGTATCCGCTCAGTGACATTGCCTCGCGTCAGGGAAGTGGTTCATCGTCGCAGGGTGTACCGCTCTCCAGCGCAGTTGTTGGCGCATCGTTGTCCTACGTGCCTATTGGGTATTGGTTTGTCAATCTGTCGGTGATGCGGTACTGGTATCCTGAGCGCAAACAGTCGTGGAATCCTGATTTCACATATAGTTTTGGCTATAATGACTGGCACCCGTACACCTTTAGCTTCACCTATCAAAACTATGGCGGAAACCGCTTTGCGCCACAAGCCGGAGAAGTGGTGTCGCGCTTTTGGGAAGGTACATTTTCGCTCGGCTGGAAGTTTCCCTCGGCAAAGCTGATTGAGTATCTGTGCGTGGTTCATCCGAGCGGGGGCATCGGACATAGCCTAAGCGCAAACATCACCCCGCAATACCGCGATGCAGCTTCAGGTGAGACTCGGTTTTGGAAAACAGATTTTACTCTTTCAACCAAATATACGATTTATGAAAATTTTTACTTTAATTTCAACATAAACCTCTACCCGATTGCGGGGCAGCAACAGCCCTGGGATCCCGATTTCACCTACGGATTCGGGTATTTCGACTGGCATCCGTATTCGTTTTCTGTTCAGTACAACAACTTTGCCGGCGGGCGCTTCCCATGGAACCCGACCACACTCCAAAGCAAAGGATTTTTTGACGCTTTTCTTGACGGAACAATCTCCGTTTCGTGGAGTTTTGTTTTCTAACCGTTCATTTGAACGCCTCTTTTGCCTCAACCATGAAAATTCTTATTGCCGATGATAGCGAAGACATGCAAATGCTTCTGTCGCAGTACTTGCGCCAGTGGGGGCATACGGTTGTCGTTGCTCGCAATGGTGCCGAGGCGCTCCATATCCTTGAAGAAACCGATATTCAGTTTGTTATCAGCGATTGGGCAATGCCCCTTATAAGCGGCGAGGAGCTTTGCCGCACCGTCCGCGAGAAAATAGACCTTCAGCGCTACATTTACATTATTCTCCTGACTGCAAAGCAAGAACGACAAGACCTTGTAACCGGCATGGAAGCCGGTGCCGATGATTTTATCCGCAAGCCTTTTAATAAAGATGAGCTGCGCGTGAGGATTCGTGCGGGCGAGCGAACACTCCAAATGGAAAAAATGCTTGCCGAGCAAAATACACAACTCAAAGAAGCTCAGGCGGCTCTGAGGAACGACCTCGAAATAGCGGCACAAGTGCAGCGGAATCTTCTTCCGAACCCTAACGAACAGCCATTTGTACACGCCGGATATCGTTTTGATTGGCTCTATACGCCCGCAGCGTTTCTGGGCGGCGATACGTGTAATGTTTTGCGACTGGACAAAACGCACGCAGGCTTTTATATGATTGACGTTGCCGGACACGGCATTCCGTCGGCGCTCAAGACCGTCATGCTTCACCAGACGCTTTCCGCTGCTAATGGGCAAGCGGGACTGCTGAAAGACGATATTTCCTACGCGCCGCACTGCTTCATTCGCCCGTCGGCGGAGGTTCTGTACGATTTGAATAACATCTCGCAAGATGAAAATGATGCAATGCACTACTTCACGATGATTTATGGTCTCTTGGATGTAGAAACGGGGCAAGCAACCATCAGCCATGCAGGGCATCCCTCTGCCATCCTGCTTCATAGCGACTCTTCTCTGGAAATGACCGAAACAGGCGGCGTTCCCATCGGGATGCTACCCGAAATGGTGTACGAAGAAAGTACATGGACGCTGATTGTGGGAGACCGCATTATTCTTTACACTGACGGCATTACCGAGTGTGAAAATGTTCTTGGAGAACAGTTCACGATGGAGCGCTTCCAAGACCTTTTGCGCCAGCATTGCCAAAAGCCGCTCCGCGACATGATTGCTGCTATTCATCAGTCACTCGTTGCGTGGCGCGGTAACTCTGGTTTTGACGATGATGTATCGCTTCTTGTCATTGAACGATTTGCATAACCCCCAACACCGCACAACGTCTATGCTCTCATCACAAAACCGCTCCCCGCTTGAACGGATTCAAACACCCGCATTTTGGGGAATTGTTACGTTTGTCCTCTTCGCGCTTGCATATCTGCGGCTTGCGCTCAATTTTAATGCACCATATCTGGATGAATGTGATTATATCTTCGTGGGACGCGCCTTGCTTTCAGGTGAGCCGTGGATAACGAAAACCTATATCTTCAGCTCCGATATGCACCTGTACCTCTACGGGCTGGCAGACCGCATTTTTTCAGGTGAGCACAGCTATCTTGCGGCTCGTGCCTTTGCCGTGATTATGGGTGCAGCATCGCTGTGGTTTTTCTATTCTTTTGTGAGGAATCTTTACGCCGCGCACACCGACTCGCGCCGCATTGCTGAACTTGCCGCGCTTCTTCTGGCGCTGACCGTACCGCACGTGTTCATCAGCCAGTTTGCCACCTACGATGTCGTGTGCTTCATGTTTTTTGCTGCATCGCTCTGGCTGCTATCGGCTTCGGTACTGAATCCTCGCGAGACTTCTTCTCAAAAGCAAGCACTCATCATGTGTGCAGGAGCAGTACTCTACGCATTGGCAGTGCTGGCAAAGTATGTGGTGATTGCATATGTACCGCTTCTTTTCGTGGCATTACTCCTCAAAAATCGCCGCGCCGCGCTTATTTTTATGCTTGTTGTGACGACGATGCTCGGTGGGTATGTGTTCTTTTACCGCGTTGAACTCCTACAGCTTTACCACAATCAAATTCTCGGTACGCACAAAGCAAATGCGACCCTGTGGAATATTCTCTCGACAGCGCTTGAATACTGTGGTTTCACAGCACTACTTGCGGTGGCGTTATTTTTTTTCAAAAAGGAAAAAGTACTTTCGGCTTGGTATTATGGCACTTTGGTACTCTTTGCCACTCCGCTTGTGGCATACCACGTGCGCTCGCAGGATGTGATTTCGCTCTACAAACACGTTGTGTACGCCTGTTGCTTCCTTGCGCCGATTGCCGGAGAAGCGCTTTATCTCTTGCTTCGCAGGGCAGCAGACCGCGATAATGATTGGCTGCGGGCGCTTGCGGCGGCACTAGTGGTGGTGGCTTGTGGGCTGCTCTGGTGGCAATTACGCAAGGTGCAGACCGCGTATCCGAACACGGATGCCGTTACGCAACTTGTGCGCAGCAACATGAGTGCTCAGACAACCATTTTAAGCGAGGATGCGTACTTGTTCCGTTATGCTTGCTTCCCAACTATCCCTACGAAAAACCTCGAAGAAATGACGTGGTACGACAATAACCACGACGGCAAACGCGAAGCGCAAGACGTGATAGATGCTGTATGGGATGGAAAGTTTGAATACGTCTATCTGAACGGCTTAATTCTGCGTGAACTTGGCGATGAACTCAAGCGAGGCGTGCTGAAGAATCGCTATGAGTGCATTCTCACCATTCCTTTCCATAATTCAACCGTAATGAACCCAATCAACACGGGTTTTCTTAGCCTTTATCGCCGTCGTACCAAATGACCCTGACCATGCGCCACTTACTGCTATTGTGTGGGCTGTGGTCAGCACTGAACCTTGCCTGCACGAACCGAGAAACCCTGTTATACAGCCAGACCAGCGCCGACTGCCGTATAGTTGTGAATCAACTGGGATTTTATCCAAACGCACAGAAGATTGCTCTGGTGCAAGGCGTTGTGCGGCGCGAGGATACATTGCGCTTTGGAATTGTGGCAGAAATATTTGACACCGCACGAAAAGCAGTAGTGCTGCGCGTCGCAATGGGACTTCCAACGGTGGATGCGCAAAGTGGCGACACGCTCAGGGCGCTTGATTTTTCGATTTTGAATAAAGAAGGTGTGTACCGAGTGCGCTATGGCGGCGTGGAATCTGCACCATTTCGTGTTGGAAGAAATGTCTATGACAGCCTTGTTACGCTGATGCTGCGCAGCTACTACCTTCAGCGCTGCGGAGTGGCAGTGCGCGATAGCGTGAATGGTATTTACCACGAGGCGTGTCATTTGGCTGACGGTATTCTCGCTCGCAAAGACGAACTTCATGCACAAGGAACGTCCATAAAAGCACACGGTGGCTGGCACGACGCGGGCGATTATGGAAAATATATCACCACTACATCAGTGAGCGTTGCAAGCCTCCTAACCACGTTTGAAGAGTTCGGCACTGCCCTACCACGCTTATTCGGTGATAATTTGCGTATTCCCGAAAGTAAAAATGCGAAACCTGATGTGCTTGACGAAATAAAAGTGGCGCTTGACTGGATGCTCCGGATGCAGCGCAGCGACGGCGCGGTGTACAGAAAATTATCCGGCGCGGCGTGGTCGCCGCTCATTCCCCCCGACGCAGAGCAGCAGACGCGCTACGTCTATGGTGTCTGCACGCCCGAAACGGCGAAATTTGCCGGAGCAATGGCGCAAGCGGCGCGTGTACTGAAGCCGTTCTGGGGACAGTACGCCGATACGTGCTTGCGGGCAGCAAAAGCAGCATGGCAGTATTTGGAGAAGCACCCACAAATGGCGGTGGACTGGCAAGCAAGTGATGACGGGGGTTCGGGTAAGTATTTGGAATCGGAAGTTGACACCGAACAATCACTTTTTGTGGACACAGACGATAGATTTTATGCGGCTTCAGAACTTTTTATGACCACGCGCGACAGTTTATACTTACGCACGAGCAGCGCCCTTTTCAATAATATAGCAACAACGCCTGACTATGGAATTGTTGAATGGAAAAACGCTGCTCCGCTTGCAATGACGAATCTTATCCGCTTGGCAAAGCCTGATTTTAGCAAAGAAATTCAACGCCGCATCAGTATTCATGCCGCTCACGTGGAAAAACTTATTGAAGCGAGTGCTTACCGCTATGGGAATAAGCGCATCGTCTGGGGATCGAACAAGATGATTGCGGAAGAAGCTGTCACGCTCCTTCATGCGTACCGTCTCAGCAAACACCGCGCTTTTCTGGACGGCGCACAAGACCAATTGGATTTTCTTTTGGGACGGAATCCTTTCGGTTTGTGCTTTGTAAGCGGCGCGGGAACCCACTCCGTAGAACACATCTGCCACACATTTGCCCGTGCAAAGGGCTTGACAGGGCGGCGAATGATTCCGGGCTTGCTTTCGGGGGGAGCAAACGAATTGGAGCAATCGGGAATCGCACCCAAAAATCGAGGTTTGAAGAGCTACGCAGATGACGAGCGCTCCTACGCAACCAACGAAAATGCTATTGACTATAATGCCTCAGCCATTGCACTCGTGGTCATGCTGGCAGCAGAACTGGAGCGAGAGGCTTTGCCCGCCGCGAACCTGACAAAACCCAAGACACAAATCGGGAAGTAGGCGGACTTTCTAGCTAAAATTTTTCGTGCAGAAAGCAGAGTAGCGCTACAATCGGCGGTGCCAGCCGATAGCAGCACGAAAACCAATAATATATTGCCGCCATGCCGCATCACTGGTAACTGTTTGCAATGGTAGCAAGGCAAAGGCTTCCATCAGCACCGCCAATCCCGCCTGAAACTGACCGGCGTTGACTTCACCGCTCAATCCCCAACCGAAAGCCACTTCGGGTTGAATACGAAGGGTGTTTAGCGTCGGCATGGGAGCATTCCAGACTTGGAGCGTATCAGTTCCATTTCTGATACGTTCGCCCGACAAACCATAGCTGCGCTCACCATAGCGAATGCGAGTTTCTCCGGCATCCAAGGGAACAAGTTGGGCGTGCTGCACGGCGCGGTTGAAGATATTATGCTGCACCTGAGCACCAAGATAAAGATAGTAATACGACGAAATACGTTGGTCGAGCATATCGGCGAAAGCACCATAAATGGGGATTTTTACGCCCAGCGTCCCTTTCAGAAAATGCTCCTGCATATCAAGTGTGTGAAATTCCTGCAGAGGAATCAATTTTCCGTTATTATCAGGAGAAAGTACATTCATCGTTCGGTCTTTGGCAAAGAGCACTCCACGCTGATAGATATACCCCACGCCCGCACGCAGCATAAGCGGCACAGGCAGATGAATCTCGTAGAGGAGATTAATATCGTTATATTCACTGTTGTAATACTCACCGACACGGGCTGTATCATTGATGTTCACACCGCGAGGGCGTGGCTTGCGGTCGTCGTCGTTACTATATGGATTAACGGGTGAAAATGATTTGTTGATGCGAGGCAAAGAAGAAAACGTGATATTATTCGCATCGTTAATAATCCATGCTGCCGAGCGCAGCGCGAAGATGCTCTGCGCCGGAAACGGCGTAGGCAGCCAGCCGTGAGAGTAAAAGCCGAGGAAATCATTCAGCATAGACTCATTTTCGTCACCATTGGCTGATTGTGACTTGCTTGCTTCTTCTTTGAGCAATTCCGAAGCAGATTTTGGCTTGGAAGGTGTTCGCCTTCCGGGTAAGGGGATATTTAGTTGAGCGGACACTTCCGCAGAAAACAATACTGCGAAGAACGCTACGAAAAAGAGCGTAAAAGCGGAGAATTTCAGACGCTGAAGGTATCGTGAAACGTATTGTGTGGTCATAGTTTTTTGCAGATAATCGCGCTCAAAGTTTTTACTCACAAGTTGTTACTCAATAATACAGCGTTGTAAAATATCGCCCGAATTGCTCGAAAAACGCACGTAATAGACACCTGCTGGAAGCGGTGAAAGAGGTGTCCACGTCTCCTTGTGTTCACCGCGCGACTGTTTCTGCCGTTCAAGCCTCATCACTTCTTGTCCTAGCGCTGTGTACAGACGAAAGGTAATGTCTGACGGCTCATCAATTCTGTATTCCCATGTCATCACATTTCCACGCACAGCCGGATTGGGATAGCTCTGTTTAAGGCTTGGTCGGCGGATAATCGGCAAAGGCGTTCCAATAGAGCCAATCGTCAACGTGGCAAATGTGCTAGGAATCATGCGTCTTCCACGGCTGTCGGTGAGGGTCATATTCACAAGGCGCACGTCAGTGACGGAATCGGATGCTGCCAATATCTCGCCTCGCAAGCGTACAAGCGTGTCGCAGCGCATACTTTGGGTGCAGCGTAGGGTAATAGAAAATCTGTATGACGAGTCATTCTCGCGTGTGCGAGTTGAGTCAAGTAACTGCGTTCCCTGCGCTGCTACAAATACTTCGGGATAGAATACCGTGGGGTTTGAGAGTGTCAATTTTCCTTCCAATATAACATCGCCGCTAAAGCTGATAGAATCTGCTTTAACAAGAATCGCAATGTCATTTTTTTCGCCCACAAGACCGCGCACCGTTTGAAGACGGATAGGTGAAACCTGTGCAACTACAAATGTTGATGCGGCGAACAATAGGAATACGGCAAAAACACTAACCATGAAACGCTGATACATACTTAATTTCTCCACCTTATTTTTCCACAATGGCAAATTCCGTGCGACGATTCCGACGGCGGTTTTCTTCGGTATCATTGGCGGCAAGCGGCTTCGATTCGCCATAGCCAACGATGCGTAATTGCGTTTTTTGAACGCCCATACCGATGAGTGCCGTTGCGACCGCCTGAGCACGCGCTTCGGAAAGTTTTTGATTGATCTCCGTACCACCACGATTATCGGTGTGCCCACGCACTTCCATCACGATACGGGGCGAGCGCTTGAGATATTGCGCAACGTCGCGTAGAAGCGATAAAGATTCAGCGCGAATAGTCGCTTTGCCCGTCTCAAATTCGATATTCACCAGTTGCACCGAACCAACCGTATCAAGCGGCGTAAAGACCGAACGGTCATACTGTGCCGTTCCTGTGGAAACGGTTACCAATTCCGGCACTGCAAGGCGCACCTGTACGGAGTGGACGGCAGCACATTCCGGCGGGCGATAGCGAATGCGATAGTAGTTTTTAAGCGCTTTGTAGAGATCGGCAAAGGCAAGTGGAAATTCTTTGACGGAATAAAGACGATACATCATGCCTCCGGTGTATTGCGCCAAGTTCTGAAGAGGCGTTTCTTCGGTCATACCGTAGGCGATGCTATAAATGCGGACGTTATTTTCTTTTGCGGCTTTATAGACTGCGCCAATCTTGAGCTTTGATGAATTATCATCACCATCAGTAAAGAGAATTATCACCTTTGACGCGCCTTTCGGAGCTTTTTGCAACTCTTTAATAGCAGCCATAACACCGTCGTAAATGGCAGTGCCGCCACTATATCCTTCCAAACCGTCTATCAAAAAGCCATCGCGGTACGCATTGGAGTCGTTCGTAAGCGGTACTTCTACTTTTATCTTATTGGTAAACTTGATGGCGGTGATATAATCTTGCTTCTTGACAATACCCATTGTCCGCGCAACAGCCTCTTGCAAGCGTCGTGCACGGGTATTGCCCATAGACGAGGAGTGGTCAAGAACAAACGCTACGGCGTGAGTGTCCAAGCTACCTTCGCGGACTTCTTGCACATCAAAGCTGCGCACTCGTGTTTGCGCCGTAGAATTCATTTGCGGACACGAGTCGGCAAGCGCTCTCCAGTAGGCGCGGTAATTGCCCGTGCCTTGGAAGTTCGGCGGTGCAAGCCCTGAAATAAAGCGTCCGGCAGTGTCAATGACCGAAACGTTCAATTCGATTTCATTCGGATAGCGTGCATCATTGATGCTGCGAACATGGACGTTTATTGGCATAATCGCCGGCTCGGCGGCAATACGCTTGGCTTCGCGCTCTTCGGCTTCGGCAATGCGCTCGTATTGCGTTTGTGCTTCACGCTCGACATACTCGCGTTGCATCCGCTCATAATTTTTCTTCATTTCGCTCAGTTGCGGCAGCATCTGAGCCATCTTTCGCGCCATATCCCCAGCCACCTGTCCGGGCACTACATCATCGGATTTCTCTTCAGATTTTTTTGCGGAGTTTTTAGATTCTTTGGGCGCAGAGGACTTTGAAGATTTGCCTTTTTGTTCTGATTTTTCCTTACCGTCTGATTTCGCAGGAGTAGCGCTAGAGTCTCCCATAACGCTTGAAATCATGTCCGGCAGGTTGTTCAACATTTCTTCGGGAATGACATCTGGAATATTTTTCAGCATTTTTGCAAAGGAAGAATCCTTCATAAATTTCTCCATACTGCCAGCAATACCAGCACCACCGCTACTCATAGCGCCACCACTACTAAAACCCTTGAGTTTGCTCAGTACGCTGTCCACATCACCCGATGTGAGTGTTTTTGAAAGCGCCGAATCACCCAGAAACCCTTTCATTGCTGAGGTTATATCGGGCATACCGGACGGAAATCCTTTGGGAATCCCTTGCGGCAAACCACCTACGAATGCTGATGAGTCCATGCTTCCAAGCGAACCACTTCCAAGTGAACTAGAAGTAACGGACGGCGAAAGCACTTTGCCAATATCGCCAGCGTAGGGGAACGATGCAAGGACACTTGGATCAAAGTCTGACGGCGACGGCGATGGTGACGATGCTGTCGTTGCATTTGCTGCCGAGCGGGAAGGAATTTTCGCCTGTTCGGTCAGCTTTTTAAGCGACGTGTTTGATGTGGTGTACGACGGCTTGTAGCCTTTGGGCGGAGCCATTTTTTCGACCATTTCCTCAATATGGTGCGGACAAGCGTTGAGGAGCAAGCACAGTGCGCAGCAAACTGCCGCAATAACGGTGCGTCTGAGAACAAGAGGTCGTACAAGGCGCATACAATCAAGGATTAAAGCAAGAAAGATAATGGATGCACTCCAAAAGACGCAGCCACGCAGGAAATGTTTCGGTGCGACCGTCAAAATAAAAACGGTGGGACGTTAAGAAATGTTAAGAATCGGCGGTTCGTAGCAGATTTTTCGTAGCAGATTCTACGACTCCTCGCGACGATTACACAGGTCTGAGGCGATATTCCCGAGCGTCTCAATAGCCCGTTCTATGCGCTCCGACCAAGGATAGCCGCAGTTCAACCGAATATAGTGATTATACTGGTCAGTTTTAGAGAAAGCCGGACCGGGCGCAATACTAATTTTTTCGCGCATTGCCTCGCTGTGGAGCGCGATAGCATCTACCTCGCGCGGGCACTCTACCCACACAACAAAGCCGCCGTTGGGGCGCGTTACTTTTGTACCTTCGGGAAAATACTCGCCCACAGCGCCAATTATCTTTTGCATTTGCACGGCAAAGGCTTTGCGCAGCGCTCGCATCTGGTGTTCGTAACCGCCGGTCTGAAGAAATTTTGCCATCACAAGCTGCGGCAGCGTCGGCGAAGCAAGCGTGGACGCGATTTTCAGACGATACACCTCATTGTAAAAACGTCCCGGGATAGTATAGCCCACGCGCAGTCCGGGCGAAACCGTCTTAGAAAACGAGTCGCAGAGCATCACCCAGCCGTCTTTGTCGAATGCCTTCACCGGGCGAGGACGCTGCGAACCGAAATATATGTCACCGTAAACATCGTCTTCAATGATAGGAATTTCGTGCTTTGCGGCAAGTGCGGCAAGTTTTGCTTTGTTCTCATCCGGCATACACGCGCCTGTGGGATTACTAAAATTCGGAACGACCATCACCGCCTGCACTTCCTTCCGCCGCATCACCGGTTCCAGACTTTCAAGCGAAATACCCGTGCGCGGGTCGGTCGGAATTTCCAGTGCTTTCATGCCCAAGCCTTCAATCACCCGCAAAATACCAAAATAGCACGGTGATTCCACCGCAACCGTATCGCCCGGCTTGGCGACAGCACGAATACAGATATTGAGCGCTTCGGTAGCTGCACCGGTCGTGATAACATCGTCGGGAGCAAAAAGTCCACCCCAGTCCATTGCTCTGAGGACAATATGACGGCGAAGTTCCAGATTTCCGCTTGGATGCTCATATCGCGCAATAGTGTGCATCTCTGCGCGAGCAAGCGAAGCGTAGAGCTTGGAAATTTTGGTAATGGGCAAAAGGTCGGGAGCAGGCATGGCTGCGCCTAGCGGCACAAAGTCCGAGTACTGGTAGGTGTTAATGAGGTCTTCGACGAGCGTGACGACATTTTTGACAGGTTTCGCCATCGGTGCAAAACGCTGTATGCTCGGCTCCGGCGGCAGATTGCGAAATTGCTGCCGCACGTAATAGCCGGACTGTGGGCGTGCTTCTATCACGCCCACATCCTCAAGGTTCATGTATGCTTGTAGTACCGTCGAAATGCTTACACCTTTTTGACGGCTCATCTTCCGCACTGACGGCAAGCGATTGCCGGGCTGCAAGACGCGATGTTCAATCTGAGCACGAATCTCTTGCGCAATCTGCTCGTACAAGTGCCCGTCGGAAGAAACATCCTTCAACGGAGCGCTGTTCCCTATGATTACGCCCGTTTTTGCGGTTATATGCGCTGCTGTTGTTACTGCCATGAGACGATTATTTTTTGTCGTCTGCTTCGTCATCATCCGCCGGATTCCAGACATTTTCATCCTCCTCGTCGTAAATTGCTTCAATATCCTCACCGTTAAAGACTACCACGTAGTCCGTTGGAAGTGCAAGAACGGAAAGCAGCATCGGGCGCGACTCCAAAAGTTCATAGACATAGCAGGCTTCATAATCTTCCTCATCGTCGGAGCCTTCTTCGTCGTCATCTGCGCCGCCGATATACCAGCCAGAATCAATGACCTCCGCGCCTTCTATGCCGCTTTCGTCATCTTCTGCTTCATCGCGCTGAAGAACAATATGCTCTTCCTCAAGAACACCTTTGCGCAAAACAATGGTTTCATCAAAGCGAGGAATTTTGAAGGAATCGCTCGTACCCGTTACCTCACCAACTTCGTTCTGCATCACCACTACCCAAAGTGAGCGCGATACATCCTCAACAACGTTTTCAAACGGGTCATCATCGTAATCGGGTTCGCAGACGACAAACATTCCATCACGTTCGACAAGCGCCAGCACAGAAAATCCGATTTCCAACGTCCAGCCGTCACGAATCGCATCTTTTGTCTCTTCAGAAATATCTTCGATTGTTTTCAGCAGCCATTCTGCTTGTGCTTCAAGGCGGCTGTCGCACTGGACAAGCACGGTTTTGCCATTGATCACACGCTTAAAGGCTCCTACTTCAAATGTTTCTTGGTTGTTATTGCTCATTGTGAAAAAGTGTTGATGAGGAAAGAGTAATGTTTCAAACTATACAGTTTTGAACTGTACTGGTTGCGAAACTACAATATTGTATCTGTTTTGCAAAATTCTTTTGTTGTAATTTTGTATCGTGTTCACGTTCTACCGCGTCAATCATTGCTTTTACCAATGCTCATCAATAATCTCACTATTCGCTCTGCCACTCATAATGATGTTCCCGTCATTCTTGATTTTATTAAGGCATTGGCTGAGTATGAAAAATTATCGCATGAAGTCGTTGCTACGGAAGAATCACTGCTCACAACACTCTTCGGTACAAAACCAGTTGCGGAAGTTGTTATCGGATACACAGAAAATGGCGTTCCTGCCGGATTTGCGCTCTTTTTTCACAATTATTCCACGTTTTTGGCAAAGCCCGGTATCTACTTGGAAGACCTCTTTGTCAAGCCGGAATTTCGCGGCAAAGGCTACGGGAAATCGCTTCTCATTTACCTTGCCCGCTTGGCTGAAGAACGTCATTGTGGACGGTTGGAGTGGTCGGTACTGGATTGGAACACGCCAGCAATTGAGTTTTACAAAAGCCTCGGTGCAAAGCCGATGGACGAATGGACGATGTTCCGCGTCACAGGTAAAACGCTCACCGAGCTTGCAAATGCTTCAATGTGAAGAATAGAAGAATATGGATTCAGCGTATCATCTTGCACAGATTAATATTGGGCGATTACTCGCCCCAATGGAAGATCCACGAATTAAAGATTTCACACAAGCTCTTCCGGCAATAAATTTACTGGCGGAATCAAGCGACGGGTTTATTTGGCGTTTGAAAGACGAAACGGATAATGCGACGTCCATTCAAGCCTTTTCTGATCCACTGGTGATTGTGAATATGTCCGTATGGGAATCACTGGAAGCGCTTCAGAATTATGCTTTTCAAAGCGGACACGCACAGTATCTGCGCCGCCGCCGCGAATGGTTTGAGCCGATGCAAACGGCACACCTTGCACTGTGGTGGATTCCCAAAGGACACAAGCCAACACTTGAAGAAGCAAAAGAACGCTTACGTCACTTGGACACCCATGGAGACAGTGAATTTGCTTTTACCTTTCGCAAGACATTTTCTGCACCGACTCAGCCATAAATCGTTTGCAGCAAATTTGAACATTTAGAATTTATCTTTCATACTCATAAATCGAAATTGCCATGAATACTGCACCCTTCAACCCCACCAGCCTTTTTGCCGAGCGCATGAGCGGCGTACCGACGTCCTTCATTCGTGAAATCTTGAAAACAACGGTGCAGCCAGATATTATCTCTTTCGCAGGCGGTTTGCCGAATCCGGCGTTGTTTCCGGTGGAAGCATTTCAGCGTGCTGCCGATACGGTCTTTTCGATGAGCGGTCGCATTGCGCTTCAATATGCTCAAACCGAAGGCTACTTGCCGCTTCGTGAGTATATCGCTGCACGATACAAAAAAATTCAGGGCTTAGACATTAAGCCTGAAGAAATCTTGATTACAAGCGGCTCGCAGCAAGGAATTGACCTTGTGGGCAAGGTTCTTGTTAATCCGGGCGATACTATTGCGATGGAAAGCCCCGGTTACTTGGGCGCTATTCAGTCCTTGTCGGTCTATCAGCCCAATTTCGCGGGCGTTACGCTCACCAACGAAGGCGTGGACGTAGATGAACTGGAAGCTCTCTACGACAAACAAGCCGTGAAGCTCTTCTCGGCAATTCCAAACTTCCAAAACCCAACGGGTATCAGCTATACCGAAGCCACCCGTGAGCGTGTCGCGTCGGCACTCATGGGGCGCAATACCATCGTGGTTGAAGACGATCCATATGGTGATCTGCGATTTGCCGGTGTCCGCGCAAAATCGCTTCGTTCCTACTTCGGTGACCAATGTATCATGTTCGGTTCCTTCTCGAAAATTGCCGCTCCCGGATTCCGCCTTGGCTGGGTGGTAGCAGCAAAACCACTTATGGAAAAATTGATTATTGCCAAGCAAGCAACCGACTTGCACACAAACTTTGTCGGTCAACGCATCATGCACGAATATCTAGTCAATAACGACCTTGATGCGCATATTCGCCGTATCACCGACGCATACAGCTCGCAGTGCGAGGCGATGCTCGGCTCTATCGCACGGCACTTCCCAGCGGAAGCAGTTTCTACCAAACCCGAAGGCGGTATGTTTGTGTGGGTCACAATGCCGGAACATTTCTCAACTGTGAAATTTTTCGACGCTGCTATCAAGCAAAAAGTTGCGTTCGTACCGGGCGTACCGTTCTACGTCAATGGCGGTGGCTCGAACACCATGCGCCTGAACTACTCTTGCTCCGATGCAGCAACGATTGAAGAAGGAATCAAGCGTCTCGGAACGCTGATGCGCGAAATGCTCCCGCAAGGAGCGACAGCGTAAAAAGCCGCAGATGCGCAAAAAGCCGCATGAAGGGTATGGAAAGAAAATCGACACAATGAAAACAACAACTCTCGAACCCGTGGCTATCTAATGGGGAAGCACACGGCGAGGCAATTCCGGCAACGGAAGAGCCTCCTCTCTGAAGCATCAACGCCGCTTGGAACCTTGTTCCGGGCGGCGTTGGTGTTTTGAGTTGCTTCCCTCAATGTTTTGCCTTCATCAACAGCCGTCTTCACTATTGTTTCGGGGAAGCATAAATTTTGTCAAGGATCTTCCGTCGTATGTGCACACGCCTCCTCCATCGGTACCGAACCAAAGTTTTCCGGTGTTGTCTTTGTATATCGTCCAAATTGCATTGCTGCTTAATCCATCGCTCATCGTAAAATTGGTGAGTTTTTTACCATCATAACGCCATACTCCTGCATCAATGGTACCAATCCAGAGGTCTCCGTTTCTATCTTCTGCAATGCTCCAGACGCGAGCCAGTGTTCCGAGCTTGCCTTTTAAGGTTCTCACAAAATCTGGATTACTCAGCCCGTTTTCCTTTGTAACATTTGTTACGGTTTTACCATCGTATTTGGTTAAACCTAAGCCATTACTACCGAACCAGTAATCTCCATTTTTATCCTGAAAAATACAACGAACAGCAAATCCAACCTCTTTTTCGCTGATTTGAGCATTAGTAAAGGATTTTCCATCATAGCGGAACACACCTTTTTGCTCTGTTCCGAACCAGAGATTTCCGGCTTTATCTTTTAATATACTATAAACTGAATATGCTGTCGGGTTCGCCTCCTGCTGGAGGCTGCGTACTTTATGATCGGCTTTATCAGCAGGTAATGATAGGAATGTAAATAATTTACCATCATGGCGGTAAGCGCCGCCTCGGGCTCCAAACCAAAGGTCTTCGCCGCCGCCGCACCCATCTTGCCAAAATTTACCAGAAGAAAAATTATTCAGCAGCTCTGAATGAAGGGCAAAACTGGCAATTTTGAAATTAGTAAAAGATTTTCCATCGTAACGGCAAACACCGTCTCGGGTTCCGAACCAAAGATTACCTCGTCTATCCTCTTGAATACTCCAGACAAAATTGCTACACAAACCATCTCTCTGGGTAAAATAGGTATATGATTTTCCATCATAGCGGCATACGCCTTCGCCATCAGTGGCAAACCAAAAATTTCCGGCTCTATCCTGTAATATACAGCGTATTGTTTTACCTGTTGCTACCGCTGTGTCAGTAGCTCTGACGGAGTCATCGGTATCTGCTTGCCTCGTTGGTACTGCTTTGTGTTTGTTTATGTCCTTCTTCAGATATTGTGTTGGATTATCTCCACCGAAGGAAGCAAAGATTAGCAAAGGTAATGCGAGTGCATAGATATAAGTGTACATTGTGCTTCAATCCTTTTAGTACGTGGATAAAAAAATTGTTGTTACCCTAACGGGTAGTAGATTTGGTATTGTTATGTAACGAGGTGAATTGCTGCTCCCGACCGCATTGTGTAGGCGCACGTATTTTGTTAATTGCATCCATTGTAGTAGTTTTTCGTAGATGACAAGAATGGCTTGTACAAACATACTATCTCCCATAGAGAGAATCGTGTAAAGAGATGTCAAGCATTGTAAATTCACTGTAAAAACCATTTTTTACATTCGACACAATTCCATAGATAAATGATTTTTAAACACCTTAGCTTAGTGGTATTCGCGATAGTGCACCTGCTGTTTTTCGCAAGTAGTACCATATTGAAAGCCGATGATGAGAATTTTTCGGCAGAAATGAGGAATCTCGTTATCAGAAAAATTGGACATCACATTCTATTGAGCGTGGGAGACAGTGTCTCAAGAGTACTTCCTATCCAGAGATTAAGCAACAATGAGTTTCAAATCCGATTTGAAAGTCGTTTCACCTTTGTTCCCGATACACTCATCAGCATTGTAGAGAAGGTTATTAGCGCACACCACTTACCCCGGAACTATATCGTAAACGTGTATGATTGCTCGACTAATGAAGTGGTCTTTGGCTATGCAATGCTGGAAAGCCGACAGAACAATATCGTCGCCTGTACAGGAAGAAACCAACCCGTGCGGTGCTATTATATCAACATACATTTTGCCAATGAAGCTGTTCTCGGCTTGCACACGAGGTATATGCTTGTAGGAGCAGGTCTGCTGGCAATAGGATTTGTCTTTATGGGGGTAAAACGATGGAAACGTAGTCGCTATAAACTACAACGGCATAGCACAGAAAGTGCCATTTCTGAATCTTTCGTTGCACAACGCCCATTTTTATCTATTGGCAAGACAAATTTTTACTATGAAAGCCAATCTCTTGTCATAGATGAAGAAACGATAGAATTGACCGCAAAAGAATCGAAATTACTACACATCTTCGCAGAAAATCCCAATCAAATCATCGAACGAAACAGATTGCAAAAAGAAGTTTGGGAGGATGAGGGGGTGATTGTCGGGCGCAGTCTGGATATGTTTATCTCCAAACTCAGAAAAAAATTGAGCGGTGATTCTTCTCTTAGATTGAATAATATTCACGGCAAAGGCTACAAACTGGAAATCATGATTCAAGAAGAGTTACATTAATCTGCATAAACCAATACCTGTAAAGTTTTCAAAATCATCACATTACACGTTAAAAAGCGTCAAACCTGCTATAGCACTCATAACATCTACCCTACTCCAAGCTAACATAATAATCGAATGAAAGAAAAATGGGATGACCGCTACAGTCGAAAGGAATTTGCCTACGGTGAAGAGCCCAACGCTTACCTTCGAGAACAACTACGTTCCATTCCTTCGGGAACAATACTTTTTCCGGCTGAAGGAGAAGGACGAAATGCGGTGTATGCCGCTACACTTGGGTGGACAGTGTTTGCCTTTGACCTGAGCATAGAAGGTAAAAAGAAAGCGCTACAATTAGCCGACAAGCATCAGGTTGAAGTCAAATATGATGTGGGAGAATTTCAATCGCTGTCGTACAAAGCAAATCAGTTTGATGCGATTGCTTTAATTTATGCACATTTCCCGGCAAGCAGCAAATCAAGCTACCACAAAATACTAACAACCTACCTGCGCCCGGGCGGTATGCTAATTTTTGAGGCATTTAGCAAAAAGCATATGGACTACATGAGGCAGGACGAAACCATGGGCGGTCCCAAAGAGATAGAGATGCTATTTTCTCTTGAAGAAATTGCATCGGACTTTCACAATTTTGACATCCTGGAACTGATCGAACAAGAAGTTGAGCTACAAGAAGGACTATTCCACAATGGGAAAGGTTCTGTGGTGCGGTTTGTAGGGCGAAAAAGGTAATCCATTCTGATGAGGAGTTTTGCAAAAATGCAGTAATGATTTGTACCGCGACATGACAAGAGCATACCGATAAAGCCCATAGATATATCCTCTATGGGCTTTTGTGCGACTCAAGCTCATTTTTCAAACGAGCACCAACTTTATTAAATCAAAAATAAAGCAGTCAATTACTAAGGTTTTTCTGCTTTTATTTATTATTTATTAAAATTATTTCGCAATTAAGAACAAAATCATCAAAAATTCATAATTCTTTTTCTATCTTTGCCATTGTAACTTACACTTGTCAGACCAATGGAGAGGTTTATTATGAAACCGCATATTCAATCCCCGTCCGTACCTGTACGCACCATCACCACATCGTTGATTACCGCCGGACTGCTGCTTGCTTTTGCTAGCACAAGCCTTGCACAAAACCAAGTGAGCAGTACATTGGCAAAAGAACAATCGCCCACTGCAACCACGCCACTTACCGCGCACACTTCCGCCGAAAAAGCAGACGAACCAGAAGCCGTAAAACCCGAATCGCTCCAATACATCCGACTGAGCGATCTTACGGGCGAGGGCAACACCCAATACACCTACACGCCCGCGAAGTACGACCCGAAAGAATTGTCGGCACTACTGCACTACCCCAAAAGCGCTCTCAGCGAAGGTAAAAGTGGCAAAGTTGACATTGTTGTCTATCTCAACGCGGAAGGAAAAATTACCCGCATGAACTATATCGGTGAGCCACAAGGCGGTTACACGCCATTTGTACGCAGCGCTTGTGATGCCGTCAGCAAGTGCGCCTTTACGCCCGCACAACGCAACAGCAAACCCGTTCACAGCGTCATCGTTATTCCCATACGATTTGTTCTCTAAGCAGCACGGTGCTTCATGAAGCACACCTTTACAGCAAAATTGACGACAAAGCCCGTTTGGATGGATGCCAACCAAACGGGCTTTTTTTGTGCTCATCAGTGTTTTTAACGCGCCAAGTTTAGTGCCGGAAGTGCCGGACACCCGTAAACATCATTGCTATTCCTTTTTCGTCTGCTGATGCAATTACCTCAGCGTCACGCACTGAGCCGCCCGGCTGAATAACTGCCGTTGCACCGGCTTTCACCGTTTCCAGCAAGCCATCGGAGAATGGGAAAAATGCGTCCGATGCCACTGCCGACCCCTTCAAATCTATACCTGCCGCCTCTGCTTTGCGTGCCGCAATAGCAGCCGAATCCACCCGCGACATCTGCCCCGCACCGATAGCCAATGCACGATCTGAGGCAGCATAGACAATAGCATTCGATTTGACGTGCTTTGCTATGCGCCATGCGTATTCGAGTGCCTTGCGTTCGTCGTTAGTGGGTTGGCGCTTGGTGACAACATCGGTTCCATCAGTGTTCCAGAGCAGCGTATCAGCACTTTGGAGCAGCATACCGCCTGCGATTGCTTTTACTTCCAGACGGAGCGCCGTCCGGAGCGCGTCGTAATTCACCGTCATCAGGCGGCGATTTTTCTTTTGCTGAAGCAGCTCCAACGCGGCTGGAGCATAGCTAGGTGCAATGACCACTTCAGTAAAAATTTCATCCACCGTTTTTGCCGTCTCAAGGTCAAGCTCGCCCGTCAAAGCAATAATTCCACCAAATGCAGAAGTGGTATCGCACGAGTACGCCTTCAGATATGCCTCTTTGAGTGTTGCGCCGGAGCCGACACCGCACGGATTCGTGTGCTTAATGATGACAGCCGTTTCGCCGCTTGTTGCTCCCAGAAATTCAAGCGCCAGCTTTGCTGCGGCATCTATGTCGAGGAGGTTGTTGTAGGAAAGCTCTTTGCCGTGCAGATATCGGAAAATGTCGGTGTACGCCGCCGATGTGCCGGATTGTTTGTAGAGAGCTGCCGTTTGGTGAGGGTTTTCGCCGTAGCGGAGATCTTGTTCCTTGCGCAGTGCAATGGAAAGTGTTGTCGGCAGAAGATTTGAAGAAGCTTCCGAAGCGGTCTTGCGCGAAAAATAGCCCGCAATCATACCGTCGTAGTACGCAGTGTGAGCAAATGCCTCGTGCGCAAGGGAAAGTCGTGTGTCTTCAGGGATTGCGCCGTTGTGCGTGTGGAGGGCGCTAAGAATTTCGTCGTATCGTGCTGGATTTGTTACAACTGCCGTCCAACGGTAATTTTTTGCCGATGCCCGAATCATTGCCGGACCACCAATATCAATGTTCTCAATGATGTCGTCGTGCGTGGAAGCTGGATTTTCCAGCGTTTTCTCGAAAGGGTAAAGATTGACCACCACAAGGTCAATGGATTGAATCATGTTGGCTTCCATTTGGTGTACGTGCTTGGGATTGTCGAGCACTCCCAGCAAACCACCGTGAATAGCGGGGTGCAACGTTTTAACCCGCCCGTCCAGTATTTCATCAAAGCCCGTTACCTCGGAAATACTGACAACGGGAACACCCGCATTCTTGAGTTCCTGCGCCGTGCCGCCGGTGGAAATTATTTGAATATCGCGCTCGGCAAGGTTACGAGCGAAATCTATGATACCGGTTTTGTCGGAAACGCTGATAAGCGCTCTGCGGATAACGTGCGTGGAAGGATGAAGCATGATGATAGGAAAGAATGAAAAAGATTTTTGACAACAGAAACGCAAATTTACAACCTCCTCCGGCATTGCGCAACCATTTTAGCCGCCAAAAGACTTTTTTGCAAATTATCCATACGATGAAGAAATTTAAGAAAAATGCACAAATTATTGCCAATTTTGTGATTTTTTTCGCCATTATTTGCATATTGAGCAAAAGCATGGTATATTCGCTAGTAGCGAAACAGTCCGCCACCTGATATTGTTCCACAACTACGAAAGGCTATGAAACGCATGGAATGGACTTCTACGAAAGGTTTACTTGTAATTGTCGGGGGAAACGAAGACAAAATCAAAACAAAGAGCGTTTTACAGTTTATTACCGATAACAGCCATGCCGCCTGCATTAGCATCATCCCTACTGCCAGTTCCTATGGCAAGGAATTGGGCGACGAATACGCAGAGCTGTTTATGAAAATGGGTATTGCTAAAACACACGTGATTGCCGCCCGTTATGTCGGCGATGCCGACACACCGGAGTATCACGCAATGGTGAATGAATCGGACGCATTTTTCTTCACCGGTGGCGACCAAGTAAAGCTCGTTGAAGTCTTTAAGGGCACCGAACTATTGCAGAAAATATATGCCAAGCACGCAAGTGGTGCGCTTATTGCCGGCACGAGTGCCGGAGCGGCGGCAGCGAGCGACGAAATGCTTTTCGATGGTGACGAAAAAGGCTTCCAAAAAGGCTCCGTCAAAACAACACAAGGTTTTGGTTTTCTGCCAAACATCACAGTGGATACGCATTTTACACAACGCAATCGTATTCCGCGACTGGCGCAAATCCTTGCTCGCAAGGTCAATGCTTACGCAATCGGGCTGGATGAAGACACGGCACTTTCGATTGATGCTGCCGGGAATGCGTACGTCGTGGGCAGTGAGATGGTAACATTTATGGCAATCACCAATGCCACGACCACAAATTATGAGCAGCTTCCGAATCAGTCTCATTACAGCGTTCATGGGCTTGCGACGAGTTTTCTCGCCGCAGGTGGAAAATTTCATCTTCCCTCCTGGACAAGGCTTCCGTAACGTTTGCAAAAGAGAATTCATTTTCTTAGTTTTTCCCTCTCTCGTCATCAGCCACGCTTATTTCCATACCCGCATTGCACGACAAGCCCTTTACCGCGAGTGGTATATTGACAGCGTTGCACTGCATAACTCGACTATCTCTATTTCATTACCCTCAATCCTTCCCAAACAGATGAGACAGGACACCCACGAACCCCTGCCGCACAAGCAGACCACTGAAGACTTCAGCGTTAGTAAGTTTTATTCCTACAAAGGACCGAGCTATTATCTGCCGCGTCCGGCGGTTGTCTTCAATCTCTTTATTGCACCGGAAGGAAGGACGGTTGAGTATTATCAACCCCTCGTAGTAGCTGAATTTCCACAACTTGCCAAGCGGAAATTTGAGCGTGTCATAGATGTTTTCGTCGCGGCACTCATTGAAGCGCTCCGCATGGAAATCAACCTGCCCATCACCGAAAGCAACATCAGCTATGACGGTGATTCCTACGTGGTAGCAGTGCAGTACTTGGACGAATATGTCGCCGAGGACGCAGCAATGCTTGTGGCGGAGTGGTTTGCGGCGCTGAGTGTCGAAAAATCGTTTGATTTTCACGCCGGATTCCAAACGCTGCAAAAACGCTTCGACCGTACCATACAAGGCGGTCCGACTATTTCTTCGATTATCGAGGCGGGAATGAAGCGAAATATCCCCATGTTTTTCCTGCGCAATGAAGGAGATTTTCAGTGGGGATACGGTAGAAAGCAAGTGCGCGGTCGCTCTACGGTCTTTCACACCGACAGCATCAAGGACACCGAATTCACAACACAAAAAGACGCTGTGAAAGAATTTCTGCTGGATTGCGGCTTCCCAACACCGATTGGCAATAATTGTATGACCGAAGAAGACCTTTTGGAGGAAATTGCCGTTCTTGGTTTCCCACTTGTGGTCAAGCCACTTGCAGGACACAAAGGTCAAGGCGTTACCACCGATATTCAGACCAAGGAAGAAGCACTGCTCGCCTTTCAGCGTATTGTGGATGCTGCGAAGGAAGCAGGAACAGGCTTTGACGGCGCAATCGCGGAGCAACAGGTCTATGGCAAAGACCACCGTTTGCTGGCAGTGAACGGGCGATTTGTGGCTGCCTTGCAGCGCGTTCCCGCATTTGTGGAAGGCAATGGGAAAGACACGATTGAAGCGCTTATCGAACTGGAGAATAAACGCCCTGAGCGGCGCAATAATGCACGCTCTCCGCTCTCTGCGATTATAGTGGATGATGGTTTGATAGAATATATCGCCTTGCAGAATCTCACGCTGTCTTCTGTGCCACCGATGGGCGAGCGCGTGTATCTGCGCCGTGTGGCGAATGTTTCCATTGGCGGCGTATCGGTGAATGTTACCGAGCAGATGCACCCGCGCAATATCAAAATGGTGAACGATATTGCAAAGTTTTTCAAGGTGATGTGCATGGGCATTGATGTTTTGGCAGAAGATATCAGTAAACCGTGGGACGCGGGCAATTTCGCTATTATCGAAATCAATGCCGGTCCCGGAATTTTTATGCACATCGCGCCTGCAGAAGGCACATCTATTGATGTTCCGGCGATGATTATGCGTGCAAATTTCCCAAAGGACAGAAGTGAGCGCATCCCGATTATTGCCGGAAATAACCTTTCGCAAGAGTTATGTGCAAGAATATATGCTACGCTGCAAGCATTGAAGCCTGATATAGAATTTGGTGCACTGACCGAGCACGGTGTCTTTTTCAATAACGAATTTTTTCACAAGCATAAACGCCATAGCAAAAATGTAGAAATTATGCTCCGCAATCCCACACTGGATTTTGCGGTCTTTCGCCACACAAAAGACGACATTTTTGATTATGGCACGTTCCATGAGGGCGCAGACGTGGTGATTCTGGATACTCCGCACTATGCTGAAGAAATCTTAAAGCGCGACGTGCAGCCGGATGGCTTTCTTCTGCAAGTGCATGACGGCTATATTGTGGTCATGGGCGGTGGTATGGCAGAACCTCGTGCTGTCACATTTTCTGCCGAAGAAGGCAAAGATAGTGGTATATTCAAGGCATTGGAGCCAATTTTGCCGACCCTCTTGACAAAATATGACTGATTCTGTTATGCCATCGGAGACTACGTTCCACCAAGAGACACCGCCACAAGCGCTGACTGCATTGGATATTCGTCTTGTGCGTGGTGCAAATGCGTTTGCATGGTCACCTGTGGTGCGGCTCACGCTGGATTTGGGAGCATACGACGAAGTATTTACCAATACCATCGAAGGCTTTAGGGAGGCGTTGCAGCAGCAATTACCATCGCTTTACGACCACCAGTGTTCAGTCGGCAAGCCGGGCGGCTTTTTCCAGCGTGTGCAGGAAGGAACGCTTTTGGGGCACGTGTTGGAGCATATTGCACTGGAATTGCAAGTGCTGGGTGGAATGGACGTAACCTATGGTAAAACGCGACGCACCACACAAAAAGGCGTTTACAATGTTGTCTTTAGCTACATCCATGATGAAGCGGGCATACTTGCCGCTCGGTCTGCACTCGAAATTGTGAACAGCCTTCTCAGCAAGGAAACACCAGACATTGCGCCGATAATTATTCGTTTGAAAGCTATCAACAATCGTTTTCTACCGTCTTACTCTACTCAAGCACTGACAGCCGAAGCACGCCGACGCTCCATACCGCTTGTGCGCTTGGATGGAAAGCATATAGATATTTTTCAACTTGGTACGGGCAAGCATCGGCAATACTTTGAGCATGGGCGACATTTGCCGCACTTTACAAGCGGAATCTCCGCAACCATTGGCATATCGGAAACGCTTAAAAAAGAGATGATGAGCGACCTTGTGCAGACGGGCATACTTCCACAACCTAAAAGTGCGAACTCTGAAGAATCCAACGACGGCGCACCGCCACTCACCAATGATTATCGTATTCTGCTTCTGAACGGCGGTGTTCCACGCGCACTCAAACTCGCCCCACCAATCATAGCAGGTGATGGCAAGAGTAGTATTCAAGCACTTGTGGACGTACTCAACCGTCAGCGCCACACGAGTGGTCGCTTGCAGCCGGTGGCGATAGATACGGAAACGCTGGGGCTGCTTGCCGAGCAAGATTATACGCCGGAAAGCATTCCCTACAAAGGAGTAATAATTCGCCTTAAACGCACTGGCACACTCGAAAACGGTGGCGCTGTGATTGACATGACCGACGAACTATCGGCGGCAAATGCAGTGCTTTTGGGTAGCATTGCTCAGCACTGGCTGAACTCGCGGGGAATTATTATGGCGGAACTTCACATTACAACACCGTCTTTGCGCTCTTATCTGCTCCGCAGTGCGGAAGAAGGCACGACGACTATTCGGACATCGCTTTCGCCGGACATGGCTCTGTATCAGTTTCCCACAAGTGGACGTGGCTACAATATTGCGCAAAATCTTCTGGCAGCACTTTTTCCACCCGAAAAACCAAAGCATATTCCGATTCTGGCGGTAACAGCAGGAATTGGCGGCGATTTGCTGGCAATTATGCTGGACGACGCACTTACGGATTTTGGCTATACCGTAGGGCGGGCAACACCGCAAGAGCTTTTGATTCGCAAAGATGTGGCTCCGTCACCGATTTCCACGGCAAACAGCGTCCTTCAGGCTCTGACCAATCCCACGCTTGATTGCATTGTTGCCGAAATTCCGCTTGAAACTATCACGCGCGACGGCATTCAGTATGACCGCGCAGACGTGGGCATTGTGCTCAACATTGATGAGAATGCTGCCGGAGAAGGTGCTTTCGACAATGCGCTCGAAACACGCGAAGATGTGGCGCACGCCCATGCGCTTGTGGCAGAGTACATCCACGACGATGGCGTATCGGTGCTGAATGCGAACAACCCGCTAATTACGCGCAGTGTGGAGCGGCATGACAGTGAAACGATTTATTTTGCTACTGCCCGCATGAACCCCCGACTTCTTTTGCACTGTTCGCGCGGCGGCAAGGCAGTGCTGCTGGATGAAGAAACAATGTTTCTACGCGAGGGCAAGCAAGAAACATTGCTCGTCCGTGATATTCGGCTTGACGCAGCGCTGGACAAAGATTTGCTGCTTGCGCTTACCTCGTCGCTTCTGGCATTTGGAATACCACTCCGTAAACTGCAATCATGGCTCAAAACTATGATTGAACGAATTAGCGACCACAAAAAACAGCATGAATAATCCGTTGGCATGAACAATCATTATCAACATTACATTACTTATCATTGGAGACGTGTGCGATGAAACCAACCATAGACCCTCGTATCATTGAGATATTCAAGGAAGTAACCGTTATTCCGGCACTTTCCGGCAAAGAGCGACCGATGGCGGATTACATTCATAATTTTGTCAGCCGCTTGGGATTAAATTCCTACGAAGACAACACCTTTACTCGCTGGGATGGCGATGCGGGCAATATTTTATGCCCGGTAGCAGGCGGTGGTGATTTCATTATGACTGCCCACATGGACACTCCACGCCCAACAACCGACACCAAAGTCATCGTGGATGAAGAAAAAATCACCTCCGACGGCACAACTGCACTCGGCGTAGATAATCGTGCGGGAGTAACAATTCTGCTCTACACTCTGGAAAAAATCGTCAAAGAAAACATTCAAACTCGCGGCTTCACCGTTGCTTTCACAACGTGCGAAGAAACAACACTGGATGGCTCAATGAACATTCCGCTCCGCAAAGAAATAGACATGGCGTTTGTGTTTGATTCTTCCATGCGCCCGGGCAATTTTGTCTGCGAATCCTGCGGCGCAATTGCCTTCAAAGCCACGTTTATCGGAAAGGCATCACACTCCGGCATCGCACCGGAGAAAGGCATCAATGCTATCGTGGCGGCGGCGAAAGCCATTAGCAATATTCCCATCGGACGTGTGGACGGCACCACGACGGTCAACGTCGGAATGATTCATGGCGGCGAGGCTGTGAACGTCGTTCCGCCACAGGCAACGATTGACGGTGAAATTCGTTCTATGGATTTGCAGCTTGTGGAGGATTTGGCAAAGAAAATTCAAACGACTTTTGAATCGGCTGCTGCCGAAGTCGGTGCAGGTCTTGAGTTTACAGCACGGTGGGATTTTACGCCATATCACATCAAAAACGACGACCGCGTGTTCCAAGAAATTAGTCGCGCCATTGAAAAAACTGGTCTCACGCCGAATCCATATGTGTCATGGGGCGGTAGTGATGCGAACTCATTCAATCAGCGCGGTATCAAGGCAGTCAACATAGGCATCGGCGCACAAAACCCACACGCAAACACAGAGTTTATCTACCTCGAAGACCTTCAAAAGTCCGCCGATATTGCTATGGAGGTCATTCGTGAGCAGAATTTTCTTCATGACCAAGTCAGCAGATAAAAAAACCTGCAAACCGCACCCAATCTTGTCCACAGCAGCATTTACACTCTATTTTCTATTGCCATGAAAAAAATTAAACTTCCCAATACTTTTGTGCTCATTTTTTCGCTGCTCGTTCTGATTGCCGGACTGACATGGTTTGTGCCGGGTGGCGAATATACGACGGCGATATCGAACGGGCGGACGGTCATCGTACCGGGTTCGTTTCATTATATCAAAAGCAATCCTCAGGGCTTCGGAGCGCTTGTCACAGCCCCCATCAAAGGTTTCGTGGAAGCAGCATTGATTATTGGTTTTGTGCTCATTGTGGGCGGGTCGTTTTCGGTGCTGCAAAAAACCGAAGCTATTGATGCGCTCATCAAATCTATCGCCAAAGCACACGCCCGCTCGTCGTTTGTGCGTGTGATGCTGATTCCGCTTTTTATGCTACTCTTCTCCATCGGCGGCGCTACCTTTGGCATGAACGAAGAAGCGATACCCTTTGTGCTCATCTTCGTACCGCTTGCGCTTGCGCTTGGCTACGACTCGCTTGTAGGCGTGGCGATACCGTTTATTGGGGTGCAAATTGGTTTTGCGGGCGCATTCTTGAATCCGTTCAATGTTGCCATCGCGCAAGGAATAGCGGGCTTGCCGCCGTATTCGGGTATTGAATATCGTCTCATTGTCTGGACGATTGCGAACATACCTGCCATTGCTTTTGTGATGTGGTACGCAAAGCGCATCAAAGCTCGACCCGAACTCAGCCCAATTTATGCCGAAGACCTAGAGCGCCGTAAAAACCTTGACTTTGGTGATTTTGAAAGTTTTACCACCATGACCACAACGCATAAAGTGGTACTCTGGATGTTTCTGGCAACGCTTGGCGTGATGATTTTCGGTGTGATTCAGTTTAAGTGGTATATCGAAGAAATCGCTGCGCTTTTCCTCGTAATGGGCATTTTGGTCGGCATCGTAGGGCGCTTAAACGCAGACACATTTGTAGCCGCATTCCTGCACGGTGCGAAAGATTTGGTCTCGACAGCGCTCATTATTGCTCTGGCACGGGCAACGATGGTCGTAGCAAAAGACGCACACATTATTGACACGATGCTCTTCACGCTTTCGCCCTTCGTGGAATCCTCAAGTCCGATATTTGCTGCGCAGAAGATGTTTGTTATTCAATCGGTCATCAATTTTTTCATTCATTCGGGAACGGGTCAGGCAGCGCTGACGATGCCCATCATGGCTCCGCTTGCCGACCTTGCGGGCGTTACACGCCAAACCGCTATTCTTGCCTTCCAATTTGGAGAATTTACAAACATCATCATTCCCACGTCAGCCATCACGATTGGTGTACTGGCTCTTGCCGATATTCCATGGGAGAAATGGGCAAAATGGGTACTGCCACTCCAGCTTGTGCTGATGCTGCTGGCGCTTTTGCTGCTCATTCCGCCATGTTTGTTTCATTGGCAGTAATACCCTTGTATGCCTGAAGAAATCACGAATATCACCAAGCATCACGAATTATTTCGCATGAAATTTCGTGAAGTTTCGTGATATTCGTAGATAACTCTTCTTCGTTTCCATTTTTGCTCTCGCACCATGTCCTTGTCTTTGTTCCGGCTTCCTCAGGAATCAGCACAATTCTTTTACCAAGAAATACGCGAAATCCTCTTTGATGAACACGCCGCGCAAAGCACACAAATACTGATGTTGCGAAATATTTTGCGCGAAATACTTCAGGCAGTAACCGCCGATGAGCCACAGCTTTTTACCGACCTCTACTCACGTCTCCTCTTTGTTGCTGATAAATACGCACTTCCGGCATACATTCTCCGCGAACTGCACGCCTTTCGCCGCATTGCTACCCGAGCCGGACGGAAAAATTCCAAACTTACCGTAGAAGCCGCTCATAGTTCAGCTCGCGCCCTTGCATTGATCATCTTCTTCTTTTCGGAAGAACGAGCGCCGGAACCGCTCCGCACAGCCCTTCTCACGGCAAAACCATTCACAAAAGAAGCCGCAACAACGAAAGAAATCGTACCACTTTTGCGGCTCACCGTGCAGGGTTTTGGCATAGTGGAAACCAAGCAAGGGCGGGCATTTGTAGATATTGAAGGACTTTCACACGAAGGCGAAACGCTTCTTGTACGGCTCTGGGAGCCGTGGCATGACATGGAGCGACTTGGCTGGGAATTCTGTACGCTGCATATTGCTCACGTACGCTTCGTCGGTACGCAAAAGGCGGCTTCAGTTGCAACAGCTTCGGTTCAAACGGCTTCGGCTGAAATCGAAACCACGGAAACTGCTGAAATAAGCCTTTACGAGACGACCGCCCAATCTATCGTTATTTTGGAGCCGGATTATTTGCTGGACGTAACCGATCTTGCCGAGTGCGTACAAGGAAAATTGCCGCACGGCGGCAACCCCCGCCTTTCCTTACTGCGCAAGTTTTTACCGACGGAAGCAAAAATGTCCCTTGTGGGCGGGAATATTGCGAACTTCTGCTTTGATGCGCTTTTGTCGAACCCTGATGCAGAGTTTGAGACAGTGTTTCGAGAAGCAATTCTCCAGAAGCCTCTTCAAATCATTGCCTTGCAGAACGAAAACGCGGAATCGCTTCATCTTCTCCGAATGCACGCCTCCACGATTTTTGCCAATATCCGCACAATGCTGAGTTCGCTTTCATGGGACAAAGCCAGTATTGAAGCGAGTTTCATGTCACCGATGTACGGCTTACAGGGGCGTTTAGACCTGATGGTAGAATATGCCGACGACCCGCAGCGCAAGACGATTGTGGAACTCAAAAGCGGCTCGGCGCCCGCCAATGCGACGTGGGAGAATCACGCAGCGCAGGTAACGGGCTACAATCTTCTTCTGGACTCGTGTTTCCGCGAGCGCTCCGGCGACAGTTGCATTTTTTATGCCCGCGATATTGTTCGTCCGCTTCGCAATATCCCAAACGACCAACACTCAAAGCAGCTTCTTTTGGCGCTGCGCAACCGCATTATTGCGCAAGAGCGTTCGCTCTCGCTCCGCCATCCACGGACGCTGCAAGAGCTTCATCCCGAACACTTTGGGCTGATGCCGCGCTTTGTGGAAGCGGAACTACAGCGTTTTGCAAATGTTTTCGCAGCGGCGACCTCTCTCGAACGCAAGTATTTTCGATCCTTTGCGGCGTTTGTGAGTCGTGAAAATTGGTCAGCTCGGATAGGAGGCGGGGAGCGCGGCGAGGGATTTTCGGGATTGTGGCGAAGAAGTCTCGTCGAGAAAGCTGATTCGTACAGCGTTTTGGCGTATCTCGCGTTGGACAAGGAAGAAAGCGATTTTGCTCAACTCCACTTACATTTCCGCCGTACCGCAAGCACTTCCCCACTTGCCAATTTTCGTGTCGGCGATATTGTCATGCTCTACCCACTTTTTGAACATGAGGCTGACGAACGCTCGTTTTTGCGCGGTGCGATGCTGAAGGGCTATATCAAGCGCATCACGCGGGAAAGTGTCGTGGTGAGCCTACGCAACAAGCAAATCACTACGGACGGAAGGGCAGAGAACCTCTTCCGAAGTGAGGTGCAGTGGGCGATTGAGCCGGACTTTATGGGAACGGAATTTAAGTCGCAGTATGAATCGCTCTACGAACTTCTGAAAGCCACCGAAAGCAAGCGAAATCTCCTCATGGGGCTTCAAGAACCAAAATTTAACGAGGAGATACGCCAACGTGTACAAAACACACCCTACAACGACCTCACCGAAGAACAGCACGCACGGCTTGCCGAGGCAATGAGCGCACACGATTATTTCCTGCTTCAAGGACCACCCGGCACCGGTAAAACCTCCCGAATGCTGAAATCAATGGCACTTCACTTGTTCAATCACACACAAGAGAACGTTCTTTTTCTGGCGTTTACCAACCGTGCGGTGGATGAAATCTGTGAAGCGCTGAAAAATGCAGACCTTGATTTTATGCGTCTTGGCGCGAAGGAATCTACCGCACACACCGACCGCGTACTTTATACACTTATTGAAGGCAAGACGATTGAAGAAATTCAGGAACTGCTTGCTGGCAAGCGCATCGTGGTCTCGACCATTTCCTCTTTGCTAAAAAATCAGGAAATTCTTGCCATTATCCACTTCAGCACCCTCATTGTGGATGAGGCTTCGCAGGTAGTGGAGCCACAAATTATTGGGCTTCTGGCACGATTCCGGCGCTTTGTTTTGATTGGCGATGAAAAGCAGCTGCCGGCAGTTGTTGTTCAACCGGAGCGCGGCACATTTGTAAAGGATGCAGAAATGAACGATGCGGGGTTTCTTGACTTGCGTACGTCCGTTTTCGAGCGACTTCTTACGCGCTGCAAGGCACAAGGCTGGTCGCACGGTTTCGGCATTATTACCCGTCAGGGCAGAATGCACCGTGCGATTTCAGCATTTCCAAATGCGGCGTTCTATGATGGTGCTCTGGCACACCTCGGCGAACGCCAAGCAGAGCCACTTTCTGAAATGACGACCATGACCGACGTTCACGCTCACTACTCTGAGCAATTTCCTGAATTACATTGTGTTGAAAACAAACTTTCTCAAAAACGGCTTGTTTTCTGGGCATCGCAAAAAGAAGACCAAACGAAAGTTCATGAGCAAGAGGCACGGCGAGCAGCAATGCTGGCTGCATACTTCCACGAACAGCTAGGCGAGCGGTTTCATGCAGGAAGTATCGGCATTATTACGCCGTTTAGGGCGCAGATTGCGGCGATACACCGTCACCTGCCGTCGGAACTGCATGGAAGCATCACGATTGACACGGTAGAGCGCTATCAAGGCAGTGAGCGCGATATTATTATTTTGTCGTTTGCTGTCAATTTTCCGTCGCAGGTACGCTCCATCCAGTCTCTTTCGCTCGACGGCAGTATTGACCGTAAACTGAACGTGGCGCTGACACGGGCACGGGAACGAATGATTGCGCTCGGCTGCACCGAAGCACTGGCGCAGAGTCCGATTTTGAATCGGTTTATCGGTTTTGTACGGAATGAGGGCGGATTTGTCAGCAATATCTAATGGCTTCAAATGGTTATTTCCAGACGCGACTTCATTTTATCCCAACAACTCAACAACATCCCCGAAAAGGTCATATTCAGACGCATCGGTGATGTCGGCAAGAACAAAATCCCCTGTTTGCAAGGGCTTAGCGGACTTGAGGAATACTTCGTTATCTACTTCGGGCGCATCGGCTTCGGAACGTCCTTGATATTCAATCGCACCATTTTCATCCGTAAACGACTGGTCAATCAAGATTTTGAGTCTCTTGCCGACTTTTGCTTCGTTTTTCTCCAGAGAAATTTCTCGTTGAATTTCCATCAGCCGTGCCGTGCGCTCCTGCTTCACTTCTGCCGGAATGGGGTCGCCCAAAATGAAGGAATAGGTATCGTCTTCCTGCGAATACTCGAACACACCCACACGGTCAAAACGCTGCTCCTGCACAAAGTCGCATAATTCCTGAAAGTCTGCTTCGGTCTCGCTCGGATACCCCGCGATAAATGTTGTGCGCAGCGCTATTCCCGGCACGGTCTCTCGTATTTCCTGCAACAATTTTTCGGTCGTATTGCGCGTAATACCGCGCCGCATGGACTTGAGAACGTTGGTGGAAGCGTGCTGAAGCGGCATATCGAGGTAGGTGCAGATATTGGAGCGCTCGGCGATGACGGGCAAAATATCGGTTGGAAATTTTGATGGGAAGGCGTACATAAGGCGCAACCACTGCAGTCCGTCAACATCCGAAAGATTTCTGAGCAAATCCGCTAAGCCTCGCTTGCCCGTCAGGTCGCGCCCATAATCGGTGAGGTCTTGCGCAATAAGTACAATTTCCTTCACGCCTTTGCTCACAAGGAATGATGCTTCTTCCACCAATTTTTCCACCGGACGTGAGCGATGACCGCCGCGAATAAGCGGAATGGCACAGAACGAACATGGATTGTCGCAGCCTTCGGATATTTTCAAGTATGCAAAGTGCTGCGGCGTCGTCAGAACGCGCTCTCCCAAAAGCGAATACTTGAAATTCGGAGTGAGTGATTTAACAACATTTTCAAAATCGGATTCGCCGAAGAAGTGATCCACTTGTGGCATTTCCTTCCGCAAGTCCTCGCCGTAGCGCTGCGACAAACAGCCCGCCACAATCAATTTCTGCGTTTTACCTTCGCCCGCCAGTTCTTCCTTCTGGCGAATTGCCTCGAAAATGGTCTCAATGCTTTCTTCCTTCGCCTTGTCAATAAAACCACAGGTGTTGATAATCACTGCATCGGCTTCCCGAGCAGCCACGAAGTTCATTCCGTGCGCCTGAATCATGCCCATCAGGATTTCGGAATCGGTCGTGTTTTTACTACATCCCAGCGTGATGACTGATACAGTATTGATATCCGCAGCAGGTTCGGCGTGGCTTGGACGCTTCGATTTGGAAGGGGCTTTCGTGTGCATGATTGGTGGTCGTAAGGTAATGGTCGGGGCAGAATGCGTGGGAACGCAACTGCGTGAAAAATTGCCGAGTGTGTTGTGATGAAAAAGAGAGTCAAATTACGAAAATGCGAGCAATTATGCCAAAATTCCTTTGGAAACCGATTGTTCGGTTTGTTCGTGTGGTGAAGAAAATGTAAATTCAGCACGAAAATATCACCACAGTTTATTGATTACGCTATTTATCTCGTGAGGCTATTTCCTCACTGTTACAAAGAACAGGGATTTTCACTACATTTCCAGAGGCTTTCACTATGAAATGGTTATACAATCTCTCCATTCAGACAAAGCTCATCGCGGCATTTCTTGTTGTGGGATTGTTTGTCGCCGGGGCAGGTTTTATCGGTTATAGAGCCACTGCTACTATGGCGGAAAATGCTGAACGAATGTACAATCGCCAGTTTGTACCCTTGTCGCATTTGCTGCGCCTGACGGATAACTTTCAGCGAACACGAGTCTATGCGCAAAACTTCTTGCTCATCACCGATAGCGCCGAAGTGCGAAAAATGAAAAGGACAGTGGCAGGCATTTATGGTCGTTTTGATAGCGTTACAGCCATGTATAAAGCCAATATAGACACTGAGAGCGAGATGCGGAGTTACCAAACATTCATAGACAGTTTGGCTTTTTTTCGTACCACCTTCGATGAAATTGTGCGCTTGGCAGAGACAGGCAGGCGCGATTCGGCGGTTCTCTATTATCGCCGAGGACCCGGCGAGGCGGCTGCTCGCGGGATGTATGTGTCGCTGAACGGACTCATAGCCGCCAAAACGAAACAAACCGAAGAAGCAAAAGAAAGTAGCATTGCGCGGTTTGCTGAATTGCGCACGCAGCTTCTTATCGTAACGGCTGTGGCGCTCCTCATTGCCATTGGGTTTGGGTTCGCACTGGCGCGTGTGATAGGCTTACCAATTAAACAACTGGATGCCGCCGCCACACGGGTTGCGGAAGGCGATACGGATGTTCATGTGGATATTTCTTCAAAAGACGAGTTAGGGCACCTTGCAAGCGGCTTCAATTCTATGGTACAAAATATCCATACGCTTTTGCGTGAGAGCCGAAAGAAAAGCCTTGAAAGCGCAAGCGAGGCGCAGAGCGCATTTGAAGCACGAATAGCGGCGGAGGAGCAAAAGCAATATCTGGCTGAGAGCGTCGAAAAAACTTTACACGCAATGGAAAGTTTTTCTGCCGGAAACCTTACGGTGCGGCTCCAAATCACCAGCGACGACGACATAGGACGCTTGTATCAAGGCTTTAACGATGCGCTGGACAATATCTGCATTATGCTGGAGCGGATTAAGGATGCCGTACTTTCGACTGTCAGCGCGACAAACGAGATTTCATCAAGCATTGGGGCAATGTCTTCCAACGCCCGCAAGCAAACCGAACGCGCAAAAGACGTAACCAATTCCGTCGGTGAAATTGCCGAGAGCATCAGCTCTACCACCGCCCGTATCGAACGCGCCTCCGGCATTGCCCGCGAAGCCGGTGATGCTGCTCGCAATGGCGAGCGCGTAGTACAACAAACGCTGGAGAGCATACAAAATATCGTTGGGGTTGTACTCTCTTCGGCAGCAAATATTCAAACGCTCAATGAGAGTAGTTCGCGGATAACGGAGATCGTCCAGGTCATTCAGGAAATTGCCGACCAAACCAATCTTCTGGCGCTTAACGCAGCCATTGAAGCGGCTCGGGCAGGCGATGCAGGACGCGGCTTTGCCGTCGTCGCCGATGAAGTCCGGAAGCTCGCTGAAAAGACTTCCACTGCGACAAAAGAAATTGTTCGCACCATTGACCAAGTGCGCAACGACACCAGTGCTGCGGTGAAAGCGATGCACAACGGCACGGAAAAAGCAAACGCCGGAAAAGAACTGGCAAACAATGCCAGTGCAGCTTTGCAGCAACTTATCAATAAAACAAGTCAGGTGGCGGAAGTGATTGCTGACGTTGCTGCCATGAGCGCGGAACAGACCGCCGGAAGCGAGCAGATACGCCGCAATTTGGCTATTATGAACGATGTTACGCGCTCCTCGGTGGACGATTCGGAACGCATTGCCACGGCAATTAACGACCTGAACGGACTGACAGCGCATCTGGAAGAGACAATGGAGCAATTTACCGTTCCGGCGGGGCTGCGCAAAACATACCAGTTACTTGCCTCAAAACGGTAATTGGAGAAACTTAACCGACAGTAGTTTATCACGCCCAGTATGCTGCACTTCGCTCACGTGCGGCTCTTGGGCGTTTTTTTTTGATTCTATCGAACTGAAACAATCTCCCTTGAATACCCCATACAACGTACCTTCATACAGAATAAAAAAAATTCGCAATAAAAATGTAACTTTTGGGTTTCAATGCCTGTCCTCTTTGAAACGAAGCAAGCGCAATACTTTTTAACAACGCTTTTTAGCCCATCGCTTCTTCGCGCAGCGCCTCTTTTATTTTTCATTTCGATGCCACAAATTCATGCCTCATCATTCAACAAATGAACGCCATAGCCGCTTTGAAGCGCTGATAATGCCGTACATGGCAGATGTGCAGCGCTTCGTGCAGGCTATGACGCGCGACGTAGAGCAGACAAAAGATGTCGTCAGCGAGACACTATACCGTGCGTACAAAAACATGGATGCCGTGCGCGAAGCAAAAGCCGTCAAATCGTGGCTTTTTACCATTGCTCGGCATGAATTTTACACAATGGTTCAGAAGAACCGCCGCACTGAGACATTGGATGACAACGCCGAAGCGCTCTATGAGGACAATTCGCCACTGCCAGATGCACAAGTGGACATATATCTGCTGCACAAGGCATTGGATGAGTTGCCGGAGAAACAGCGCGAGGCACTTTTGCTCTTCGATGTCTTCGGTTTTTCGCTCAATGAGGTTCAGGAAATGCAGAAGGACTCGCTTTCTGCTGTAAAGCAACGACTCCGACGAGGACGCGAAAAACTGGCACAAACGCTCGGTGCCGATCTCGCTCTCGAATATGAATAATGCTGCTGGTAGGCGTTATCTCATCTTGTTCTCTACTCTTTCTCACGACAATTTACTTTTGCTGTTATGCCAAATCTGAATGAATACTATCAATTACTTCAAAAAGAAGAACCTCCCTTGAGCAATAATGCTCTACGAGAGATGCTTGCCTCCGCCATGGAACGGGCGGATAAGGAAGCACTTGATGAAGCGCTCGCAGCGCCGCAGGCTACCGCATCTGTCCGTCGCTCACGGCTTCACGGAACGGGTATAGTCGCAAGCACAGCGGCGATTATCACTCTCAGCTTCTGGGGCTTTACTTACTTTCAATCTCAGCAGTCAAGCGCTCCGCGGGTTCAGCAAGAAACTGTACAATCTGGAAAAAATGAAGCCGGTACGGTTGGCAACGCGACTACAACCGAAGAAAACACGTCTCGCAGCACTGGCACACAGTATAATGCTCAACAGACGGATCAATTTCTTCAACCACCGTTTGCTGCTATCTCGCACACTACTCGTCCACAAACGAACAGCGGCGTAATGACAACTGTGGCTGATACGATAACGAAGAATAATATAACTCAAACGGAGCCTTCTCCCGCCGATTCGCTTCTGCCGGAAGATTTCCGGAGCTGGGAAATGCCCTCATACCTTGCATGGGCTGTGGCTCAGCGGCGATACGGCACTGCTCGTACAATAATAGATAGTATGCTGCACAACGGGCAGCATTCAGTGCAGTCAGAGTATAATTTATATTGCTTGCGAGGACATCTTTCAAAAGCAATGGATTCGGTGGAAGCATCCATAACAGACTACTCGCAAGCTCTCAGCTTCCAAGAATCAAGCGCGTTGTATATGCAGCGCGGAACGCAGTATTTTACTGCCAGCAAGCGCCAAGAGGCATATGATGATTTTACCAGTGCTATGAGATTGGATCCCAAAAATTATCAAGCTGTGTATATGCGCGGTGCGGCGGCATACAACCTCAAGCGCTTTGAAGAAGCGTGTGACGATTGGTATTTAGCAGCGCAGATGGGACATCCATTTGCGGATTCGGTGCTGGAGCAGCGCTGTGCTTCATTCATGCCAAAGTATGTGCGGACGGCACAGGCAGAGCGCTTACAGAAAATTAAGACACTGTCTCTATTACTAGACCGTGTCAAGCAAGGGATTGATTATTTTCCCACATCATTCATGCACGGCGACCAATTACATTCCTTTGATTCACTTTCATACAAATCATTGTCCCCAAGTTGTAGTATTTCTGCTATACTGATAGGAAATGCTTCAACATATTGTGCTTTGCACACTATTTATACTTTGGCACTTGAGTTTAATGACGTTCCCTTGGCATTGCTCATCAAGTCTTTGGGATTAAAACCAAGAAATTCTCCCAACTTATTATCAAAAAATCAAGTCGTCAATAATTTAAGGGCTGATGATGCGTATTCACAATATCAGATAATTGAATCCCAGAAGTCTCTGCCCAAATCATCTACTGCACCCTCGCCCAACACTAATGTAGGATTCCAACGAATACCTACGGGCAATGGTATAGCAGATAAACTAGGACGGACACAAGAGCAACGATTACTTCAACGAGAAATGCAGATAGCTTTCCAGCAAATTGAGGAGTACTGCCGTGCAACATACCCCGAAATGGCAGTGCAAGCACCCAGTTCGCTGAAAACAGAAACAACGGTACAGACTCTATCGCCACCGGCACAACAGGATACAGCCCACACGTTGCAGACTTCTATGAGTACGACAGATTCGAGAACTGACGAAGCCAGTGTTCTCGCTCCGATTGTACCAGACACCAAGAAGACTCTTCAAAGTACCAATAACAGCATCAGTTATTCAGCGCCCCAAACTACGCTGAAGAGCACAATCACAGTTGCTAAACCCACAGAAAAACCCCATTGGCAGTATGGAAAAAGGCTTTATCAACAGCAGTATTCAGTCCTTGATCAACTTACTCAAATAGCGCTCTCGCAGGTCGGCGTGAAAACGACGTTTTCACAGCTTCTTGCTCCTTGCACACTTTCCGCAGCGCTCGACGGAAAAAGCAGCAGCGATTGCGTCCTCTCGCTTCTTGAGCAATATGCCTCCCAGATACAAGATAGCACACTGCAGGCTCACGCTATTCTTGCCCAACGTTACAGGAACTATCAAATGCCCACTACCCCTAAAGCATCTGAGCCAAGTACACCTCCTGATACATATAAGTCAATTCCTGTTTCGACGCTACCCCGTACATTGGAATCGGCACGAAATCCGGTTCATGAGGAGATTCTGGTAGTAAGAGTGGTGGAGGAAATGCCAAAATCCACATCGGAGCCAGCCAAACCAAACGATGATGCTTTCGTGTATTTGTACCCTCAAGTACTTCTAAACATTCAAAAACACACTTGGGAAGTGCTTGACGCGATAGAGGATACCACAGGCTCTCGCCCACATGCAGAAAGGGAGTCGAATGCAACCAAGGATATTGAGAATATGCCTATCTGGTTTCAAGAATTAGTACAAGCGCGGCGTTATGCATTTGCACGAAACCTCATTGACAGTATGCTCACCCAAGAGTCTCGCACGGCAGAACTCTACACCTTGCGCGGCGATATGAACAAAGCAATGGATTCGGTGGAAGCATCCATAGCAGACTACTCGCAAGCTCTCAGCTTCCAAGAATCAAGCGCGTTGTATATGCAGCGCGGAACGCAGTATTTTACTGCCAGCAAGCGCCAAGAGGCATATGATGATTTTACCAGTGCTATGAGATTGGATCCCAAAAATTATCAAGCTGTGTATATGCGCGGTGCGGCGGCATACAACCTCAAGCGCTTTGAAGAAGCGTGTGACGATTGGTATTTAGCAGCGCAGATGGGACATCCATTTGCGGATTCGGTGCTGGAGCAGCGCTGTGCTTCATTCATGCCAAAGTATGTGCGGACGGCAATAGTTGAGAAAAAACAGCAGGTAAAGACAATGTTACTGTTATTGGAACAGATAAACAGTCGCAGCACGTCATGGAATACACAAAAACTGGATTCACTACCATACAAATCTTTGGAAGTGAACTGCACGATGGAAAATGCCCTGGACGGCAGCATCTCATCAGCGTGCATACTACATTTGCTCTACACTCTGACGTTGAATCTCCATGACGATATAGCATCTGATTTTGTAAAAAGATTAGCAGAACGTGGACAAAAATTTGCACTATCCTCTCCTGCTACATCTGTATCCCCTAATCTTGACCAGACAATGCGGTCTATAGATTTCAATAAGCAAATTGTTGATAAGGTATCAAATATCAATAGTACGCCAAATCGCTATGAAGAAGTGCAATCATTACAGAATTTGCAGAGACTTCAATCGCAAGCAATGGATCGTAGGGCTGCAAATACTTTTCGCAATGCCACCGCACAATCCTCTCACAGCCATGTAGCCGGAATTATTGAGCAAATGAAGAAATATTTACTCATACAATACGCGGAGTTCCTTGATTCCAAATAACGTATCAAGATTCTGAAAGAATCTGCATTCTTGCGTGTCATTAAATGTGTATCTGAAGTGCATGCTGTACCTGAGAGCGTGTGAACTTCAGTGTTCCAGAGAGGCTTGTGTCCGTTTACTTTTTGATTCCCCTTTTTTACTTCATTTTTCGGAGACCTCTTGTATGCAAACAAATATCGTGGCTTTACGTGTCCGTCATCTCGCCTTGTGGTGGACTGCTGTGTGCCTTATTGTGCTTGTCGGTTGCAACACAACCATCCAGCAGCCCTCTCTTTCCGCCGTTTCTACGGCGGACAACATTGACATTCGTGCCTTGAAGCAAGCGGTTGTGCCGTTCCGTACCGCAGAAGCAGGTGGTGATTACAGCGACCTTGCGCCGCTCAAGCAAATCGTCGGAAACGCCCGTATCGTCTCACTCGGCGAGGGTACGCACGGTACGCGGGAGTTTTTCCAGATGAAACACCGCGTGTTGGAATATCTGGTAAAAGAAATGGGCTTCACCATGTTCGCCATAGAAGCAACATGGGCAGAAACAAACCGCGTGAACGATTACGTGATGAACGGCACCGGCGACCCCGCAGTGCTGCTCTCCAATCTCTATTTCTGGACGTGGAACACGCAGGAAGTGCTGGCAATGATTCAGTGGATGCGCGAATATAACCGCACGACGACAGGTCGTAAAATCGGCTTCTACGGCTTCGATATGCAATTTTCTCGTGTGACAATGAACGATGTGGAAGCGTATGTGCAGCGCGTTGACCCCGCAATGACAGAACGAGTGGCAGCGCTCTATCTTCCGTACCGTGCGTATCAGGATGCTATTTCCAGCAATACAAGAAATTATGCAGACGCTCCTGCCAACGAGCGCCAACAATGCCGCACCAACGTTCAAGCAGTGTACGACCTTCTGCGTTCTCAAGAAAACAAATATGTCAGTGCTTCTTCCCAAGCCGACTATGACCGTGCATTGCGAGCGGCACGAATAGTGGTGCAGAACGAAGAAATGCGCTCTTATTCCAGTTCTATAACACAAGTGAATATACGTGACCGCTCCATGGCGGAAAATGCTACATGGTTGCTGCAACAAGGTGGACAAGGTGCAAAAATTGTTCTCTGGGCACACAACGGGCACGTCGCCAATTCTACTCAGTTTGGTGTAGAGTGGATGGGATATCACTTACGCAAACAGTTCGGGAGCGATATGGTGATTATGGGATTTTCTTTTGGAGAAGGAAAATTTAACGCGGTCGAATCCAATGGTACAGTCTTTACAGGCTTAAAACCCCTCAGCACAAGTTTTGCACCGGACAATAGTTTTGAATATCAATTCCGCCGCTTGCAATTGCCGCGCTTTTTTGTGGATTTGCGAACATTTGCCGCTACGCCTGATGGACAATGGATGCAAGAGCCAAGACCATTACGTTCGATTGGTGCAGTCTTTGCCCCAAGCTATGAAAAAAACTATTTTTACTCAACCACCCTCCCCAAAGAATACGATGTAATGATTTATTTCGGCACGACGCAGGCTTCCGTGCTACTGCCTTTCCGATATACACTTGTTGCACAGACTCCGGTTTCTCCTCGCGGTAACGATATATTTTCAACCCTTGCGCCTCTTTCCAACTATCTTTTTCAACCATAACAACAAGGACGAATCATTATGCGTTTCTTATCATTTGCTCAGATTTCATCGCGCCGTCAAGGGCGCTTCCAGCGCGGGTTTCTTGCCTTTGCCTCACTTTTTATCCTTTTCTGTTATGCCCGCAATCAGGCAATCAGCCAGCAACTACGTCCATTGGGGTTCACCCTACAAGCTTCGGCGGGAGTGCCGATTGGAGATTTTCGCACATTTGCATCCACAGGTCTCGGAGCAAGTTTTGGCGGGCGTTACGCGCTGTCGGAATCCTTCACGCTCACCTTTGACGCTGCCTACACAAATTTCTTAACCAAAGAGTCTCCGTCGCCCGTAGCAGCCAATGTGCTTTTTCAAACTCAAACGACGCTCCTTTCCTTTCTGCCCGGCATTCGCTTCACAGCAAGTATGTTCTATGTCGGTCTGCAAGCCGGATACGTCCTTCGCACTACAACCATTCGACGCTCCGACTTCGGTATAGAGCAGCCACAAGCACAGGAAGCAGGCGCTCATTGGGCTGTCCAGCCGACACTGGGTGTGCTTGTGCCTCTTGGTGAGAGGTTAAGCCTTGATGCAAACTGCACCTACGCGCCCGTCCAAATGCAAGGAAGTGCCTTCCCAAGTGGTGCCATCGCATTGAGCATTGGTATGCAATATTCGTTTTGATAAGGTAGGACTTTCGCAAATATGCCGAAGTGCTCATGGAAGCTTGCATTAATGCCGTTTTTTTTCTGCTGACTGAACTTCCGTTTTATTCCAAAAGAACACTTTTGTGAATGCGAAAGTCCTCATATTTTCTGTTTTCGGCGAAAAAAATGGTACTCATTGGATTTAGGTGGAAAATTTTGTCATGCCGACGGAAGGTCAGCATTTACCTAAATCCAATGAGAACCATAAAAATCTCAGGAGAGCAAACGAGAATCGCACAGAAGACCCAGAGAGGAAGCTAGACTAGAGAGGAAGCTAGATTTTTGGCTCGTAGAGCGAACCCGAAAAGAGAATCATATTCGTACTTTTTTCACGGATAAAAAATGCAAACGGGCGGTCAAGGCGAATAATCGTAGGTTGCGGATTAGCAGAAGTAGCGCGAATACCCACTGCAGTAGCCGCAGCGGCTTCGGTACCACGTTCATCCACTTGCAAGAATGTTTGGTGAATCACAAAACTGATAGCCGCCGTTACTGGCGGACGATACATTGCCGAGAAGTCTGCAAAGTTGGAGAAAGCAAGCCCCATGCCGAGCGCATGAAGTTCACGGGGGCGACCACTTGTTTCTTCATAGCGAGTTTCCATGCTAAATTTTGGCATCGCTATGAGCGTTGCCGTCGAACTCATGCTTTGCAGCGCTTGATTGAATGCGCTTGGCGTAAGGGACTGAATCACATTTCCCAGGCGCTCGCCGTCATTAGGGAGCAGAATTGTCATGGTAAATTGTCCGTTGCTGTACGGAATTTCCACAAGCCGTGCTTTGCCGAGCGCTGCCATGCGCACGTCGGTTTCTTTTGTGAGATTCATCATTTTGCAGGTAAGCGTGGTGCCGTCTTCGCGCTTAAAGGCTTCATCTTTGGTATTTGCGGGGTCGAACCGAGCTTTCCACATAGCATTAAAATAGACCGCATTGACAAGACACATCAAGTCTTCACTTGTAAATTCGCTTTGAATCAGGTTCTTAATGCGGTTGTTGGTTTTTTGTTCCACCCAAGCATTGATATCGTCCTTCACACGGTCAGTTCCAAAAGCCATACCACGCATCTCCGCGCCAAACGACTGCTTTACGGTGCTAACAAAGGTTGGTTCGACGGTGAATTTTTGATTGTACCAAATTCCGTTAGCAATACGAAATTCCACATTCGGGTCAAGACCAAGCAAATAGTCAGTTAGTGTACGCGAACCGTCGTTCACATCCTGCATCGGAATACCGCTTATTTGCAGGGCGCGAGACATAGAATCCCGTGTGGCGCTGGCAGCACCGTTCGCGGTCATGGTCAATGCCTGCATATAGCTTAGTGGCGAGATAAACGTATTTTTGCTACCTTCTTTGCGGCTTGCTTCTTGGAAAAGCCGCAGCGCAAAATTGCCGTTTGCCGCAGCAACACTCTGTTCGGCAGCCGTAAGCGCACGAACTTGCGTGGGAGTAGGCGTAATTGGCGTGGTACACGACCACAATACACTGGCAAGAACAATGCCGGAGACAAGTATTTTCGGGGTTTTCATCGAAAAAGTCCTTTGAAAAAATGAGAGGGAAGATTATTGCGTTACGAAATTATTGCGTTAAAACTTCACCGACAGCCCAAGCGTTACGCCTAAGCGCGGCGTAAAATTCCATGCGCCTTGTAGCTGACTTGCCACAGCAGCGCCTTCGCCAGCCACCATCAGTGAAAAATGCTCTTTTGCCATGAATCGTGCACCGACGAGCGTGCGCCCTACCGCGCCCATCTCGCCGCCACCAAGCGTGAGACGCGCAAGCGGCTGCACACCACCCAAGAAATCCCACACATCGGCATTGTACTGATACGCAGCACCAAACCACGTGCGATTGCTAGAGCTTTGACGGTACTCGTCTTTTCTTACAGTTGGGGTCGTCCCGCTCGGCAAAAGTGATGTGCTCACACTCCCGGTATCGGTCGCCGCCGTTGTGAATGTTGAATTAAAGCGCACTGCCGTTAAAAACGGCTCGTTACCGCCTTCTATGCCGACTGTATGATGCTCCGTGAGCGCGAAGTACACTCCCAGCGCAATGTTTTGAAGCGGTGTTTGAGCTGGTGCGTCGGTCGCAGGGAGAATTGACGAAGGCAGGGGTGAAGCTAAATCCGTGCGGGCAGCCATGCGGGCTTCCAGCGAAACACGCTGCCACAATGTTGGCTCTTCACTCATCTGCGGCACACGTTCAGTCTGCGCGGCAGAAGCCACGGTAGAAGAGTTTTGTGCTGAAGAGCTTTCTGGGGTTCGGTATAAAATAGACGGCGTTTTGGCAGAAGGCGTAATAGTACCATTTCCACTCGGTTCTTGTTGGAGCAGTACCGTGGCAGTGCCGTTTTCATGCGCTTGCGACGATAAGTCCTGTTGCGAGATTGTTTCTGCGGCAATAGCAACATCGCTATTCAATACTGCGGCGACAGGCTGTGAAGACGTTTGCGCGGGCACCTGCCCTTCAGCAGAGGTTGTATTTGTACGCTTTGTGGCGTGTAGTCTGCGCTCATTCTCGGTTTGGGCAACGCTCGAAGGCGTATAATTGCTTGATTGATGTTTTGGCGACGTGCTGAAAGCATATCGCTCGGCAAAATACGCATCCTGAATCAGCGAGGGAAATGCGCTGAGAACGAACGCCACTGCGCATACTCCGGCAAAACCACGCACTACCGCGCCGTTTGCAATAATTTCATGCACAAGCGTTAGCGGCTGCACGAACCACGTTCTATCAGGCATTTGCGACCCTCGCAGCTTGCGGAGCGGGAACGCCCACGCATCGGCAAGCCACATCCAGAGCGGCTTACGGCGTTTTTCTACCAGAGCCTTGAGCTGGCGAGCGGTCTCCTCGAAAGAGACCACAGGCGCTTCATTGCGGGCTGCGTGGACAAGATCGTCTAGTTTTGAAATGCGCTTTTTCATAGTAAAATCGTTAAAATCGTCGTTGGAGTGGAAATCGTGTGTACGTTATACGCCTACGTGCTTGCGGTTTAGCCTTTGTCTTTGGATATACTTATCTGATTTGTGGCGGCGGGATTCGTTAAGTGGTGAATCGTCGCGCGTTCTTGCGTATGAGTATCGCCCAGCATGGTACGCAGCGCCTCGCGTGCTCGGACAACACGCATCTTCACGGCAGAAAGTGAGTCGCCTTGCATTTCTTGGATTTCTTGGAGCGAAAAGCCCGAAATTTCAAAAAGCGTGAACGCCTCTCGCTGTTTGAAGGGCAATTTTTGCAGCGCATCGTAGAGAATTTGTGTATCGTAGAGCGCGTCGGTATTGGGATTGCGGGCAATGGTCTCTGCTGCTTCGTCGTGCAAAATGGGGTCGAAACGCTCAAAAATACGCTCGCGCCACCTTCGACGCTTTTCAATTCGGCTGGCGATTGTGAAAAGCCAGCTTAAAAACGCCTCATCACTTTTGAGCGAGTCCAAATGCTTGAACGCTTGCTCCACCGTATCGCTCACGAGGTCTCGCGCTTCTTCGCTCGATTTCGTCATAGCACGAGCAAACCGCGCCAAACTATCGTGGTTCGGCTTAAGCAGTCGTAAAAATCGCTCTTGCTTTTGTAATATATCGTTGTCCGTTTGGCTCATATTGTGCTTTTTCATCAATAATTGTTTGCATCTGAAGAGTAAGAGTCACGCTTTCACAAAAAGTCACATAATGCGTGAAAAAAATTTCAAGCGCCGCAAAAATGCGGTGAATAGCGATTTTTTTTTTAAGTTAAACAGCGAGCACTCTCACGTCTGTACACTTCGCAGGCTCTACCATTCAACCTTTGTATCAGTATTCATGCGCTTTTGGCAAAAATATCATCTTGGTCGTGTTCAGAAACATTCCGTGTTGTGCATTGGATTGGATACGACCTTGGAGCAGATGCCACCGCATTTGCGCTCCATGTCGGACGTAGATGCAATTTCGGAATTTAATCGGCGTATTATCGCTTCCACGCACGACCTCGCGATTGCTTACAAAATAAATCTTGCATTTTACGAGCAGTACGGCTTGGATGGCTGGATAGCCTTCGAGCGTACGCTCCACGCCATTCCCACCGAGTGCATCGTCATTGCTGACGCAAAGCGCGGTGATATTGGCAATACCTCGAAGGCATATGCAAAAGCATTCTACGACACATACGACTGCGATGCCCTCACAGTTGCACCGTACATGGGACAAGATTCCGTCGCGCCGTTTTTGGAATATCACGACCGGATGACGTTTGTGCTTGCGCTCACATCCAATGCGGGTTCGCACGACTTCCAACGCCTTGACGTTGGGCATAAACCGCTTTATCGCGCCGTGATGCAATCCACAATGGCATGGACACAAGCGCAAGAAGCACGAAATTTGGGCTTTGTCGTCGGGGCAACGCACCCCCAGGAGCTTGCAGAATTGCGCCAGAGTATGCCTGGGTCAATGTTTCTCATTCCGGGCGTGGGTACTCAAGGCGGTGATATTGCCGATACACTGACTGCAAATGCAGGTGCTCCGGCGCTTATCAACGTTTCGCGGGCAATCCTTTACGCCTCGAAAGATCGCGATTTTGACCATGCAGCACGCACTTCTGCGTTGAATTTTTTACACGCCGCCCGCGCTGTGAATCACTCGCAGGCGCTACCATCGTCCGTCAATTCATAATTTTTGTTCATTCTCCATTTTCTCCATTTTATGTCGCAACTGGCAACATTCCTCAGTAATCTTCACAGCGATACACGCTCAATGACGGCGTATAGTGTGCTTCAACTCAAACAAGCAGTTATCCTGAAGGTGCTGCATTTGCTGGGCTGGGATGCGTTTGATATTTCAAAGGTGCAAGCAGACCACAGCGCAGGCGGCATTACCGTAGATTATGCACTTCAAACGCCCACAAGCGGCATGATATTTTTGCATATAATCAAGCCACTGGACGACAGCACACGCGAACAGCAGGAAAAAATCGTCAAACTCGCCGGTGCTGAGAATGTCCGTATTGCTGTTCTGACTGATGGAGTGCATTGGGAAATGTTTGCTCCGGCGGTGCGCGGCACCTTGAACGAAAAGCAATTTGCAAAATTCAACATCCATGAGCAAAGTGCCGATGAGTGCGACCACCTTTTGAAACATTATCTTTCGCACCGCATAGCCGTTTCCGGCACTGCTTTTACTCGTGCGGAAAAAATCTGCTCTGAGCGCCTCAAGAAAAAAAATGCAAACCTTTCGACCGCGCTTTCAGATGCGTGGGCAAGCGTGATACAAGAGTTTGAAACAATTTTCGTGGAATTACTTGTCGTAGAAACCAAACGCCTTTTTGGGCATGAGGAAAAAATAGAGACTGTTCAGAAATTTTTCTCGCGCTTTCTCTCCATGACGACCGGTGAAATTTCACACGCCAAGCGCATGAAATATGACCCTGCCGATACGTCGCTTGCAGAGGCGTGGTCGGCACTTTCTATGCAACTCGATCCACTTTTTGTCGAACTGATGGTGATGGATATTGAAAAAACACACGGCTTTATTCCCGAAAAAGAAAGTGTTACGGCATATTTGCAAACACTGCGGGGACTACAAGACCAAGCAGTGGACAATGCAAAACGCTTAAAAGAAGCATAAACCAATATCTCCAATCTAAAATTTTCATCGGAGAGTCATCATGGCACAAAAAGAACGCATAAGCGAGGAAAACATCCCGCAGTATCTCGCAAAACACCCCAAATGGCAACGTAGCGGCAACGCCATCACGCAGCATTTTCAATTTGCAAATTTTCTGATGGCAATGGGATTTGCCAATGCAGTCGCAATCTGTGCTGAGGCAGCGGAGCACCACCCCGACATTCAGATTTTTAGTTGGAACAAGGTAAAAATCAGCATCGTTACGCACGGTCAAGGCGGATTGACCGAAAGCGATTTTGCATTAGCAGCAAAGATTGATGCCATTCAGGGGTAAACTCTACTCCCTGCACTACTCCAACCATACGGAAGGATTGAGTTTATCGCGGTCGTGCCAAAGTTCAAAGTGTAAATACTCCCCGTCCACCGAGCGCCCGCTCCGCCCCAAAAGCATACCCGTTTTAACGCTCTGCCCTTGCTGAATATTGACTGAAGCAAGATTCGCATACACTGTGCGAAACGCATTTCCGTGGTCAATAATCACCAGCGAGCCATAGCCGGGGAGCCAGTTCACAAGCGAGACGACTCCAGCAGCAACCGCGCGAACACTACTTCCGCTCTTTGAGCCAATGCCCACGCCAAGATTTTCAATCAATGTCCCTGTCGAAGGATTGGTGTAGCGACCAAATTTATGTAGAATCGTGCGGCTCTCGGTGGGCCAAGGCAGCGAGTGCCGCCGGAAACCGCCTCGGGCACTGGCGGCACGGGCTTCTCTTGATGCTTGTTCGGAACTGTTGTCGTCGCCCTTATTTGCATTTTTCTGCATATAACTTGTCGCTTTTGAAGCGCCTGTTGCTTTACTGACAAGCGAACCAATCATATTTTCCAGCTTACGAGCGCTGGCATTGCGCTCCTCAAGGCGGCGAATCAGTTCCTGCTTATTAGCCTGCACGGATTTCAATTCGTCTTTTTTGTCTTGAATAGCACTCTGTATCTTATTTTTCTCGGCTTCTTGTTTTGCTTTGAGTTCAGCAGCTTCATTGCGTTTCGCGGCAAGACGCTCCTTTGCGTGTGCCAGTGAATCGCGCCGCGTTTCGGACTCATTCAAGCGACCAAATGCTTGCTTGCTTACATACTGCATCGTGCCATCCATAAGAGCAGCCTCCTGCATTGAAGCCGTACCAAGCAGCATTTCATCTACCTCCGGCGACTCTGCACGGCTGACCGTATAAGCAAGGTCGGCATACTCACGGCGCAGAAGAGCACTTCTCGCGGAGAGTGTTGCGATGTGCTGTGAAGCGTTGCGCAATGAGTCTTGCACACGGGCTAACGATTTGTTCAGTTTTTGCAACGTGCCGCTAATGCGGTCGTCTTTCTGGCGATATTGCTGCAATTTAGTCGAGACTTGGCGCTCTTTTTGTTTCACCTCGCGGAGTTTGGTGCGGTCTTGAGCAATATCCTTACGGAGTTTTTCAAGTTGCTTGGCATTTACCTTTGCTGATTGCGGCTTTACCGCTTGTGCCTTCGGGGAAGGCTTATGAACAGAAGGCTTTTGCTTTTGAACTGCCTTTTGCTGAGTTTTTTTCGGGGTGGCTTTCGTATTTTTTTTTTCGGAGTGGCTTAATGAGCGCAAAAGTACAGCCGATGGAGAGAAATGGACAGCACAACGACTAGCTGCTTCCCAAGGAAACAGCCCAAACACTAATGCGCACAACACCATTACGCTCATTTGCTCTCGCATAGCCCGTTACCCCTTGCTTCCGCGATTTTTACGCTCAGTGAACCATGCCGTCAGCACGCCCAGCAGCAGCGGCAGCACTCCTGCTGAGGTCATCACCAAGGGTGCAAACCAGAAGCGCAGGGGCGTGAAAACACGCGCTTTTTCCGGTTCATATTGCGGATAAAGCACCTCTACTGGCTGCCCCTCTTGAAATTCTTGCTGATACGAACCAGAACGGTCCGTGAAGCGCATGATTCCTTGCCCGGGCGCTTCAAAGCGAATAAGCGGGAAATAGCCCCCGTCCGTCAGTTCCGTGCGCAACACCACGCCTTGCACACGCACACCCGTCGCAATCTCGCGGCTCGTACGAAAAACTTGGTAAAGCCCGAGTGCGGTGAGCGGTGCTCCGGCAAGCGACGAAACTGCCAGAATAAAAAGCCCGCGACTGCTAAGGGAACGAAAAAATTTGACCATAATGTTTGGTAAACTACTCGCGTGAATTTTCCACGGTATGCAGCCTTTTTTGATTATTCAAAAATTTAACTCTGCGACTCAATAGTCAAGAAGGTCTGCGCGACAAACGATAAACCTGAAGCCATCATGACGATTTCAGAACTCTTCGGTGCGTTCACGGCGAATCTGTGCGCCTAAAGCACCAAGGCGTTTTTCAATTGCCTCATAGCCTCTGTCGAGGTGATAGACACGTAGAATCTCGCTGCGCCCCTCAGCCACAAGTGCCGCCAATATCAGCGATGCACTTGCCCGAAGGTCTGTGGACATAACAGTCGCCCCGGAGAGTTTTTTGCCACCTTTGATAATTGCAGTATTATCTGCCATCTCCACATCCGCACCCAATCGCAACAACTCCGGAACGTGCTTGAAGCGGTCGGTATAAATCGTGTCGGTAATGCTGGACGTACCCTCTGCTGTGAGCATATACGCCATCCATTGCGCCTGCAAGTCCGTTGGGAATCCCGGATAGGGTGATGTTGTAATATCAGTAGGCTTCGGTGCTGTTTCCATAGTGAGCGTAATACTATCGCCGTTGACATCTACTTCGCAGCCGGATTCTTCCAATTTTGCAATAACGGCGGCGAGATGATACGGATTTGTCTTGTCAATCGTCACTTTTCCCCGTGTCATTGCTGCACCGATGAGGAACGTACCCGCTTCGATACGGTCAGGAATTGTTTCCTCATTCACCGTTTTGAGCTCCGGTACGCCTTCTATTTCCAGCGTCGTTGTACCGATGCCTTCAATCTTCGCACCCATATTCACAAGCATACGTGCCAGTGCAGTTACTTCCGGTTCGACTGCAGCATTCGACAGCGTTGTAGAGCCTTTAGCAAGCACCGAAGCCATAAGGACGTTTTCCGTCGCACCGACGCTTGAAATATCGAAATGAATACGCGCCCCGCGCAAGCCACCTTCGGGTGCTTTGGCAATCACATAGCCAGCTTCGAGATCAATCTGTGCGCCCAATTTTTCTAAGCCTTTTAAGTGCAAATCTACCGGGCGAGGACCCCATGCGCAGCCGCCCGGAAGCGAAACCTTCGCCTCGCCATACCGAGCAAGCAGTGGTCCCAACACGTGAAACGATGCTCGCATTTTTTTGACGTGTTCGTAGGGCGCTTCGTAGGAAGTAATATTGCTGGTGTCCACGAAAAGGTCAGTATCGTTCAATTCCGCATGAACGCCCATTGAACCTAAAAGCCGCGAAAGCGTCCAGACATCGCGCAAATTGGGCGTGTTGGTCAGGTGATAGACACCACCCGCGAGGAGAGTGGCGGGCATAATAGCAAGGGTCGCATTTTTTGCACCGGAAATGGTGATGCGCCCCGTAAGCGGCTTTCCGCCAGTGATGACAAATTTATCCACGGATACTTTAGAGTTGAAACAATGAAAAAGAATGTAGTTATCAAGTGCGGGTACATCGTGCAGTTACAAAATACAGCACCAATACGGGTAGGCAGCACAGAGAAATGACCCTGCGGCTAAAAGCCGCTGGACTACGATATGCTGCATGGCAAAAATACTCAAAAATTCAGAGATGTGAAACCGTTTGTTTTGCGCCAACTGCACGAAGCCCGCTTCAATGCGGTAGAAATTTGTTAAATTTGCACTTCATTGCAATTCACTTTTCCAAGATTATGAGTACTGTACTTCATTTGAGCGCCGCACTGCTGGCAGTAGGACTATTTTTTATTTCTTCGCAACTCAGCATTCATGCGAGTTCGGAGCATACCGCCGCCCTTGATTCTACCAAGAAACACTTGCTCCTGCGGAGTCTAGCAAATCATCTGAACTTTGCCCGCATTCGCGACACCGTATATGTGCTGGGCGAGAGGTTTATTGAAGTCAATCTCTCAACGCAACACGCTACACTGCGGTATCGGAACGGTGATTCGCTCCTCATCCCCATTTCCACAGGACACATTACTAATGACGGCGGAATTATCACACCGAGCGGAATTTTTTCTGTACAGGGCAAATCACCCGAAGCAATTTCACGGCAATTCGGCAATACGAAAATGCTTTGGTGGGTGGGTTTTAATTACAACGTCGGTTTTCACGGCTTGGAAACAAATTCCTACTATCGGCATTTGGGGCAGCGCCCCTCTTCGCACGGATGCGTCCGCACGGGACGCGAAGATGTGCTGGAGTTATACAAGCGTGTTTCCGAAGGCGACCCGGTAATTGTCTTTGACGGCGAACCGGCACGAATCCTTGCATTTGCTGATACCGTTGGATTCGACACCACCTCGGCATATAAACTGAACTCTCGCACCAAAGCTATTGGCAAGCTCATGGATGAACGCCTCAGACTTCTTTATGATGGTGAGCGTATAGCACGGCAGAATTTTTCGGTCTATATTCCCCTTGCCAAACAACTCCGACCGGGCGGTTTTGCTGTTGGCTCACGCGATTCCCTCATGAAGCCGCAAGCGCAAGCAATTATCTTCGCGGAGCGTGTTACGCCAATGCCGCTTGATTATTTCCACTTATCCGATGCTGCATACAGCAATGCTGCTGATATTCGTCCCCAAGAAAAACAGGCCGCAGTGGATTCCACAAACCACCAACAGGACAGCACCACAGCACTACCGAAGAAGAACGCTCGAAAGAAAAGGCACTAACCTTCAGCAGTCAGCAGTTATGCAGGAATAAGCCGGACAACGTGCAAAAAGCAAAAAAGCGTACCAACATCAACAACGATTTCGGTACGCTTTTTCTGCATTTGCAAAAGAAAGTTAGCTCTTCAGCATTCGATAGCCGCCCAGAAGCACAAGCGAGCCGACAATTGCCAGACCGAAGCTGCGAAGATTAAAACCATTCACATCGCCCCAACCTAAAAATGTGCCAAGCCAGCCACCCAAAACACCACCGGCAACGCCGATGAGAATGGTAACAATCCAACCGCCCGGGTCTTTACCGGGAAGAATCCATTTGGCAAGCGCTCCGGCTATCAAGCCAAAGAAAATCCACGAAAAAATACCCATAATTGTATCTCCTCTAATAACAATGAAACAAGTGAACTGAAAGTGATAGTGCTTAAAGATTACGAAGTTTTTCGCGCCAATTCCCGACAAAACCAATGACACGCCGCAGATAGACAATAATTTTGGGAATGATAATAAACGAACCAATAACTCCGCAGACCACAACTACAATAATAGCAATCGGATAGTACACCGCGAGCGACACACCGCCAATAGTCAACACATCTTCTGCGGTGCTGACGGCAATGTTGGACATGGGTTCGGGGCTGGTATTGATTGCGGCACGAGTTGTAGCTTTGGTGCTGTGCGAGGTAAGCGCCAAGCCCCCGCCAACAAGCAAGGCAATGGTTTGGATAGAAGAATCGAAGGTGGTGAAGCTCGCCGCCGCAAGCACCGCACCGGCAGGCACACGAATGAACGTATGGACAACATCCCATGCCGTATCCACAGCAGGAATTTTATCAGCAATAAACTCGACGCAATAAAGCCCCAGTGCAATACCAATAACCCACCAACTCGTCAGCCCGCCAAGGCTACCCGGCAAAGGAACGTGCGCAAATCGCCCCAACAAACCAAGAGTCGCAACGGTGGCGTAGAGATTCACCCCCGAAAGCCACGATGACCCCATCGCCATAGCCAGTGTACTTGTCAAATCCATAAATGGGTCATCTCCCAAAAGAGTTATTATAAAACTACAAGGTTTACAAGGCTTGTTGACACATATCCCTCAAAAAATCAGGCAAACATTGTCTTTTTCTGACATGGCATATACAGAACCTATCTTCGCCCGTTATCGTAACTGCAACAGCGAACTCAAACAATGACGGCATAACACAATTTGTTTCTTGAAGTCCGAATCAATATACAATAGACAAAATGTATTGATAGTTCTTTAATTTTCATTGTTTTATCGCCAAAGTA
>JACVZY010000007.1 GCA_014654705.1 Ignavibacteria bacterium
CGGCAGACTGGCTGCCGCTTTGATTGCTCTGATTTTTAACTTTTAATTGGCATTACAAGATAGTTGCTGCCGATAGTATTCCGTCTGAACCCGCAGAAAAAACAGCATCGCAGCACCCGCAAGCGGAACAACTTTCATTTGAAGGCTTGGTGAATCCTCTGGTAACAGGAGAAACAGGTGCATCATCATCAGCACATTCAGCACAAACTTTGACTGACGACGACAACGACATTACGGCAGATATTGATGTTGCACGTATTCTCGTGCCCCAAGGCAACGCAGCAGAGGGCGCGGCAACTAATGCGACGGAAAACTATTTGTCCAGCGTGGTCAGCATCGAACAATCAGCACTGCAACAAACCGAGGCTTTAGAAAAAGTCGTCGCTGAATCGGAAGCATCAAAACGTTCCCTTATTCCCAACGAACTGCAAACACTTGTGAAAACCTACGCTTTCAAAGAAATTTTTCGTGAGCAAGCCGCCACAATACAGTTGCCGCAATTTTTCATCAACATTCCTCCAGCCGACCTTTTTTCGCAACACGAAGACACGGTTTTATTGGAAAAAGAATACCTCCTTGAAGGCTTTGCTCTTAGCAAAGCCGACCGCCAGATAGGGTTTGAGGACGTAAAGGCAGACTTGTACAGAGTTGATTTGGATGAATCACGGCAAGACCACACGCCTACGTTTGTGCGCTTGGATGATAGAACGAAGAAAAATGTATTGGCGTACATCCTTGACCCCACGCGAAAAGATAAACGGGTAAAAAACTTCGCAGACCGCATAATGACTATCATCGGGACGATGTACCCTATACCGGACAGCGAAATACGAAAATACATCACAGGTATTCTCGAAGAATTTAATGACGAGCAGTTCGCCGACTTTGCGGACAAAGAGTACACCTATACTGACAAAATCAAGCAGAAAATACGCACACTATCGGAAGAGTACGGAGAAAAACAATTCAATAATCTTTTGGATACCGATACGATTACCATCAAGCCTTCCTACACGCTTCCCGGGGAGATAGCCCCAAGCGTAACGGCGAAAGATATGCCCAAAACGCTTTATGAAAAAGAAGGACGGATGAACGGCTTTGAAGAACGTGTTATCAATGAAGTTGCGAATATGGAAAACGTACAGTGGTGGACACGCAACATAGAAAAAAAAGGTTTCAAAATCAACGGCTTCGTGAATCATTATCCCGATTTTCTTATTCGCATGAAAAGCGGAAAAATCATCGTCCTGGAGACGAAAGGCGACCATTTAGACGCAGAGCAAAAAATATCCTTGGGTAACCTTTGGGCGAGCAAAGCAGGAAACGCGTATCGGTATTACATGGTCTATGAACATCGAACCGAAGCAGGAGCGGTGAAACTGGAAGACTTTTTACAAAAGATACAGAAGTTGTGAGGATTTTTTTCAATGGAACAGAGGAAATGCTGCAATTCCATTTTCGCAAGAATCGGGTTTTATCCACGCGGTGCATTTGATATTTTTGTATCATAAATCACACATCTTTCCGATAACACCCGACGACAGCGAGGACGACAATGACTACAAACGAAGATATCAATTATGCACGAATTGCAGACGCTATCACCTACATCCGTCTGCATTTCAAAGACCAACCCACACTGGACGAGGTTGCGGAAAATGTTCACATTAGTCCCTACCACTTTCAACGGCTTTTTACCGAATGGGCGGGCGTGAGTCCGAAAAAATTTCTTCAATACATCAGCGTAGAACACGCAAAGGGGCTTCTCAAAGACAGAAACGCCACGCTATTCGATGCTGCTCACGAAACAGGGCTTTCCGGCACGGGACGACTGCATGATTTGTTTGTGAATATCGAAGGCATGACTCCGGGCGAGTACAAAAATGGCGGGGAAGCACTTTCCATCAATTATAGTTTTGCTGAAAGCCCCTTCGGTACTATTCTTGTGGCATCTACGCCGAAGGGCATTTGCCAAATGGCTTTTGCGGATGACGAGGGCGAGGCGCTTCGAGCATTGCATCACACGTTCCCCAATGCGCACTACAAACAAGTCGTTGACCTTATCCAGCAGAATGCGCTCTATATCTTCACGCATGACTGGAGCAAACTTGACCGCATCAAACTCCACCTGAAAGGAACTGCCTTTCAGCTCAAAGTCTGGGAAACTCTCCTCAAAATTCCGATGGGGCAACTTTCCACCTACGGAACGATTGCTGAACGCATTCAGCAACCAACTGCCGCCAGAGTCGTCGGAACAGCCATTGGTAGCAATCCCGTTGCATTTTTAATTCCATGCCATCGCGTGATACAAGCCAATGGTACGCTTGGTGGATATATGTGGGGCACGACACGCAAAACGGCAATGATTGGCTGGGAAGCGGCGCACAGCCACTAGATAAAGGGTGTACAAGCAAACTCCAATAGTTCAGTACCGGAAAGCACCTGATTTTTTTTTTTTCAATTTTTCGCACTCTTTTTCCATGAAAACCTTCTACCAAATCGCTCTCCTTGCGGGAACGATAGGATTTTTTTGTGTCGTTTCATCGGTTCAAGCCGCCGACACGACCACTGTACGCCGTATTAAACAAGTACCAACGATTCATGATCTCGTTCATGCGATGCAAGTATCGGACTCTAGTGCAGAAGTATTCCGCACAATGACACTCATTACGACCTTCAAACAATTTCTTCCCCGCGACGGTGAAATGCTCAGTGAGAAAACAAGCGTTTTTCTGGGCTATGACGAAACACACTTTTACGCCGCATTTCTCTGTTTCGACCGTGAACCGGATCAAATTCGCGCAAATCTTGTGAACCGCGACAACCTGCCGAACGACAATGAAAGTATCGCACTGCACCTTGATCCTTTCCGCGACGGCAAACGTATGTATGGCTTTCAGTGCAATGCACGAGGAGTGCAGACAGACGGTTTCTATACGGAAGGCACAGGCTGGGATTTATCGTATAATGCGCTCTGGCAATCGGAAGGGCGTTTAACCCCGCAAGGCTACGCGGTGCTTATTTCTGTCCCGTTCAAATCTTTGCGCTATTCGTCGGAGGAAGTACAAACATGGGGAATATTTCTATATCGCGGCATTACTCGCCGCTCTGAAGAAGCATTTTTTCCGCATCGTACGCTGAAAATCCAAAGCCGGATGCAGCAAGAAGGCATCTTGCAAGGTTTGGAGCGACTTCCAACGGGGCAGAACATTCAAATTATCCCTTACGCTTCCGCTCGAAGCGCACAATATTTGGATGCAAGTCACAAAGATGCAACCGGAACCCCCAAGCCCGAATTTATTATGGTTCCCTTTGGCGCAACGGCAGGCGTAGATGTGAAGACAGTGTTAGGCGGAAATTTGGTGCTGGATGTGACCTTGAATCCCGATTTCAGTCAGGTGGAATCCGACCAACCGCAAATCACTACTAATCAACGCTTCGAGGTGTTTTTTCCGGAACGTCGCTCATTTTTCTTGGAAAATGCCAGCTTTTTCGACACGCCAACTAATACACTCTTTTCGCGGCGTATTGCAAACCCGCAGTTCGGAGGACGGCTTACCGGAAAAATTGGCGAATACAGTATCGGTGCGCTTGTTGCTGACGACCGTGCGCCCGCTCTGCGGAATCCGGCACTGAATGGCGAACGAGCGTGGTTTGGTGCACTTCGTGTGAACCGCGACATAGTGCTGAACTCAGGTATTGGTTCGGCTGGTGTCGGTTCATCAAGCATAGGTGCAGCTTATACGGGACGAATACTCTCTAATTCCTTCAATCATGTAGGCGGGGTAGATACTCGTTTGCAGGTATCAGATAACTGGACATTTTCGGGGCAAATACTGGGTTCGTATTCTAAAAGCCTCAACAACCTTGAAACCAGCATTGGTACGGTACTCACAGCACAAGCAAATTATTCCGACGCACACTGGACGTACATTGGCTTATACAATGATAGAAGCCCAAATTTTCGTACCGATGTTGGTTTTGTGCCTCGCACGGACATTCGCAATATTGCCAACACACTTAGTTACCGATTTCGTCCGGCAGGCAGCCCCGTTTCGGACTGGGGCGGCGATGCAATAGCAAATCATATTTGGGATTACACCGGAGCGCTTTTGGAATCAACGTACAGGCTGAATGTGGTTTGTAATCTTGTCGCTCAGACATGGTTGACGGCTTGGTACAAGCGCATGTATGAAGCGTTGCGCCCACAAGATTCGTATGCAGTAAAGAACTTGACAGGTTTCTGGGAAGATAATGTAGGCGGCTCAATCACAAGCAATATCGTGAAGCAAGCCAATATGTTCGCCAGCGTAAACACTGGTACAGGTATTAACTATGCACCAGTGAACGGTAAACCGCTTAAACTCACAAACAGCACCGATGTCAATGCAACGCTGAGTCTTCGCTTTTTCCCCGAACTGACGATAGACAACACGTACCTCTACATTGGGCAGCGCGACCGCACCACGAATGTCAATATTTTCGAGAACCATATCGTGCGTTCGCGGTGGAACTACCAAATCACTCGTGAATGCTCTATCCGCGCCATTCTGCAATACACCATTACCGAAGCAAATCCTAGCTATTCATTGCTGGAAAGTCGAAAAAATCTGAACGCAGATGTTCTTTTGACCTATTTGGTTAGCCCCGGCACGGCGTTGTTTCTGGGGTATAACAATAATTTTCAAAACTACGACCCGTCGCTTACACCAACCCAAGAAGGCTTAGTACGCTCCCAAAATCAGTATGTCAGGGATTCGTGGCAGGTGTTTATGAAGGTGTCGTATTTGTTTGGGTTGTGAAAAAGAGAAGCGAAACGAAACGAAACGAAACAAGAGAATAATTTCTTTCTGCGGGAATACTTCTTTTTTTACTAAGTTTGGACTACTGAATTTTGCTTAATGCACACACTCAAAAAAGCCTATGACCATGAATAATGCTGAAGCCCCAACAGCGAAACTCAAATCAATGGAGATAATCGGACTCTTTGATATGTTCGATTACTTCATTGAATATCCGACGGACGAAAATGTCTTGCTTATAACTGGTCCGAATGGATTTGGCAAAACCCAAATTTTGAATATTATCTTTCATTTATTCAACAGAAAATTTTCTTTTTTTCAAAAACTGGTCTTCCGCAAGATTACTGTTACGCTAGCAAATGCGAATGGTGATAGTAAGAAAATTGTTATTACGAAGTCGAAAGTACCGCCGACTGATGATGCGGTAAAATCGTTGGGTAGTAATCAAAGAGTGATTTTTGCAAGAGATGTTTTTGAGATGAATCTTACTTCTTACGATGGAGATAAAAAAATTGAAGAGATTGCTGATGAAAGTTTTAACAAATCGCGTTCAACAGAATATGCAGCAATGGTAGCAAGATCACTCGGTTTACGAAGAATAGCCGAAGATGCTTGGGTGCCTCGTAATAATCATAATATCGATAGAACTCTGACTGCTGACGAAATATTACGTAATTATGCTTTAGAAAATCCTGAAGATGACGAACAATCTAGTAAACTACCAAAGAATCAAAAAACAATTGAAATACTGAGTTCACTTGGTGTTCATCTGATAAAAGAACAGAGGCTCTTGAAAAAAGTAGTATCACGTTCATCTGATGAATGGATCAAGACAATTGAAGAATACGCCAAAGATCTCCAAAAAATCCTCAAAAAGTATGATGAAGAATCAGCAACCGTCACAAGGGAGTTGGAAAGCACGTATCCACGCCGTTTAGTGGCAGAAACAAATAGAATATCAAGAGAAGATTATGATACACGGTTCTTGAAAATGAAGGAAAAGCAAGACACGCTGATGAAATATGGTCTGTACGAAAGCTCGTTGGAAGTGTTGGGGTATAGTCAAGAGGACGCAAAATCGCTGTTAGTGTATTTGAACGATTTGGAAAAGAAGTTAGGTGTGTTTGATGACTTAATTGCCAAACTTGACCTTTTTACGGAAATTTTGAATGAGCGAAGATTCACATTTAAGCAAATCATTATTGACCGTGAAAAAGGCTTTCATTTCCGAACCGATACAAATACAAAATTGGACTTAACGGAATTATCTTCAGGCGAACAGCACGAAGTAGTTCTACTGTATGAACTTATTTTCAGAACGAAGCCCGGCATTTTAGTATTGGTCGATGAACCAGAAATTTCTTTGCACGTGAAGTGGCAAAAAGAATTTTTGAATGATTTGCTGAAAATCATTGACTTGCAAGGTTTTCAAGTGTTAGTTGCAACTCATTCTCCACAAATTATCAGTGGTCGTTGGGATTTAGTGTACAACCTTGAAAAGCAAGAAGCATGAGAGAAAAAGACATTAGCTATCAAGAGCAGATAGATGCTCTCAAGCTCGACCTTCTCCATTACAAAAGCAAAGGCATCAATTTTGTGCTCGTTGAAGGAATTACCGATGTACGTTTGTACAAAAAATTCTTTGATACTTCGACAACTACTGTAGAATATATTTCCGGCGGTGTTGGGCGGTTGGAACAATGTGTGCAGGAATTATCAGGCAAATTCCGGCTTGTCATTGGCATTCGTGATGCAGATTTTGTTAGATTAAGCGGTATTTCCTACAATAATCACAATATGTTTTTGACCGATTGCCATGATATGGAAATGACCATATTGAATCACGAGAAAACGTTGAGTGCAATCTTGCATGAATATCTTGAGGTATCTCGTGAGCAACATTTGGAATTTCGGAATCACCTTATGCAGATGATTCTGCCACTCAGTTGTTTGAAATGGCTGAATATCACGGCTTCTTTAGGGTTACCATGTGCGGAGTCGGGATTTATCGACCTGCTTATGTGGAAGGAAAGGCATCTCAATATCCGTGAATTTCTCAGACGTGTATTGCAAAAAACAACCGCACCTATTTCTTTATCGCAAGAGGAATTGCTAGAAAAAATTCAAGAGATTGAGAACTATGTGCTTGATATAATGCAGATTACTAATGGGCATGATCTCCTAGCAGCTTTTGCCGAGTATTTCCGCAAGCATGAAATACGGAAGGGAATATCGCAAGAACGATTGGAAGAGGCTTGTCGTATAGCTTTTGATGAATCAGCCTTCAAGAGTACTAATTTGTATGCAGATTTACGCAGATGGCAAGAAATCAATAAAATACGACTGTTTCGGGATTGATGGCGGTTTATACTCTCTTGTAAAATGAATTTATGCGAGATTCACGGCAAGTAGTTTGTGAAGGTGTCGTATTTGTTTGGGTTGTAAAAAGATACGTATATTTGCTTCACACGGTAAAAGCAGCAGATATGCAAACGAAGTGTTTTGTCAATTTCTCTCTTCAGTACTCACCAAACCCCAACAAATGAACCACATCACACTCGACCCCGCAACACCCGAAGAATGGCGCGAATTCAGCACACTGGCACACACCATGCTGGATGATATGCTTACTCATCTTGCCTCACTTCCGGGCAAACCCGCTTGGCAGCCAGTACCACCGCACGTTCAAACAGCACTCAAGGAGCCGCTTCCGCAAGAAGGTGAGGGCGCAGAGGCAGTGTACAAGCAGTTCAAGGAAAACGTGCTGCCGTATCCGAACGGGAATCTTCACCCGCGCTTTTGGGGTTGGGTGCAAGGCACGGGCACTCCGCTTGGCATGATGGCAGATATGCTTGCCTCCGGAATGAATCCTCATTTGGCGGGATTCAATCAAGCACCAACGCTTGTGGAGCATCAAGTAGTGGAATGGCTGGCGGAACTTATGGGAATGCCTGCGGGAACAAGCGGCTTGATGGCAAGTAGCGGTACGGTTGCCAATATCATCGGTCTGACGGTAGCACGAAACGCAAAAGCAGGATGGAATGTGCGTGAAGAGGGTTTGCAAACGTTTTCTGAGGCACACAAGTCGCTCACCATGTACTGTTCTGCCGAAACGCACTCGTGGGTGCAGCGAGGAGTGGAGATACTGGGTCTAGGGAACAAAGCACTATGCCGTATTCCAGTGGATGCTGCGTACCGAATGAACATTGAGGAACTTCGCACAACAATACGCGAAGATCGTGCAAACGGCTTCCAACCTATCTGCGTGATTGGTACTGCGGGAACGGTGAACACAGGCGCAACCGACGACCTCACGGCACTGGCTGACCTTTGCACCGAAGAAGGCTTGTGGTTCCACGTTGACGGAGCGTTCGGGGCGATTGCGGCAATTTCCGATGTACTCCGACCTATCGTCAAGGGCATGGAACGGGCGGATTCGATTGGGTTCGATTTGCACAAGTGGCTGTATCTGCCCTTTGAGTGCGCGTGTGTCCTTGTGCGAGATGCAGAATTGCACGAAAAAACTTTTAATATGGCTCCCAGTTATATTGCACCGATGGAGCGCGGCGTTATTGCCGGTGGACTGCCGTTTGCAGGGCGGGGATTCGACCTCACGCGAGGATTCAAAGCACTTAAAGCGTGGATGAGCCTGAAAGCGCACGGCGTCAATACTTTTGCACGACTGATTGAGCAAAATGTCGAGCAGGCGAAACACCTGGAGCGTCTTGTTAATGCTCACGCCGATCTTGAAATCTGTGCTCCTGTGCCGATGAACATTGTTTGCTTTCGCTACCATCCCGCAAAGAGCGCTTCACATCAGACCATTGAACAGCTCAATGCACTGAACCAAGAAATTCTTCTCCGTCTCCAAGAATCGGGGCGGGCTGTTGTTTCAAGTACGGTCTTGCAAGGGCAATATGTGCTTAGGGTAGCGATAGTGAATCAGCGCAGCACAATGGCGGACTTCGATGAATTGGTGCGGGCTGTGGTGGAGATTGGTACTGCCGTTGCCGTGTAGAACATACGTTTCTCAACGCTCTTGCAAAAATCGCGCAATATAATCGTTAATTTCCTTTCGTTGAGCTGTGTTTGCGCTGTTGTCCATATCGTTGTGAATCGTGTTTGGTAGCTTGACTATCGTTATTCCAAACTTCTTTTGTTCCTCATCACTCGGCAATACACCTACATCAGCGGGTTGATCACTGGAGCGAATTGAGTAAACACGCGGCTTGTGCGTACGCGGCAGAGCCATACGGCGATTATCCAGCGTGATGATTTTATCCACCAAGAGCGGGTATTTTTCAGCGAAAAGGGCAGTCATATCGCCACCGTTAGAATGTCCCATGAGAACGCAATGCTCAAAATCCAGCGTGGGATGAGACTTTGATAATGCCTTCAGCACAAACAAAATGTTCACCACGCCACGCTCCCAGAATGGTCGCCTGACGACTTGCGGAACGCCTGTAAGCGGGATAAGGTCATCGGTCGGTAATTCGTGCTGAATACTTGCCACAAAATAACCCTTCGATGCGAGTTTTTCCGTGATGTGGGAGTACGTGAGATTATCCCCACCTTTGTTTGTGCCGTAGCCGTGCGAAAAAATTACCAGTTTCTGCTTTTCTGGTTTTTGCTTTGCGGGCTTCTGCGTGTCATTCGCTTTCGGATAATAGAACGCGACAGGAATAGGGCGGTTTCGCGTGCTATCAAAAAGCGTTATGGTATCCAATTTCACTGCAAGATTGCCGCCAGACGTTTGGCTTTGAGTAATTACTGGAACAAGAAAATATGCGGTCAATAGTACACAGAAGAAGGAATACAGGCGAATGATTCTGCTCATGGGATGGAGAATGTGGTTGTGAGTGTTGGGCGAAATAGTCGTTGTTTTTCAAATTACCACACCACGTTTCCAAAACCAAATCATTCCCCATATCCTGTATGCATCCAGTCAGGCGGCACTCTCAAACAGCGCTTGTGACTGATTGATACTGTTCTGTTGAATACTCGCGCTGCACCGAATCCGTTAGAAATGTTATGATGCGTTCCGCGACTTCCGGTGAGCGCAAAATAGCCAGATGTCCAAGGTTCTCCGTCTGCATAAATTCAGCATTGGGGGCTTCTGCAACGACAGATGTTGTGTAGTCAAAGGAGCAAACGCTATCCCCTTTGTCGTGAATAAACAACAGTGGCACGTCAATGGAGCGCACCAAATGGCGCATATCGAACTCGCGTACTTTTGTGCGATATGTTGTTTCAAAATATGTCGTGAGCATTGCCATTACTCGTTTGGAGAACTGTGTCATGGTTTGAAAAACAAATAAGAAATCGGCAAGGCGCGACGGGGGGGCAATAAACACAACCTTCCTTGCTCCCTCACGATTGTAGTGAGCAAGTGCGTACGATGTGGCAAGGCAGCCTATGGAGTGCGCGACAATTCCGTGAAGTTGAGTGTGGTCGCTGTGGGCGCTTAAAACTTGATTCACTGCCCAAGCGTATTCTACGCCATTTGTCCATGTTCCTGATGAGCGGTCAGCGCCAGTGCCATGAGCAGGTGCATTGAAAGCGATGACACGATAGCCTTGCTTTACAAGTGGCTCTACAAGCGGGGTCATGCGTCCGGCATGAAGTTCCCAGCCATGCACGAGCAGAACGGTCTTTTCGCCCATTTCATTCCATGAGTATCCCACAAGCGTTTTGCTTGTGCCGAGCAAACTTGTGTACGGCAGCTCCCAACGCTTTGCCGAAGCTAGTATTTGCGATTCCTTTGGTTTTGGAGACGTGCCGCGCGGAGTGCAGAATACCTGAAATGCCCATCGTCCGGTTGCCTTTTGGGCGATGAAGCTGCTGAGATTCAGCCCTTGGCGCATAAGCCATAGAACGCTTTGCGTAGCGAGTTGTTGTGCAAAGCGCTGCACCGAGAATGTTGTTGCTGTTGCCATTGTCGTATTGTTTTGGTATTGATAAAATCGTGTGAATTTTCCGACCGATTGGTCTGTTAAAAGGCAAAAAAATTAAGTGTCGTATTTATAGTGCCAGTTGCGTTTGGATATACTCAGTCAGATGATGAATGGAATAATCA
>JACVZY010000008.1 GCA_014654705.1 Ignavibacteria bacterium
CGGCAGACTGGCTGCCGCTTTGATTGCTCTGATTTTTAACTTTTAATTGGCATTTTTGGACAAAATTGAAACCGGCTATCATTTGTAAGGGAGATATGTTTTTAGAACAGGGGGAAATTAGCCGTTCCCTTGCGCTGGTTGAAAAAGGAGCTTTTTATTCTTTTTACGAAAAGGATGGAAATGAGATCATTGAAGGGTTTTGTTTTGAGGGATGTTTTATGACAGATTATCCGTCGTTTATAGCTCATTCTATTTCAAAGAAAAATTTTAAGGCTCTAGAAAATTCCAATATTCTGAAGATGTTGAATATTGATTTTGCCGACATTGCTGCGGTGCTCTGGATAGCCAAGCTCAAGAAAGAGCGCTTTGTTCATCTAACGAAAAACAGAAAGCGTTCGGCAGCTATGTAGTCCTTGCCATTAACCAAAAACGATATACTGATGGCAGTCGGTGCTTGAGCATACCACCCTCAAAATCTTACTTGTATTCAATCCGCGCTTGAGGTAGCAATCCCTTCACTCTAAACTATGAAAAAAGTTCGTGTACTCAACGCTATTGCGCCTCAAAAAGTAATGGCAGTTGTACGTTTGCCCAACGCAGACGATGTCATCCCTATTGTCGAAGCAATGGTTAGTGGGCGGGATTACCGTTATTGAAATTCCGTGGGTAATGTGGTATAATAATAGCTAATGCAAAAACATGGCTGAAAGCGGGTGCATTTGCCGTACGCATTGGCGCTGCCATTATGGATAAAAAGCAATCGTAGGATGGTGCTTTGATACACTCACCCAGAATGTGACAACACTTATTCATTCCGTGAGCTGATTTTTTGTAACAAATCCATCTGCTGTTTCTCTCATCATTATTATCGTTGCGCTCCCACGAGAAACCACGTCCGCATCACGCCTTTGCCCTTGACTTCCATTTCTCCGCGCTCTTCAAACACAAACTTCTCTTTCAATGCCTCAAACACTTCTTCCGAAACATGAATCTTTCCCGCATCGCTATGCGATTCCATGCGGCTGGCGGTGTTCACCGTATCGCCCCAAATATCATAGCTGAATTTGCTTGTGCCAATAACTCCTGCTACTGCCTCGCCAGTGTGGATGCCGATGCGGAGCTTCACCTGCTCACCGCTCTGCGTTCGCAAGGCTTCGTCCTGCATGACCACAAGAATGTCCAACGCGAACAATGCGACGCGTTCTGCATGGTCGGGTATGCGTTCCGGCAAGCCACCGGCGACCATATAGGCATCGCCGATGGTTTTGATTTTCTCCAAGCCGTACTTGTTTGCGAGTGCGTCAAATCGCTCAAAAATCCCGTTTAATCCTTGGACGAGTTCTTCGGGGGAGGTGCGGGCGGAGAGTTTGGTGAAGCCGACAATATCAGCGAAGAGGACGGTAACGGAATCGAATCGGTCAGCAATGGCGCGTTCGCCCGATTTCAAACGGTGTGCAATGGGCGCGGGAAGGATGTTGAGGAGAAGAGTCTCGGACTGCTCATGCGCAGCGTCGAGAAGCGCATTGCTCTCGGCTAATTCCTTACGGTCTTGTTCAATCGTTAAATACTGCTCTTGCAAGGTGATATTGGAGAGTTCAATTTCGCGGGCTTGCTCGTTCAGAATATCAAGTTGCTGATTGATTTCTTCGTTTGCCTCGCCTAATTGTGCGTTTAATTCTTCTGCTTTTCGCCGTTCCTCTTCCATTCGTTTGGTCATGATGAATTCTTGGCGGAATTTCTTAAAAAGCATATAGGAGGAATAGGCTGCAACAACCAAAACGACATTCCCGGTAAAAAGACCATTGGAAAGACTTCTCATATCGCCGCTTGTGGTCGTAAAAATAAGAGTAAATGCTATGGCATTGAAGAAAATGAAAAGATAAGCGTAGCTTTTGGTAGCGTACTGACCGGCGGTGAGAAGTCCAATGAATGCCGCAAAAGGACCGAGGATATGCAGCTGATTGGCATTTTTTCCCAAATTATACAAAAACCAATAGACAAAGAGGCTGATGACTATCTGAAAAAAATTGCCCCAAATAAAGTACGCCACGATGGAGGGATTCGGCTCTTCTTTTTGTAAATACCGCCCGCTAAACAAAGCGAGCAAAATGGAGACAAAAATGGCAATGTGCGACGGTACATCGCGCATCAACTCTTCTTTAGGCAAATTAGGTAGATTGAAAACATCAACAATGAACATCACCATGATGATAAGAACAGTTCCAATCTTCACCGCCTGAAAATTCCGATAGAAGTTGTGTTTCACTATCCTGCTGATAAACTCCATACGGTGGTTTTCGGCAACGGGCGCAATATCCATTTTTTTTGACCATGCAGCACGGGAAAGTGCTTGATACTGCTTCTCAGAAAAAGTGTAGTGTTCGTTATTGTGGCTGGTGGGCTGGTGCTGATTCATTGTTGGGGTTCTGGTGGTGGAGATAGTGGTGGGAATGGTGACGAAGAAATGCTGGGCATTAGAGCAGTGCTGCGATTAAAAACCATGTTCGGATGAAGTGTTTACTCCTATTTCACAATGCTCCTTGATGAGGAAACTAGTGTCCATGAGTGCTTTGACGTTTCGTCCGAACCATCGAAGCTCATCTCTATTGTGTGAATATAAACCGCTTGAATTCTACGCAGCAACTCTTTTGGGAAATGACCGTTTTATTTATGGTGCTGTTATTGGAACAAATACTCTCGTTTTGTCCCATGCAATAGACAACCCTTCTAAGGGACTTGTTTCTATTTGGAATGTCAGTCGCTCCAGAACAGTATCATTGCTTACGGATGGTACTTCTACCCGAAGGACATCACTCTTGGGGTCATAATAAAAATCACCCCACTGACCAAGTTTGCTATTAAAAATTATCGTCCATTTCTCCGCAGTTGGAATAGTAAAAAGCTCGTAGCGACCCGCTTTGAGTAGCTTACCGGCAACTATCACATCTTTGCTCACCGTTATCTCTGTTGCTTCGTTTGCTCCCGTGCGCCACATTTCGCCGTACGGAATGAGCTTCCCAAAGATTTCGCGCCCATTTTTGACGGGCTGACTGTATTCAACGGTAATAAACACTTCCCTGATGTTTCCGGAGGCTGTAGCTGGAGGGCTTTGGCGTTTGGCTTTTTCTTCAAACGAAACCGCAAATTTAATCACCGAAGAAAAATCTACTCCAGCCTGCGTTAGAATAAATACGGAAACAACAATCAGGATAATAGCCCCGACAATGCCGCCAACAACCTTCAGTATATTCTTACTCATGATAGTAAAAAATGATAGTGTTAAAAAAAAGAGTTGATATGATTTCTTGGTTATAGAAGTAAGCAAACCATTTGAAGTGTATATTGAGCATATATTAAGGCTTTATAGTTGTCGGACTGTAGTTTGCCACGCAAAATCATACCATTGTAAACACTCTTGTACAACCGAACCGAGTGCAGCCATAGGCAGGAATTATACGTTCTCGTTCATCAGTAAGCCTCGTTTGGTTTTGTGTGAACAATCTATTTTTTAAAGGTGGCTCGGCAGTTCCACGATAAATGTCGCTCCTTTGCCGAGTTCGGATTCGCACCAGACGCGCCCGTTCATCGCTTCAACGAGGGTTTTGACAATTGCCAATCCCAGACCCGTTGAATCTTCCCCGCCGGTCGGTCGCGCAGAAAGCCGTGAAAATTTACCAAAGAGCTTAAGTTTATCGTCGGTTGATAAGCCCGGTCCTTCATCACAGACTTCAATACGAGTATAGCTTTTCTGGGATTGGTTGGTTATTTCGTCGAGTCTATCTAAATCTTCTTTGAATAAGACAGCACCACCGCTTAGATTTTGATTCACCGAAACGCGAACGGTAACGGTCGTGCCGTGAGGTGAATATTTGACGGCATTAGAAAGTAAATTTTCTATGACCTGTTGCGTAGCTGATTCATCCGCCACGACAGAATAGTCCACTCCGTCCTGCATTTGTTCTCGAATGGTGATAAGTTTTTTGTCTGCTGCATGGCGATATTGGCTAATGAGTGCTTGCACCACGTCGCCAACATTGAGGGTAATTGCATCAAGTCGAACACTACCGGACTCTATACGGCTCAGGTCTAAAAAACCACGAAGCAGATGATTCATTCGGTAGCTTGATTCCAGGATAATAGCGGCGTATTCCTTGTAATCTTCGGGCGCGAGTTCCGTCATTGTCATGGCTTCGGCAAGCCCTTGAATTGCCGTGAGAGGATTTTTCAAATCATGCGAAACCATTCCCAAAATCATCAAGCGCTCTTCACTTACCGTATGCAACTGAGCGTTATGCTCTTGAATTTCGACATTTGCAAGCCGTACTTCATGATGCTGCTCTTCCAAATTCAGGTGTGCCAGCCGCAACTGTTCGTGCAAGTCTGCCAACTCTTCTGCACGTCGGCGAAATATCTGATTGTCCGCTCGGCGGCGAAGACGTTCCCGAACAGCGAATAGTATCGCAAATGCAGCAAGCAAACTACTCAGCGCAGTCACAGTAATCAGTATCATAGAAGCATCTCAAGAATAAAATGACGTAAATTGGGTAACTCTCTTCAACATCCTTAGTTCGATAATTCCACAGCGTTAGTAGTGACCAGAGTTATGTCTTTATTGCAAGGTAACTCCACGATAAACGTCGCTCCTTTGCCGAGTTCGGACTCGCACCAGACGCGCCCGTTCATCGCTTCCACCATTTTTTTGACGATGCTCAGTCCCAAGCCCGTGCTGTGTTCGCCGCCTGTCGGGCGGGCGGAAAGACGGACAAATTTTCCGAAGAGTCTTGCTTTGTCGTCGTCGCTCAGACCAGGTCCTTCGTCCTGTACTTCTACGCGCACAAAGTTGTCCGTATTCAAAATTCTTACAAACACTTGTTTTCCAAATGGTGAGTATTTGACGGCATTGGAAATGAGATTGTCGAACACCTCTTTGATTGCCAGTTCGTCCGTATAAATTCTGGTGGAAGATGCTTCATTACTATACAGTATCGCAATCTGCTTTGCTTCTGCCCGCGAGCGGTAATGCAACACCTCGCCTGCTACCAACGCAGATACATCCAACTCCACCTGCTGAAACTTCATTTTACCGGCTTCCAAACGGTTCAAATCCAAAAGATTTGTTACCAATTCCAGCATTCGGTCTGCTGTCGTTACAATTTGATTAGACACATACCGACGGTCTTGAGCCGGAACAAGATCGCTTTGCATCAAATCTGCCAATCCCCGCACGGAACTAATGGGATTCTTCAAATCATGCGCCACAATCCCCATAAGCTCATTTTTTTCCGCGTCCATTTCGCGGAGCGTCTGATTTTGCTCTGAGAGCTGACTGTTGATGTTCCTGATAGTCAGGGCTTGATTCTCCAACTCTTTATTCAACTCCAGCGCCTCTGCATTGAGTGCGGCAATTCTATTATGCTCTTCCTCCAGCGCCTTCCGCTGCCGGAACGTTTCGACGAAATTTCTAAAAAGCATTGAACCGGACAACATAAGAAAAACGGTTACCGCAACTGAAGCCACATAGGCTTCGCCGTTGTAGCTCGTCGTATTAGTAGTTCGTAAAAAAGCAGAGACCAGCGACCAAAAGCTCAACACCATCAGCGTCAAGAGCGCAAACAATGTACGTGGCGGTATGAGTAATGTCGAATACCATATCATCGCAATAAGAAAGTAAAAAATCGGGTGCCCTTTGGTGAAAAGAATCACATAGCTTGAAATCTGAGTTCCGACAATCACCACCAATGCTGTGAGCCAGAGAACACGAATATGGTAAGGTTGTACATCGCCTGCAGAGCGGAGTGGACGCAAAGACATGAGAACTAAAAGCACTGCTTTCGAGAGAAATAACCCTAGATGCATGGCAAAAGTGAATTGGTTCTCCGTTGGGGACAAATGAAAGCTATTACGCACATTCAGGGCAACGATCTGCAATAGGTGTATAATGATCGCCACCCAGACGAGAACACGAATTCGACGCATGGAAATAAAGATAACTTCACGCCAAAACTCCTCGCGGTGGTGCTCAGGGATAGTAGCATCGCTTCTTTGCAGAAGAATTCTGGGGAAACGTCTCATTACAGATGTCCTTTGGTGATGGAAATATTTCTGTTGCCTTTACGGGTGGTTGTACTTTCAAGACGGATAACAACCTCACTATCGCGGTAGTTCCACAATAAACGTCGCGCCTTTGCCCACCTCCGACTCGCACCACACGCGCCCCTGCATTGCTTCTACCATTTTTTTGACGATGCTCAGTCCCAAGCCTGTGCTGTGTTCGCCGCCCGTCGGACGTGCCGAAAGACGGGCAAATTTACCAAAGAGTTTTTTCATATCGTCGGGCGAAATGCCTTGCCCTTCGTCTTGCACTTCCACACGAACACTCGTACTATTGCTCACAACCCGCACAAATACCTGCTTGTTGTGCGGCGAATATTTCACGGCATTCGAGATAATATTGTCCAGCACCTGCACCGTAGCTTGCTCGTCAGCAAGGATAAGAGTGGATGCGGCTTCCGAGATACATTGAAACGTAATATTTTTTATTTCTGCCTGCATGTGATATTGCTGTACAATACTTTCCAGCACCGGCATAATATCGAATGTCACGCCATGAAACTGCATTCCGCCGGATTCCAACTGATTGACATCAAGCAGATTTTTCACCAGTTCGAGCATTCGGTCTGCGGTAATGACAATTTGTCCTGTAATTTCCGAGATCTGATTCTCGTCCGCAAACCCACTATGAATCAACTCGGAAAGCCCTCTCACCGCACCAATAGGGTTTTTTAAGTCGTGAGCAACCATGCCGATAATTTCATTTTTTTCCATATTCAAGTTTTCCAGTTCTTGATTACGCTCCTGAAGTGTGGAATTGATAATCTCTATTTCTGCGGTCTGCTCCTCGACAATGGCTTGCTGGCGTACGATAAAAGTATGTGCGCGTTTGTTTTTGCGATATAATGCGGCAAACCACAGAGCCGCCACTGTTACGAGCACAAGACCTACTCCGAATGCCCATTGCAAGGTCAAACGACGCTTTAACTCAATTTCAGCCAGTAGCTTGTCTTTTTTAGCCAAATCCAGAGCTTGTTTATCGCGTTCTAGTAATAACCGAGTTTGGGCGATAATAGCTTCTTGTTGATTGAGCATTAAGCCCTGAATACTTTTTTCATTTTGCAAAAGGTCAACACGTTGCTGTTGCTGCACTGTTTCTGCTCGACGACGAGCAATTTCAGCCTGCTGTTCGGCGAGTGTGAGCCTTTGTAATTCCTTGTCTTTTTGCAACAAAAGAATTTCTTTTTCACGCTTTTCCGTTTCGTACTGAATTTTTAGTTCCTCCCCTTTTTGCACAGTTTCTCGCGTAAAGACGGAATCTTTTCGTGCTGAATACAGTGAATAATATTCCAATGCTTTTTCAAAATTTCCCGCACGGGCATTCACCAAGGACAAGACAGACAAAATTTCGAGAGAAAGTGCGCTGTTTGCAATAGGACTCGCCGTGGAAAAAGCACGTTCAGCAAGATTGATTGCTTCTTGATGTTTTTGAAGGTCGCTTGAAATAAGGCTTTGCACAACTAATGCTCTTGCAATGCCCGCCGTATCCTTGTTTTCTGTACTAAGCCGTAGTGCTTCTTTGGCAGAGATACTCGCTTTATCATAGTTTTTTTGCAACGAATAATTCTTTGCCATCCGAGTATGGGCAGTTATTTCATGGTCAATAGCACGTACCTCCTGAAGCACCGGCAAAGCCTTCAGGCAATATTCTAAAGCTTTGTCATACTGCTTCAATTCTTGATAGGCTAAACTGACCCCAAGGCTGCGAATCGCTATTGGTATTTTGTATTGGCTTGGTTGACTAAGCCGCTGCAAGCCTTCGATACACTTCAATCCTGCTTCTAATGCTTCATTGTATCGACCTTGGTCGGAATAGATATACGAAATATCGCCGTAGAGACGTACCGAATTTTCCTTATCATTCAGCGAGTCTGCCGCTTTCAATCCCTTATACGCATATTCCAATGCCTTTGCATACTCACCACGTAAGCGATGTACTAATGTCAAGCCCATCAATACTCGTGTTCTACCAGCAAAAAGTGGTAGTTCATTACTAAAGGCGAGTGCTTTGTAATACGCTTCAAGTGCTTTCTGATACTGATTTTGCACTTGGTACAATCGTCCGTAGGTGTTCCATATATCCACGAGTTCGGTTATTTTTCCCGTTTTTTTATTCAGCGTTGACGCTTTTTCGAGGTATTCATGGACTTTCGCAAAGTCGCCGAGATTCGTAGCAATACGCGACAACACCAGATATCCCCTCATTTGCCCAACAGAATACTGTATTTGTTCGGAAATTTCCAGTGCGCGAAGGCTATGCTTCTGGGCTTGACGAATATTACTGTTAATGTGTAAATTCGCCAGTGTCTGCAAAAGTTGAACCGTTGTCGTATCAAATTTTCCAAGATTTTCTCGTTCCATAACAACGTTGGTAAGAGAATCTATTCGGCTCACCTGTGCAAAAAGTGTCGATGAGCAGAGAAAGCAGTAAAGGACGAGTATTTGCTTTCCTCCAAGATGAAACAAGACGATGCAAAAGTATCGATTGGCAGAATGTTTGTTCTGTTCGCTTTTCATAAACTTACTGATAATGGTAATTCCACAATAAACGTCGCGCCCTTCCCCACCTCCGATTCGCACCACACACGCCCCTGCATCGCTTCCACCATTTTTTTGACGATGCTTAGTCCCAGACCCGTGCTATATTCGCCGCCTGTTGGTCGGGCAGAAAGACGAGCGAATTTTCCGAAGAGCTTCGTCATTTCCTCTGCCGAAATTCCCGCACCTTCGTCCTGCACTTCCACGCGAATCCATTCGGTGTCGGCTTTCACGCGGATAAACACCTTCTTACCGAGCGGCGAATATTTCACCGCATTCGAGATAATATTGTCCAGCACCTGTTTGGTTGCTGATTCGTCTGCAAAAACAAAGAAGGGTGTTGTCGTCGTCATGTCGGTATGCAATGTAATATCTTTTTCTTTAGCGCGGGAGGTGTACTCTTCAACAATAGTCCTCAGGTTCGGCACAATATCGAAATGAACCGGATGCAACGTCAAAGCGCCCCGCTCAATGACATTCACATCCAATAGGTTGGAGATAATTTCTGTCATTCTCACCGCCACCGCATTGATGGTGCTAATCTGCTCTTGAACGTCATTATCGGTCATGCGCTCGAAATAGCGTGTTATCGTTCCCGTTGTCAGGATGATATGTGCAAGCGGATTTTTTAGGTCGTGAGCGGCTATACCCAAAAACTCATTTTTTTCATTGTGCAAATGCTGAAGCAGTGCGTTGCTTTCCGTAAGTTCGGCATTGGACAACTCTATCTCTCTGGCTTGATGTTCCAAAATCCCCTGCTGCCGCAAGATTTCATTATTGGCATTCAGAAGTTCGGTGTTTTTTTGTTCCAAGGCGTTGCCCGAACGCTGTTTGAGATTGTACTGATGTATTCCCCAACCGAGAATGATGCTCAAGAGGACAAGACCCGCAATAAGAATGTTGCGAATGATGGTCGCGCGGCTCTGCTCCATGTTTTGGATAATGCGGGCTTGTTCGAGCCGTTGAATATCAAAGTCTTTTCGTTCGGTGTCGTACATTGCTTGTAAGGAGGCAATACGCTTTGCGCTTTCGGTATTGTAGAGAGTATCACTCAGCAAAGCCGCTTGGCTACTAAATTTGTATGCCGTGCGATAGTCATTTTCGACCGCATAACATTCTGCCAACAGAATAGCAATGTATCGTTCTTCAGAACGGTAGCCTAATGCTGTTGCAACCTGATATGCTTTTGTAGCCAATGCTCGTGCGTCCGACGGTCTATGGTGAGCAAGATGGAGAAGAGCCAAATAATAGTACGCTTTCATCAGACCGGGTTGGTCGCCAATGGCGGAAGAAAGGTTTGCTGACCGTAAAAAATACTCTTCCGCTAGAGCGGTATCACGTTTGTCGAGGGAAACCAGTCCGATATTGTGATACGCCCGTGATGCAAACGCTGAATCTCCGAGAGCGAATTGAATGGACAACGCATACTGAAATTCCACGAGGGCACTATCGTAATTCTGCGTTTTCCATAGCACGAGTCCTAAATTATTCCGAATATAACTCACCAGTTCTTTGTCTCTTATTGCTACGGCAATGGGTAATGCTTTGCGGAGGTATGTGCCGGCAAGAGCGTACTGGCTTTTTTGTTGGTTGATAAGCCCTAATGCGTTCAGCGACTTTGCAATACCTGAACTATCGCCAATGTACTCGCTGAGGCGAACAGCCCGCAATAAATGTTCGACAGCTTTTTCCGTAAACCCCTTATCCATAAAAAAGATGCCTATATTCCGAAGCGCAAATGTCTCGCCGATGGTGTCCGCAATAGTTTGTGCAAGCACTTGCGCCTTTTGAGCATATTCGGTTGCTTTATCTGGATTCGTAAATCGGTATGCTCGTGCCAGTGCGTTCAGGGTTCTCACAAAAGACGTATCGGCGCGGTTGCTTCTTTCCGCATTCCGCACAATGTTTTGGAGGCTGTCTATTGTCCGCGAAGGTTGCCCAATTCCATCTACTGCCCCAAAGAGCATGAGTGCAGCGACAATGAACATTACAATCGGAAGTCTCCACAAATTTTTCATTGAACTGATCCTTTTCCTTCGGGCAATAAAAGGGTGATTTTATCGGTGACGTGCGTGATACAGCGGGACAGCATTCCCCAACGCACTACAACACGGACGACGGTGTTTTATAGTGTAATGCGTGACTCATGACTTTCCTGAGCAAATGGAGCGCAGAAAACGCTCCGATACTCCCTGTCCACAAAATGGGAGCAGGTCATATTATCAAAAAACAATACCATGTTCGAGGCTACTTTGAGTACATTTGAGATGTACATAATTCTTCATTGTATTCACGCGGTATTCGGGAGACAAAAGTATGGACGCGACAGTCAACAGCCTGAACTGGTTTGAAATTTCGGTCAGCGATATTGCACGAGCAAAGACCTTTTACAAATAATAGCTGCCAACTTCTCCAAAGCATAACACGTGGAGAGCCACAACCATCTCCATACGTTCATTATCATTCAGTTTTCCCGTGCTTCCCGCCTCCCTATTTTGCATCCACGTTATCAGCCATGGTAATCATGGCGACGATGGCGGTCATTTTTCACCACCACATTTGAAAAGGATGCACAATGGATATTGCATTGTCGCAAATCACCAAGCTGGAAGGCATTGCCACGCAAGCCAACGGCAATTACCGCCAGTTCACCGAACTCCAAGATTTCGTCGGCGCGGTGCGCTCCATCGGAACGCTGGAGAAAAATTGCACCGACGCGCTTGCGGCGTTTGATATTCTGCAAGCCGACGCAGACGGCAAAGTTATCGTCTTTGCCAAAGGCGTTGACGGCGAAGTGCAGTTCACGCCCGATACGGCGTTCCGCACGGCATTGGATAGCATCAAGACCGCGCTCACCTCTGCAAAAACTGCCGTTGGTGCTGTGCAGTTTCCCCTTCCGTAAATTTCAAAGCGGTAGAACGGGTTTGAAACCGTTCTACCGCTTAGTTGAAACAAAGTTTCCATTTCACCCTATCCCACCAGCCATGGTAACCATGGCTTTCGCATACTTTCGATAAGGAGAGCAATCATGCCTTCAGAAACACCATCACCAACCAAATTTCGTATTCCATCGGTCTTTCAATGGATAGCCGCCGCGCCAACGCTCATCGGCAAAATCCAGCGGTTCATTGCTTCGGCACAGGCGAAGAACTGGACAACAAGCGCCGTTGCGTTTGTGGCGCTCATTGCATACTTGGGCAATCATTTCGGCTTGCCGATAGACGACGGCACGGTACGGATGCTGGAAGCTGCCGCGATTGCGGTCATCGGCTTTTTCACGGGCAAATAAGTCATCAATCCTCAAAAACTTGATGCCGCATGGAAATCACTTACCTCACTGGCGGAGGACATCACCCATGGACAAACTTGAGTTGTACATTATTACGGGTTTGGTGTCGGTGATAGCGTATTTCCTGAAGGCGTTGCATGGCGACGTGCTGGGCATCCGTCAAAACCTTCAGCATATTGAGAAAGAAATCGCCGTGAAGCACCAAGCCGACGAAGACCGCGACCGCAGGCTTGAAAATGTTGAGAAGATTGTACATAAAGAATGAAGCCCGCCTCAAGCATTACGCTTGAGGCGGGCTTTTTTATTATTGGATGCAAGCGGGAAATTTTGTGTATTTGTGAGATGAAAAATCAGAACCGAATCTTCAAGTCAAAAATTATTATGGGCTACATCAAAGACCCCGAAGGCGTTGTCCTGTATGTGGAGCATCGCCAACCCACTCCCGAAGAAGACCGTGAAGTGAGCGAGTATATTGCCCGTAGCCGAGCGAAGCGCTTGGCAGCGCAGAAATCATCGCAAACACCAACGAAAAAAACTTCTCCGTCTGTACGTGTGAAAAAACGTTCGCGTGCTACTATTTTGGCATAAAATGTTTAGTGAAGAGATAAAAAGCCCGCTTGGAAGCATTCGTTTTCAAGCGGGCTTTTTCTTTGTTCTTCAGAGTTTGTTTCTTAGCTTTGAGAGATACCTCCATCCAGAATTCACATCAAAATACCTTCTCCATGATTTTCAATCTTACTCCCTCAAGCCTCGAAGCAGTGCAAGAAGCACTTGAGCAGGTCCTTAATCCTCAAAGCGACATTCGCATTAAGATAGAAGGCGAATTGCAAGAAGATCATCCCGAATGGTTTGAGTTCATGCTGAAACATGAATTGAGTGAATATGTAAAAGCCGTCTTGAAGGAAAAAGTTTTTGTCCCAACCAATATCATGATGAACAATGGATTGGGATCGGAGAGTTTGCTCTTTACTTTGCCCCAATGTCTAGTGCAAATGGTTTTAGAAACATGTTCAGTCGAAGGCACTATGCAATGGTTCAATACAATTTACCACACTTCAACAGCTGAAGGGCAGTTTGTTGCAGCGCTATGGGGATTGCAATGTGAAGAGCATTGTCATTTGTCCCCCAAAATTGAAGTTATGCCGTTTGAATCCTTTGAGTCATCAAGCAAGGAATGGATACGAGAACATTATACGCCGAAAAGTATAAGTAAAAAAATGGATAACCTGTTTGTACCATTTGCAGCACTACAAGAGCCGGATTCTATTTTAATCATCAAGACGAAAATAGAGCCTCTTTTTGAAAGTGTAGATGAACGAGCAACAGACGATACATCTTTGAACAAAGACAGAGAACTTCTATCAGAAATCATACAAATCCTAACATTTGTTGGTCCATGTAGCGTTGCCACGGGAGCGATGTGGTTTGAGTTTGTTGATTCAAATATTCGGAAATTAGAGACTGGTCGTCAGACTATACAGCCTAGCCAAGAAATTTTCCCAATGAGTTTCAAGAATATTTCAATGTTTGATAACGAAATAGCAAAGCAAGTAATACCTGGTTATCTAAATCTTGATAGCAAACTTCAGCAAAAACTTCTTGTCTCAGCCGGACGGCTCAATAATGCTATCCGCAGAAGTAATATTGGTAACCAAGCTATTGAATTAGCAACAGCTATGGAATCACTTGTTGTGGGAGCGGATGGTAAAAATGGAGAAATCACTTTCAAAATAGCCTTGCGAACAGCATTGTTGCTTGGCAATACTTTTTCGGAGCGGGATCATATCAGAAAGCTCATTAAAACACTTTATGCTGTGCGTAGTGATATGGTTCACGAAGGTGCTGTAAAACCTGAAAACCTCAAGAAATTTGGTTTAGAGCAAATCAACGAGGTATTTCAAATTTGCGCTTCAATTGCTCAAAAAATCATTACCACAGGGAAAATACCGGATTGGAACAGTCTCGAACTTGGTGATGGGGTTAAGTCAACAGACTAAAAACCATTCTCACTAAGTATTGTTTGCCGTATTTATCAAACCCTTGCTGATTTGCCTCATCGGTGCGCCGGCATTTGTGCTTTACTTCGTACTCTCTTTGCCTCAGCGTCATCGGGGACGATGGTTTCGTCCTCGCGCGGCGCTCCGGCGAAACCATCGCCCCCGTGTATCATTCGCTCCGAGCTTCCCCGCGTGAACGCGCGTCCGCTCGGCGGTTGTGTCTGTCTATACTGGTTATATGTTCGTGACTGGTTTTGTCGGTGGTTTGTGATGATTCCTTTACAAACCTACGCCACGTGCGTATGGTCTTCAACTTTCAAAGAACTTTTTTTCTAAATAGGTGTACCGTACTGAAACCCGACCTTCTCCCAAAGGAAGAAGGAGAAAGAAAAATGGCTCTGTATCTTGTTTTCTCTTCCTTTGGGAGAGGGTTGAGGTAAGGGACAAAGGTTTTCAAAATGAAAAAGCAGATAAAAACGGAGTGTGTACTCTCTTCTTTTATCTGCTTGTTCTGTATGGTTCGTAGGTTGATAAAGGTTCACCCCACGCGTTCAAACGTTGCCGAAACTAAGGTTTGATTAAACAAGACATAGTTAATTTCTCCAAAGGTCATCGGTCCTGTTATAGTCAGTTTCTTACCCTCTAACTCAGCATATAAATAATTCAAAATACAGTTACATGAAAATACGGGGGCGGCGTTCTGCTGTGTTGCTAATAATTCATTAAAAGCTGTATCGTAAGGCTTAGATAAAGGAGTAGCGAGCTTATATTCTACGCCTTTCAGTACCGGAGCAAACATACTGACCGACTGTGTTGCTTCATCAATATTGGCAAAACATACATTAATCATTGCACCGTAGTAATCCGCTACCAACGGCAGGCGCAAGTCTCCGTTATATTTTTTCATTACTTCTGCAAAACTTGATTTCACACCATTAACAAAGCACTCAGTTTGTGCAAACCCTGTTTTCTCAAAGGTCAGTGTGTCGCCGGCACCTTGTGTAAAAAGATTCACAATTTCCAACCGTGCTTGGATACCATCGGGCAACTCGCAGTGCATTACGACCGCTTTATCATCTAATCTTTCGCCAGTTTTGCCGTTGAAGACGGTGGGTTTTGTTTTTCCGATTTCATCTACATGAGTCCCTGCAACCCATCCGGTGATAGGCTTTGCAAAGATATTATTGTACATAATCGCGTTCTCTGCATATTCAGTATGCACTTCAGTAAATGCAGGAATAATAATAATCGAAAGTCCGTTCTCCGGTGCGTCTGCGGTAACATTCGGAATAGAGCCGGCATCGTAATTTGTTATGGAAACAATATGTGCATCGGAGGGCAGAGTATCCACATAAATTTCGTTATCGCTGTACAATCCACCGCGTTCGCTCATGAAGTAAGGAATTGAGCCGCCTATCCAATTTCCTTTTGGCAGTTTGGCTAAAAGTGTATCTGTGGCACCGAGCAAGAGCATCTTGCCATCGTGGATCATCTGTTCAACTTCCTGAAAAGAAAAAAGAGTTTTCATGTATTGAGCCTTGTGAAGGGGAGAAGAAAATTGTGAATAGTAAAAGAAACGTCTTAACTGAAAATCTGCTGCAAATCACCGGCAGCCATCTTTTCATATTTCGTAAAGAAGGCATACGCCTCGTCAATACATTTTTGGATGTTAGCCTCAGATCCATCAGTCTTGATTGCAAGCTGAATACGTTGTGCCAACATCTTCGTTGCCAGGAACGAAAACGTATATCGCTTTTGGGCAAGGACGAATTCCTTCCATTTGGGATTTGTTTTGGGTTGGAGCATTATATTTTTATGAGAAAGTGATTCAAATCCCGGGAATTCCGGGAGTGACTTATCGTTCAAAGAATGTCATTGTAAAAGCATTGTCCATTGTAGTCAATGTAATCTCTCAATCTGTATTGCGGTTTTGACGATATTCTGTTACAAATTGGGGATTGTGCTTAAAAACTTGAGCAATGCCGTGTCCATAAAATTCACGTTCATCGCCTTCTTCACGCATGACAAATTGTTTGACTAACTGCTGCAATGATTCCATGAGGAGATTGAGTTCTAAGGACTGGCGAGCGATTTCGTTGGTGTTCGAGGCAGATTGCTGGGCATGGTTATTCATCATCGTTGCACTGGAAGACACCTCGCGGACAAGCTCGACCTGCATCTCTGTAGCCTGCGCCAGCAATTCAATTAAATCGGCTACTGACCTTGCGCGGAAGATAATACTTTCCAGTGAGGCGGCAGTTTGTTCAGCCGCTTGCTGCCCTTTTCTTACCTGATCTGCACCCTTTTTCATTGCTGTTACGGCAGCCGAAGTTTCGGCTTGTACTTGGCGAATAGTAACCCCGATTTGTTTTGTTGCGCTTTGAGTGCGTTCAGCCAATTTTCGTACTTCGTCGGCTACCACAGCAAAGCCCCGCCCTTGATCACCAGCACGCGCAGCCTCAATAGCAGCATTGAGAGCAAGAAGATTTGTTTGGTCTGCAATTTCTTCTATCGTTTGAACAATTTCCCCAATCTGTTCGCCCGAACTTCCCAATGCAGCAATACGCTCTGCTGTTTCAAGCACTATACTGACAATAACTTCCATCACGCGCATGGTATCGCGAGATACTTCACCGCCTTTTTCTGCATCGGCGCTTGCAATTTTAGCCTCACTTGCTGCATTCGAGGCGTAACCGCTTGTATCCGAAAGAGCGATAATAATTTCATCGACAGCTGCGGAAACATTCATTGCTTCGCCTGCATGTTGTTGCAGTAATTTGGCAAGGGCATCGGTTAATGTGGAAATACTCCATGATGAAAAGGCTGAGAGTTTTACAGCATCAGCAACTTCACCGACCATATCACGCACATTCATCAAAGCGGTGTTGAAGCCTTTGTACAATCTTGCTATATCATCATTGCCATGCACATCCATTTTTACTATCAGATTGCCGACAGCAAATTGCTCCATTGCAAATAACATCGCTTGCACGCTATCGGCAAGATATTGTTGGGTTTCTTTTTCAAGAGCAATCACCTCTGCATCTTTACGGCGTAATTCTTCTTGCTGATGTTGAATTTGTTCTATCGCATCATCAATTTTTCGTTGTGTTGCTGCTTGCTCTTGTTCAAATAACCGTTGCATCCTGCGGCGACCACCCTCAAATAAAAAAGCCATTGCTAAACAACCACCGGAAACAGCAAGAAGTGTCGGAGCCGCAATGATTGTTGCAACGTCGGGTCTGAAGCCTATGGGATGAAGCCAGCCCAGGTATGAGGCAGTTGTGGCAATCCCAATGTATAATGCAATAATCGTCATATAGATATAAGCAGGCAGCCTGCCCAGGACAAGGAGGGACGACATTGCAGGGATAGCCAGCATTACAGCAAAGGGCGAAGTTACACCGCCATCAAGCCACGTTATACCGAATGAAGCGATTATCAAGCCAGAAATAAATACGTGTGCTGCCGGGGAGGCTAATCCTATTCGTAATAGCACCAGTGCAATTACTTCAGAGGCAAGAAATGATGCCGCAAAGAGCGACCGCCCCGTTAATCCGTAACCCCATATCATAATGCCTGTACTAAATAGTGCAATCACAAAATAGATCAAGATAATACTTACAAGTATTCGCGCTCGGCGTGAGTGTTTGGGGTCGTGAATAACGGCATTTGGAACAAATGAGGCAACAAACGTTTTTGTATTCATTGGGATTAAATATCTCAATTGATAATTTGGGTCAATTTCTAAAACAAAAGGTTAGATATTGTAGGCTATGGTGAAGGCTTGAGAGCGCCTGAAAACCTTTTGTTTCGTTTTTTGGCAATATAAATTTTTATACCAACCTTACAAAGCTTTTGCCTGCGTTGTTACGATATTACAGATGCTTTAACACTTGGATAAAGCATGGTAATCGTTTGGGCACTTTCTCAATACAGCCTGCATGGTATGGGTATGACATACCATATCCGTCCCCCGATAGTAGAGGCTGTTTGAAAAGAGCAGGCAAAACCCGCACATTGAGTGATATAAATACCATTTCCTATCCCTCTAACCTTAGTATTGCCTGAGCAAAATATAATCAAACGTATTGCCTGAGCAAAATATAATCAAACTGTTGATATCAAGCAAATCCTCAACGAGGAGATCGTGTGAATACACGCTCAATATCATTGTTAATGCCATCGTCCATATCCTCTTGTAAAGATGCCGTTGGTGCTCGTTGCGACCAAAGACCGCGCCATGGCTGCCGTTGTGCGGGGTTATAAACTCGTTGACACCACACCCAACGAAGAAGAGGCACCCAGAACGCTCGTTTTGCTCAACTCTATTGCTCAAAGCCGAGGGACGAACATCAAAGGATGTTGGTCAGATCGTGGGCATGACCGATGTGAGCGTCAATAGTTGGCTTTGTCGGTACAAAAGCGAAGGTATCTCCGGTTTGCTGATAAAGCCGGGTCGTGGTCGCAAGCCCATGATGGAACACAGCGATACCGAATCGGTGCGCCAGCACATCAACGACCATCGCCAACGTGCAGAGATGGCGCGTGCCCCGAGTGGCAAGGCGCAAGCGGTAAAAAGCGAGTCGGACAACGTTTCGCAATTTTTTAAAAGTCTTGGCGGACGATACAAACACATAAGAAAACGGTGTCATGGAAAACCAAACTCCGAAGTCTATGCGCATCAATACTGGTGTGTGCAAGATCTGGAGCGTCTGTCGGAACAAGGACTCATCGACCTGTTCTATGGCGATGAAAGCCGTGTTTCTAGCGAGGGCTATGTTCCCTACGGCTGGCAATTTCCGGGTGAAGATGTTGCTATTGCTGTCCGTAAAGGATATGCACTCAATATCTTTGGACTTATCAGCCGAAGCAATCTCTGCCATTGGACAAGCACAGAGTCAATCATCAACGGGCAATTTCTTGTGGAGTATCTTGATCGCTTTTGTCTGAGCCTCACAAAGTTGACCTTTCTTGTTCTTAACAACGCTTCGGGGTGCATCGGTCAAAAGCGTTTCGGGAGCGTTTGCGTACCTAGCAAGCACGAAGATTGTTCATCTTCTTTCTTCCGCCCTATTCTCCGCACTTAAACATTGCCGAAACACTCTGGCGAAAACTCAAAAAAGAATGGTTGAACCTTGAAGACTATCAGGGCAAAGAAACTCTCTTTTATGCCGTCAATCGCTGTATGGCTCATGTTGGCAAATTCCTCACTATCAACTTTAGCCCTTTTAATCCAAACTAAATCTAGCGACGTACTTAACATGAGAAACAATGTTCAATTCAACAAAAAAGCCCGTAGAAGTTATATTCTACGGGCTTTTTTTCTATCAAGAGCGGGACCGACGGGGCTCGAACCCGCGACCTCCTGCGTGACAGGCAGGCGCTCTAACCAAGCTGAGCTACGATCCCATTTTGTCAATCACTTTGTAGGGTAACTGTTCTGCTGCGTGGACTCAAGGGGGATCGAACCCCTGACCTCTTGAATGCCATTCAAGCGCTCTCCCAAAACTGAGCTATGAGCCCGCGGAAGGAACTGTAAAAGACTAACAAAACAGTACTGATTGTCAAAGTGAGTTTCAAATATACGACTTTTCTATGGACTTGTCAACTGTTTTTCGCAAAATCCCCAAAAATTATTTTTTACTTTTGAGATTTAACGCGCTCCGGATTCAACTCAATAAACTCTTTCCATGATGAAGCCTTGCGTTTACCGCCCTTTCCAGCGAGTGCAGCAATCTGGTACGAATGGCAAATTGCCACAGCAAGTGCATCGGTGGCGTCGTAGAAGTCCGGTGTTTCCTCAATGTTGAGTAGCGTCCGCACCATATACTGCACCTGCTCTTTGCTGGCATTACCGTTGCCTGTGACGGCGCGTTTGATGAAGCGTGGCGCGTATTCTGCCGCCGGAATGTCCACCATAATCGCCGCCAAGATAGCAGCGCTGCGGGCGTGAGCCAATTTGATAATCGAAGAAGCGCTTTTGTGATAAAAAATCGTCTCGATTGCCAACTGGTCGGGCAGCGAACGCTCAATCACCTTCTGAAGCCGCGTGTAGATGGTCTTGAGCCGCATCGGCAGATCTTCGTGCTGCCGCTTTGCCTCAATGACACCGTATTCGATGAGCGTGAGGTTCTTGCCCTCTTTCTCTACTACGCCATAGCCACAAACAACGCTTCCCGGGTCAACGCCTAAAATTCGCATTGTTGTAGAGGTTTTAGAGAATGTATTTACTGAGGTCTTGATTCTTCGCTATTGCGTTTAAGCGCTCTTTCACAAAGCTCGGCGTAATCAGGATTTTTTTATCCGTGATATTGTCCGGCGTGTTGTAGAGCGTTTCTTCCAAAAGCGTCGTCAGAATAGTGTGCAAACGCCGTGCGCCGATATTGACCACTTCTTGATTGACATAGGCTGCTGTCGCCGCAATTTCTTTTATCGCTTCTTCTTCAAAGACCAATTCCACATCTTCACTCGACATCAGCGCTTGGTATTGCTTGATAAGTGCATTTTCGGGGATGGTCAGAATCTTGAAAAAATCGTCTTCGTTCAAGCTGTCCAATTCTACGCGAATAGGGAAGCGACCTTGCAACTCCGGAATAAGGTCGGACGGTTTGGCAACGTGGAATGCGCCCGATGCAATAAAGAGTACGTGGTCGGTACGTACCGAGCCGTATTTCGTGGAAACGGTCGAACCCTCTACAATCGGCAATAAATCTCGCTGCACACCCGACCGAGACACGTCTGGTCCACCGCTACCGCCGCCTCCGCCCGTGGTGGCTACTTTGTCAATTTCGTCAATAAACACAATGCCCATATTTTCGGCGCGGGCGATGGCTTCTTGCATAGCGGCATCCATGTCAATCAATTTTTCAGCTTCTTCCTGTTCCAAAAGCTGACGTGCATCGGCAACGGTTACTTTGCGTTTAATAGTGCGCTTTGGCATCATTCCTTCGAGCATATTTCCTAAGTCAATTCCCATATTGTCCATGCCGACGGGTCCCAGCACGTGCATTTGCGGGGCGCTATCGTTCATGTCAATTTCAATCATGCGTTCTTCCAGTTCGCCATTTTGGAGTTGTTGCAAGAATTTATCCCGTGTGGCTGCGTTCTCAACAATTTCTTCTTCTTCGCCCGTTGCAAATCCAAAACTCCCCGGACGACGAATTTGCGGTGGAATGAGAATATCCAGTATTCGCATCTCCACTGCTTTCTTGGCAGCAGTGCGGACTTCTTCGCGTTTCTCCGCACGAACCATACTTACAGCAATTTCCACCAGGTCCCGAATCATAGATTCTACATCGCGTCCCACATAGCCGACTTCGGTAAATTTTGTGGCTTCTATCTTCACAAACGGCGCACCGGAGAGCTTTGCCAGACGACGTGCAATCTCGGTTTTGCCCACGCCCGTCGGACCAATCATAATGATATTGTTCGGCATGATTTCATCACGCATTACGCCTTGCACGTTCTGTCTGCGCCACCTGTTGCGAAGCGCTATGGCGACTGATTTTTTCGCTGCGGACTGCCCGATAATATATTTATCCAGTTCGGTAACGATTTCATGCGGTGTGAGCGATTGTAGCTTTTGAAGATGCGCCGGAAGTGCTGTTGTGGTCTCGGTTGTGGACATAATATGAAGAGATTTTTGATGAAATTCAGAAGAACGATGTGCTGTACGATAATGACAGAAGTTAAAGTAATTGCGCGTCCAGCGTAATGGGTACGCTCAATATTTTTGAAATAATACAGTTGGTTTTTGCATCCGCCGCAATCGCAGCAAAATCAGCGGCGCTCAGATTCGGCACCGATGCTTTGGTTTCAAGATGAATACCTGTGATTGCTAAGCCTTCCATCGAAACAACAGCGTTTGTGTCCAGAGCCGTCGGCGTGAAGCCCTTTTGCGATAATTGGGCTGCGATTGCCATGGTAAAACAGCCCGCGTGTGCCGCCGCAACAAGTTCTTCGGGATTTGTCCCAACGCCCTCTTCAAATCGGGTCTTGAAGGAGTATTGTGTTTTAGCCAGAACGGTGCTTTGTGTTGTCAGGTTGCCGTTTCCTTCGCGGAGAGTGCCTTCCCAGTGTGCCGATGCGGTTCGTTTCATAGCGATGTGCTCCGAAATTATGATTACAAAAAAGAAAAATTGCGACGTGAATATAGCAAATTCATGTGGTAGAACACGCAGAAAAATGCACGTGCGAAGTTTCCTTGCTTTCCAGTATATTTGTGGGAAGTCATTGCTTTCATAGTTATCCACCCCGCGTTCACGATGCTCAATAATTCTACACTCATTCCACTTCACGATTTCTTTCGCAATCCCGAAAAATCGGGTTATCAACTTTCGCCTAGCGGCACGTTTATTTCGTGGCTTGCGCCGTACGAAAACCGCATGAACATCCACGTCCAAGACCGCCGCGACGGACGCATTATGCGCGTTACGGGCGAGACCGCCCGCGATATTGCCGGGCACTTCTGGAAATCGGACAGCCGCATTATTTATGTCAAAGACTTTGGCGGCGATGAAAATTTTCACATCGTTTCTGTTACGGTCAGTGGCGAGGAGCTTCGTGATTTAACGCCCTTCGATGGTGTGCGGGCGCAAATTATTGATGCACTCGAAGACTTTGACGATATTATGCTCATCAGCTTGAACAAGCGGAATCCCGAACTCTTCGACGCATACCGCCTGAATGTCAATACGGGCGAACTGACACTTGTTGCTGAAAATCCAGGCAATATCACGGGCTGGATGACCGACCACACGGGCGCTTTGCGCATTGCGATTGCCACCGATGGCGTCAACACAACGCTGCTTTACCGCGACAGCGAAGCAGACGATTTTAAGCCGTCAATCACTACGAATTTCAAAGAAAGTGTTGACCCGCTCTTTTTTACCTTCGATAATAAATACCTCTACGCCTCTTCAAATCTGAAACGCGACAAAAGCGCCATTGTGCGCTTCGACCTCGCATCGGGAAGCGTTATGGAAACGCTCTTTGAGCATGATGATGTGGACGTTTCGACGCTTTCCTACTCGCGCCGTCGGAAGGTACTCACTTCCATCACCTACACCACGTGGAAACGCGAGCGTGTGTTTCTGGATAAGCTGGCAAAAAATCTCTATCAACGCGCCGCTGCTCGCTTGTCAGGGTACGAAGTTGTCGTGGCAGATATGAGCCGTGAGGAAGATGTCATGCTCGTTCGCACGTACAGTGACCGCTCACTGGGCGCATACTACCTTTTCGACACCAAAAAAGATAAGCTCACCAAACTCAGCGATGTCAGCCCATGGCTGAACGAAAAAGACCTCTGCGAGATGAAGCCGATTCAGTACCAGTCGCGCGATGGTCTGACGATTCACGGTTATCTGACGCTACCCAAGCTGCCACGAACCCAAGCACCACGCAATCTTCCCGTCGTAGTGAATCCTCACGGCGGACCGTGGGTGCGCGACGTATGGGGCTACAATCCCGAAGTACAGTTTTTGGCAAATCGCGGCTATGCGGTTGTGCAGGTGAACTATCGCGGTTCGACCGGCTACGGGCGCTCCTTCTGGGAACGCAGCTTCAAGCAGTGGGGACGCACCATGCAGAACGACATTTCGGATGCGGTGCAGTGGCTCATTGCCGAGGGCATTGCCGACCCGAAGCGTGTTGCTATCTATGGTGGTAGTTATGGTGGCTATGCGACGCTTGCCGGACTTGCCTTTACGCCCACCTTGTACGCCTGTGGCGTGGATTACGTCGGTGTGAGTAATCTTTTCACCTTCTTGAACACGATTCCGCCGTACTGGAAGCCGTATTTAGCAATGATGCACGAAATGGTCGGGCATCCCGAAATGGATAAAGACTTGTTCCACGATGCGTCGCCCGTCTTTCACGTTGACAAAATACAAGCGCCACTGCTGGTAGCTCAAGGCGCAAAAGACCCGCGCGTGAACATCGAAGAATCGAATCAAATCGTGGAGGCATTGAAAAAGCGTGGTATTGACGTACCGTATCTGGTCAAAGAAAACGAAGGGCATGGCTTTCGGAATGAAGAAAATCGTTTCGAGTTCTACCAAGCGATGGAGACATTTTTAGCGAAGTATTTGGCTAGTAACGATGAGGATTGATGCGCTTTGCAGAAGATGACAAATGAACGTATTCTGCACAAAGCACAGCACACATTTTTTGGAGAAAAGCAATGACCAGTCAAGAATTACAACAGGCAATTGCTCAGCTTGTCCAAGAGCAGCGCGAAACAGCGCGTCAAATCAAAGAACTCGGCAAGCAAATAGGCGGCATACACGATAAATTTGGCAAATTTGCCGAAGGCATGATGCTGCCTTCGCTCAAGCGTATTGTGAAAAAGAAGTTCGGTACGGAGATTATTGATTTCAACGTCGAGCGCGTTATCGGCGAGCGGCATATTGAACTGGACGCACGGGCGATTGCAAACGGCACACGGAATATCCTTGTTGTCATCGAAGTTAAGAGTAATCTTAATCAGCAAGAATTACAAAAGATGCAAGCAAAAATGCAGCACGTCCGCGAGTTCTTTCCCGAATATGCCGACAAAAAGCTCTACGGGGTCATTGCTGCTCTTCACTGCGCAAAAGGCATGGAAGAAAAGACCCTCAACGCGGGATTTTATCTCGCGCGGATGAGTGAAAAAAGTTTTACGATGAAGATTCCAAAGGAGTTTGTTCCAAAAGAATTTTAATGCTCACATTGCTCTCCAATTTAACAAAAATTAACACCCTTATTCTCTGCGAAAAGCGTTACTATGCGCTCTTGCAACCTTTTAGCGCATTGTGCGTCTAAGGGTAACAGAGTATCTATTCACGATTTGAAAAGTTTTATTTTTACGGGAGCTATCATGCGTATTCGATTTGGCTTTCATGCTATCATAGCAGTTTTGCTCCTGCTGGGCTTTGGTGCGTCCTTGCGTGCAGGTGATGACGGCTATATGAACCGAAAACTGCGAGCCGATGCAAACGGTACGGTGTATCTTTCGGCAAAAGATATTGCGGGTACGATTGAGAAAAATTCCTATAAAATTGGTGCATGGCATCCGGATGTGTGGCGCTGGACGCAAGGCGACAAGCCGGAGTACGCATTGCCGCGTTATGACGACACCCAATGGCAGCTCGTCAAGCATCTCACTCCCGATTCGCTCCGCCCCGATTGGACGCAGGTGATGTGGTTCCGTACTCGCATCATTCTTGATTCCTCGCTGCGTTATACTTCCGTCGCCATGTTGCCCTATCAAGTAGGTGCAGCAGAATATTATCTCAACGGCAGACTTATTGCGTCGCTTGGCACCCCTAGCCAGAACGCAGATAAAGAACAGGTTATCCAGAGTAAAGGTAAACCCATCATTCTTCAGTTTGGCGAAGAAGCCGAATATGTCCTTGCGGTGCGCTATTCCTTCCACCAAATGCCAAGTGGGTATGCGGTTGTCCCGTCCATAAAAGCTAGTAGTATTGTTTGGCTTGCCTTTGCCCCAACGGATGAAGCACTGGACGTACAACGCACAAAAGAAAGCTATTTTTCTGTGCGCTATCTCATTGGTATCGGTATGATGCTGGCGCTGGGGCTTTTGCACGTTGCGCTCTTTGCATTTTATCCCAAGCAACGTTTTCATCTTATTTACTCCGCTTTTACGCTGCTCGTGGCATTGCGGTTTCTCACGGTGTATGTTTCATGGATTGTGGAGCCGCATCCGGGAGTAGCCTTGTTCTTTAATCTTGTATCGAACTTCTACAACAGCGCTATACCACTCATTTGCTGGCTGCTATTTTATGCGCTTTTTTACGACAAGATGCCCCGTCGTAGGCTTTGGTCGGCTATTGTATCCACTGTAGCGGTTATTATTGCACTGTTTGTTGTGAGTGGTGAGAACCATAAGGTGGTTTATAACGCTTCTATGGTCATTATTCTTGTCTTGTCCTTGGATGCAGCGCGGATAGCGATTCGGGCTATGCGCAAAAAAGAGGTTGGTGCGCTGCTGATGTTAGTGGGTGTTCTGGACTTTGCCTTTATGTGGACGTTTCGGTGGTTGGTGGAAGGCTTGAGAATACTTCCGTTCACTATCTCCCCAAATGTAATGGAAACGACGGTGTACATTGGGTACATGGCTGTTCCGCTTGCAATGTCGCTCTATATTGCGCTTGTGGTCTCGCGGACGCAGATTTCGCTCGAAGAGCAGATTGTGCACGTAAAAGAACTCTCCGAACACGCTTTGGAACAGGAGCGCCATGCAAAAGAACTGGATATTCAGCGTACACTTTTGGAAGCCGACAATGACCGCAAGACCCGCGAACTCGAGGAAGCGCGGACACTGCAACTTTCCATGCTTCCCAGCAAACTCCCCAATCACCCGCGCTACGAAATTGCGGCATATATGCGCACTGCGACTGAGGTGGGTGGTGATTACTATGACTTCCGTTATTCCCCCGAAACAGGCGCACTGATGGCGGCTGTGGGTGATGCCACCGGACACGGCATGAAAGCAGGGTATCTTGTTTCTACCACCAAGAGCTACTTCCAAACCCTTGCCGACAGCGAAAACGGTGCCGAACTTCTGAGCAAAATTTCCAGTGGTATCAAAAACATGAATCTGCGCGGGATGTATATGTGTCTTGCGCTGGTGCGCTGCATCGGCAACGAGGTTCATATTGCCATTGCCGGTATGCCGCCGGTAGTGATTTACCGCGCAAAGACGCGCACTCTGGAGCACATCAGCATCAAAGCGCTGCCGCTCGGTAGCGTGAGCCACTTTGAATACCGCGAAGTCGTTACCACGCTGGATGTGGACGACGTGCTCCTCATTATGACCGACGGTCTGCCGGAACTCTTTAATGCCGACAGCGAAATGCTCGACTACGAGCGCTTAGAATCGTGCTTCCTCGCTAATGCCCATCGCTCGCCTGCTGAGATTGTGAGCGCTCTGAAAACCTGCGCAGAAGCATGGATGGGAAGTGCCGCCTTGCTGGACGACATGACGCTGGTGGCGCTCAAGATGAAAGCCCTGCCTGTGCAGTCATTGACCGCGCAGCCCATATTTCCTGCACAGCAGGTCATTACAAACGCTAACGGACAATCGCACAGTAAAGTATTGGCAGAGGTAGAAGTGTATTGATCGGACTTTCGCAAAAATGGCTTTTGGCATGAACAGACAAGAGTGTCTGTTCCACCAAGACCAGAGAGTATGAGAAGTCGTCGTAGCGCAGACACTCTTGTCTGCGTTTTTGCGAAAGTCCTATGACCTTTCAAAATTCACCACTCAAAATTCACCATTTTCGGAAACCATGCCCCGCACCTCGCCGCTCAAAAAAATGACGATGCCCGTACTGCCGCTCATCGTCTTCACCGTACTGCTACTGGTGCTGGGCGGCGTACTGACGTTTTACTTCGGTGCGGAGCGCAGTGCGCGAAATCTGGCAAAAAGCGCATCAGCCGCATTTGTGCAAGGCATGGGGCTTACGCCATCGGTGAGTATCAACGGGCTGACGGTGATTGAGCAGGCGCAGCCCACGCTGGAACTGGCAACGGTAGAGCAGACCATTTTCCGCGAATACTCGTGGTCGCACACATACTTAGGAAGCACCAAAACGCTGCTTCTGCGCGGGGAATTTGTGGTGAAAGCGGGGTTTGATTTGCGTGAGGACTTCAATTTGAACATTGACGAAGAAAAAGCCATGACGCACGACCCCGAACTCCGCATCACGGCTACGCTCCCGAAGGCAAAAATTCTTTCGCTGGAAATGAAAACCTACAAAGTGGAGCGCGATGAAAACGGCTTTTGGAACGGCATTACGCCCCAAGACCGCACGAATGCTGTCGTCGCACTCCAAAACGATGCTCGCTCGGCAGCCGAAAGTTCCGGCATCACCCAAAAAGCCGCTCAGATGCTCCGTGAGCGCGTTCGCACGATTGCAAAGGACAAGGGAATAGAAGTGGTGCGATTTGCGGGGGAGTAAGCACACTTTTCTCAAAAAAACTCTTGCCTATCTCCTATTCCGACACTAACTTGTGAACCAGCAGGGCTTTCCGTTCACATTTTCCGTTTCTCGTATGTTCCGTTTCCTTCTCCTTGGTGTGCTTTCGTGCATTTCTTTTTGCGTTCATCTTCCAGCACAACTTCTTGATGAGGTACCTGATGTAGCCAGTAATTTCCGTTCCGCTCGCTCCGGGCGCTGGGTAGATTTGTCCACATGGCAAGTCTTGCGCTCTGGTGTGTGGATTACTGCCACACGGGAAGTGGGTGTACCGAATGGCTTTGCAAATGTTTTTATTGAGGCGGGGCATACGGTCATTGCTACTCGCGCTACCACAGAAGCAGCTTTTTACAATGGCGCTCAAGGCTCGGCATTCCTCGACGTCATTAATCTCAACATTCACACCAACGCTTCAATTACGACGACATGGGGTTCTGTTGTGGGTGGTTTTGCTCCGACCGATTGGTACGATGGCGATAGGTTTGGTGGGTTTGTCAGTACAGAATACGCAGGAATTGCCGCTGCATTCCCTATAAGCACACGATTTGGAAATCAAGATACCGCCATTTATCGAGTTCATCCTCTTACTGAACCTCAGATTGAATACCGCCCGCGCAATATGGAACTGCGCATTTACGGTAATCTCCGCTACTACTCCGGTTCTGCGTTTGACCGTAGTGACCGTGCAGCCCAAATTCAAGTAACCGCCGCTACGATTGGCACTGGCTCCACGCTTGTCTTTCGAGGTGTAAGCCGCGTCATCACTAAGCCCGAAGAATGGTCAGCCACGCTTGCCACGCAAACCGGATATTTCGACAATACCGCCTACACCGCTTCCATGCTTGCTTCCAATCCGCCGGAACGCCGTGCAAATTTTCGCGGACTGATGGGACGGAACAGCTTTTGGACGGCAATTTTCGACCTTGGGCGTATCAATAATAGAAATTACAGTGCAGACCAGTTTGAGGGACCGACCGACGACCCCAGCACAGCCGTCGGAACGCTGCAAGGCACGTTCACGGCGGGCATAGTGCAGGTACGGCGCGGGACGCTGCGCGTGGAAGCGCCCGCCCTGCTGGTGAATGAAGGTTCGGTCACCTCCGGCGTTCTGCACGTGATGAATAATGCAGTGCTGCAGATGGTGAGCGGTAACGTCGGGCGCACGGGCGTTTATGCCGAACAATTTGCGAACGGCAGCGCAAATTATCTCACCTCCACCGAATGCCGCGTCACATCGCGTATGCGCTATGCCGTCGTCGAAGAAGGCGGAGCGCTGGAGTTTCCGGGAATAGTGGGCAGTCTGAGCGCTGCCGATGTACGCTTCAACGGCACGGTTATTTATTCCCGCACGGGCGACCAAACGCTTGTGCAGGATTCGCCGTATTTGTCGTTTAATCCTGCCGGACCCATTATTGCGCCCGGTCTTGCGGCAGGTGAAAACGGCTTATTCGACCCCTACAACAATAATTTCAACGCCAACGCCGGAGTGCAGCAAGCAGGCGACCCCACAAGCGGCGTACTATCGCAATTTGGCTCGTCGCCGTCTGGCTTGGGCGTTGGTACGGCTGCGCTCTTCCAGCCTTCCACTACTGCCGCGTACAGCCATCTCGTGCTGCGCGGCTCAGGCACGAAGTTTTTGCCTGTTACGACGGTAACAATTTCGCGGGCGCTCATTCTGCAAGGCGAGGCGCGACTAGGCTTGCAGAACCTCGCCTATCCGGGCGTTCCCGTGAGTGCTGGTAATGCCAGCGCTCCGCCCGTTCTGCCGTATTATCTCTCGCAAGCGCACGGCGGCGAACTTCGTGCGAGCCAGTCCGCCAGCAAAGCAGGATATTTTCCGCCGCTTGTGTATTTGCGCAGCACAGGACTGACGGGCTTCCGCGAGGAGAACAATATCGGTACGACGCTTCGCACCTCGCTTTCCGGCGATGGTACAGAAACTACCTCTTTTGCTGCAACTCCACAGCCGCTTTGGTCTGCCTACGGCGGCAACACTGACCCTGTGGCATTTGTGGGCTTCACGACCGCTTCCACGCGAATCATTCTTTACGACCAAGCGCTGTACCCTGAAGGCGCGTCTTTCCCCGTCGGCATCACGCTTTCGGCATCCACGAACCGCGAACAAATGGACATGACTCCAAGCATAAAAGCGCCTGTTGTGCATGGACTTCCCGCAGAACCGTCGTACTTGAGCATTGGTGCGGGACACGGCTATGCTGCACGGGGGCTGTTCTACGGCGACGCACCGCAAGCACTGGACAGAGCGCGATTCGGGCAAGTGATTCGCCAAACGCTAAACCGCGTGAATGGTACGCAAAGCGCCACCACAATCATGCAGAAGCCGCTCACAGGCGTACAAAACTTCGTGAATGGTTTTCCTGTTATTACCAATAGTCTTTACGACGCGCCCATCAACAGCACCGCCACGACGACGCTTCAGTACGACAGCGAAACAAGTGAGATTATGTCAGAAATCGAGTTCCCAAGCGGTGTGTGGGGGGTGCATAATGTTGTTATCAACAGCGCGAGCAACGTTGCCCAAACGCTTCCCCAGCGTACTGCCGATTTTCAGCCTGCTTCGGGAAATGGCGTAAATTGGGGGCTGCCGCACCTGAATTTTACGAACCGCACAAGCGCACTCACAGGCACAACCGCCGGAACGCTCATTGCGGGACCCGAACACGTGATGACGGCAAACGGGCATCTTCCGCGCCACGCCTTCGACCTTCGCACGGGGCTGTATCAGCCGAATGCGGTGTATAATGAAACTGCAAACGGCGCAGACAGCATCACGCCCGGAACGCTTGCCAGCGCCTACATTGACACGCGACCGGATGTGAATAATGAGAACACGAAAATTAACGACCAATACTACACGACAGGCGTGGGCTTGCGTCCCAGCGTTAGCCTAACTGGAACATTTGACGGGCGGACTCGTGCGGGCTTTCCGCAAGGTGTAGCCAATGCTCCAAGCGTCTTCGGCACGACGCAAACCATCACCACCACTGCCCCGAATGACTTCGGGCGGCGCGGAGATTTCAATAATTTCGGGGTGTTGGAACTTCGGCGTGGAAATTTGAACGGTGTAAACGGCAGACTAAATATAGAAATGCAAACACTCACACTATCTTCTACCGCAATCATTTCTCCCGACCAAGCAAAGGTAACGTATCGCGGAGAGCGCGTCGGAACAAACAACGCACGAGCGCGGGTGTGCCTTTCAGATGCAACTGGTTCTGAAAGCTATCCACGTCAAACCATTTGGAATAGCGTTGGTGTGCGCTATGGCGGGGACGGTGTTGGCGGAATTGTTGTTCGTGGTCCGGCAGGTTATGTGTGGGGAACGCTTACTTTGGGTACTCGCGCAAGCCTCATCATCACAGGCGGTACGGGAGGTACGATTGCGGTGGCTTCACAATCACCTCTGCTCCGTTTTCGCGCCCAAGGCATCATCAATACTGGCTTCGATGAACTTCCCGCAACGCTCGGCATTCCGGGGCTGGAAGCCCTACCCGCGTTGCCCGATGCCACACAAATAACCGTCAACCCCGCACCCGACCCGAACGGCTTCAATAACGCATGGAATCTGGATTTGCCTTACATTCGGAGTGGTGTCGGGAATTTGACAATGCTGCGCGGAACGAGCAATATCTTGACGCTTCTGGGAAATAGTCAAAATAGCCAAGAAGGTCTTATTACAACGTTTGAACCGGAACGCTCCGGCTTGCAAGTCTTCGGCACGATTGCCACAGCGCGGGGAAGCCTCGACCTGAACGGGCGAAATATCGAACTCAGCGGCACGACTTCGACGCTGGTGGAAGCGTTTGAGCGTAGCCCACGCCCGTCATCGGTGGTGAACCGTCACACAAAAGCGCGGGCATACATCGGGCTGACTTCTCCACGCGCCGTACCGTTGCTGGATTCTGCCGCAGCCGCACAGTCGCTTGCGTCCGGCGGTGTGCCGCTTGCCGCCTCGCTTGCGGGGCTTGGTTCAACGATTGTCAATGCAAACTTCAATGCCGATTCCACACGCTTCCGCGTTCGGCGTTGGCAGACGAGTGCTGCCAATGCGCTCACACGCTTGAACGCTCCCAATGTTCCCCTCGCAAACCGTTACTGGACAATCGAAACATCCGGCACGCAAAGAATAACACGAAATTTCGGTTTGGTGCTGAATTATACCGACGCGGACGTAGCCCAAAGTCTTGCGCCCGCACCACTGGCACTTCTGCGCGGGCAACTGCTTCCCACGCAAACGCCCTTCCAAGCGCTTGCGCCCAGCGACCGCACAGATACCACGCGCAAGCGCACCAAACAGCTTGCGCTTTTTGCTCCTGAGCAAGTCGTGTATGGGCAAAGCATCATCGGCACGGGTAATTTTGCCCTTCAGCAAGACAGTAGTCAAGCGGGTTTCCAGCTCTGGGCGCTGGGCACTCCCGCACCCGTTTCACTCGTGCTGCGCGGGCAACGCTTCGGCGGGAAGTTCGGCGACCCGATTGGTACGGGCTTTGAAGGCGCGACAACCGATATTCTCGGCTTTCCACCGCCTTTCGGTGCAGCGTGGCAAGGCGGCGGTATCTCGCGCCAAGCAGCGAATGACTTCGGCGCTATCATTGGTCCCTTCAAGGCGGGCATTCCGACGTGCGCAACGATTATCGGCGAAGTGCTGGATGAATTAGGTAATGTGGCTCAGTTTGCGCCGTCCACGGGCGCAGCGTTGGTAGTGGGACAGGTCGGAGGCGGTTTGGGTCCGTGGAATACGGGCGTACCAGCATTATTTTCAAGAACAACGGGCTATCCGAGCGGAAAAATCGGTGCAGTATCGCGCGGCGGGCGCTTTGAGTGGGCAAATGTGCGCTTGGATGGCGTTGCTTCCACGACCGTTACGCTAACCTTGACGAATGACCTTGTGGATAAAGATGACGGCGTACCGCGTCCAAATCCCGCTTCTCAACTTGTCTATGCCGACCCGCAACCTGTACAAGTTTCGTTGCAAGGCGGTTTCCCATTTTTTGCTACCTTTGCAACCCAGCATATCAATAACAGTCCTGATGTTCCAGGCATGATCTATCCGGGTGCGCAAGGACCATTCGCCGTGCCCGGTACAGTGGCAAGCGATCCATGGAATGGAATTACTGGTTATGCCGGCTCAACGCCGTACATTGAAGTTGGAAAAACTGTTGTGTTGCCGTACTCTTCGCCCGGATATTCTTCTATCACTGGCATTGTCATAGACCGCTTTGGGAATTATGCTTCCTTCCCGACAACAGCAACTATCTCTATTGCAGGCGGTTCACCGCCTGTTGACCAGCAGCGAACGCCACTTGTGGGGCAGGTCTCAGAACAAAAACTTGTATGGGGTTTGGGTAATTTGGGCAATGAGTCTGGTTTGTCCAGGGTGATAGGCAGCGTGCTGCCCAGCATACAAAGTGCATCCCGCGTGTCTCCGGCACTTGCGCCGACAGGTGCGGGTTATGCGCCGTATAATAATCCACAACTGAGAACAAATCTTGTATCATTTCCCAATTTTCAGATATGGGGTGCCACATCAAGTAATGTTACTATGGTTATGTCTGTTTATTCTCCTTGGTGGTGGGTTGCAGCGACAAACAAAAATGCTTCGGAGATAACATCATCGTCTGGCAATACCTCTTCAACCATCACCATCGCCCCCGGTCCCGCTGTCGGCATTGCGCCTGTGATTGTGCCGGACGTGTACAACCGCAATCAGCCCGACCGTATGCCATCCAAAATGTTCATCGGCGCATCGAATCGCGGCAATCCCAGCACGTGGTTCTACGTGCAAGCCGTTGACCAGTTCGGTAATCGTGTTGATAATGGTCCCAATGCCTACAACGGTGGTACGGCGAATATCCGTTTCTTTTCGCCCGAAGAGGGTTTGCCGAAAAATACGTCGGGAACATTTCAATTTACAACCACCACGCCGCGTGACCCCTACGTGCGTGCGAACAACCAGCGCTATTCTGCTCGCGGCACAAGCGCTCCGGCTATCAACGGCTTGTACACATTCAATGATTTTACGCCGCTTGGTCCCGCTAGTCTGGAAGCGCTTGGCAAAGACGTTGTGCTGACATTTGAAGATGAACGTTTGAAGGGAGTAACCGCTCCATTTGCAAGCGGTGCGACGGGGCTTTTCCGTCCGATTCCGCCCATTACCACCGCTACAACCACTTTCGTCCAGCCACCCACACTCACGCTTTCCGCCAGCGACAGTGTGCTAAACGGCGCTCGGAAAGCCGCGCCGAATGGTCTTTTCCTGCGGGAACGCGCCCGCACCTACCGAAGCACACAAAACGCTCTGGAAACAGGTTTTGTGCGCCTCACCCGTCCCGTGACGGCACTGGCAGACCCAACGCTGAACGTGCAGTATTCTCTGGACTATTTCAACGCCACCAGCGGCTTTGATACAACCACCTTCCGCATCAGCGACCGTGCGCGTCTCACGTCCTTGCCGCTTGCGGGAACAACCACGCTGCCACTTCCGTCAGCAATCATCCTGCCCGACGGTTTGCCAAGTCCGGCGCTTTTTCCGCCCATGCCGCAGCCCGTACCGACCACTATCAACGGCTTGTTGGGCGACGTTGCGCCGCTTGCCGTCGGTGCGTCGGGGCTGAGTACGGCAGCACTTGGCACGTCCGGCACGATTGCGTTTGAGAGTGGCGCGGTTGCGCAGAATGTTTGCTTCAGCGCCCGCTTCAGTGACCAGACCTATCCGCGTAATCCTGCACGTCAGGGTGTACGGCTTGCTGTCATGTGGCTCTTGGCGGATACAACGCTACCGTATCGTGTGGAAAGAGGTGCGGATTCAGCGTTTGTTGTTCTTGCCGACCCCGCAAGCGCTGACCCGCTCTGCATCAATCCTCTGACTGATAAGCTCTACCTGATGACCGGAACAAATAATAATCCCATCCAAGAAACGCTTGAGTTAGAGCCGCCCGCATGGACAAGCCTTGCCGGAAAGCCAGCCCCCGCATGGGTGTTCTACGACGACAACTACGACGCTTTGCAATACGCTGCTTGGTCGTCGGACACGACGCTTGTGCGCGTGAGCGTGAACGCCGTTGATATGCGCTTTAGCGGTCGCCCGACGCTCAATTATACCATTCCGGCTTTTGCACCCGTGGAAACGAGCGCAAGCATTATCCTGACTGCCTCTGACGGCTTTTCGCAGGCGCGGGATACGTTTGCGATTGCTCTCCGCCGTCCCGTCGGTGTGGAACTCGCACAAATGCCGGAGCCGCAGTTCCTCCGCCTTTCGCCCAACCCGACGACCGACGAGGTGGCGATAGACTTCCGCACTCCCCGTGCGGGCGTGGTGCGTTTTTGCCTGCGGAATGTTTTGGGTATGGTCGTCTGGCAGCAGGAACGCAGCGTCTATGCGGGTGAGCGCCTCTCCGAGCGTGTGTCGATGCAGCACTGCGCGGCGGGTGTGTATCTGCTGGAAGCACAGCTGGGTGCGGAGCGCAGCGTGGTGAAGGTGGTGAAGGAGTGAGTCTGCGTCGTGATGGCACGGCGTTGTATCGTGAGTCGGAACGCAGATGATAGAATTGCTAGGATGTTCAGGATTTCTGGAGTTTTGGGTGGTGTATTGGAGAGTAAGGAATGACTGAAAATAAGGAGCCAAAGGTATGGTCTTCGGTGGCACAGACATTCCTGTCTGTGATTTTTGGAGTGGTGTTTAAGGACTACACAGGCAAGAATGCCTGTGCCACCAAGGAGGATTTATGCACTTATTTTTGAACGAATCCTAAATATCCTCTTCATCCTGAAATCTACGTTTCGCTGTCTGAATGCTGTATTCGAGGGCATACAATAACAAACAGCAGCCTCCCCCTCAGGAAGCTGCCGTTTTGCGCTCGTTACTACTGTTTTGCTGCTCTATTGCAAGGTGATACGTGCGCCAGCGTTGGTGCGGGCGATAAGGATTGCTTTATCGCTGTTGGTGCGTTTTGCGTTCACGATGCCGACGGTAATTTCTGCTGACCCTGCTTGGAGGGCGGTGAGTTCGGCGGCAGTGAAGTCAACACTTGCGGCTCCGGCGGTGAGCTGTTTGGTGATAGGTTTAGGCAGATTGCGGCGAATTTGCTCAATTTCTCGGCGTGTTTTTCCGGCAAGTGCCGTCGAATCAAGGACATTTTTCAAGACCACGACGCCATTGGTGAACGTGCCGGCAACATTCCAGCGAACGCTTAGGTTGCTTGCGCGGGAAAGCGCATCGCCGCTTTTGAGCGAAGTAAAGGAGACGTTGCCGGGTATGTCCAGTGCGTTATCTGCAAGCGCGTAGCCGCTTACCGTGAAGGTGGCTGTGGCATTGACCGGGGTGAGCGTGATGAGTGCCGGAAGCGTCGTGCTGGCATTGGTCGCCGGAGGCGCAGGGAAGACAAAGAGCGTCGAGGCTATGCGCTCGGGGCGTGGAGCGTTTGCATTGGTACTGTTGGGATTACCGTTACCATTGCCGCCCGGACCTCTGCCGTTGCCGTTATTGGGACGCATCGGCGGCGTTACGAATTGATAGGTCGTACCGAGAACAGCAACGCTTACGCCCGTAACGCCAAGTGTGTTGTCGAATCGTGCGGAGGCTTCGCCGCCAGTCTCAGTGCTGGTGCGGGAAAGCGGGCGACGTTTGATTTCCAAGACTGCTTCGGGGCGGGTCTCTGAGCCGCCTGCGAGTGCCATAATGTTGAGTCCGGAGGAAAGGTCAAGGTCAGAGTCATCGCTTGTGAGCGAGCCTGATACCGCGCTTGCGCTCAGGGATGAAGAGCTATTGAGGTCGTCTAGTGCAGCAATGGGCGAGGTGCTTCCGTCTTGCTGACAAGCTGTTACGCCTACAAAAAAGGCAAGAGCGATTCCGGCAGCCGCGGAAATAAACGCGCGGCGGCTATTCATGATGGTTTTCATGGTGGTTCCTAAAGAAGTGAACAAAAAAAGATGTGGAATTGCATTTCCCGTGTATGCCGGAGTGCTTTGGGTCGTTGGTGGTGTATGCGTGGTTTCACCGTGTTCCCTTGCCACGCATCTGTGGGGATAATACCAAAAGCAGTAACGTCAAACATAATCAACGGCGGCACTAATGCTTCATAGAGGAAAATTCTTTTAGTGTTTTTGGGGTAGAAAAATGTTGTGAAACGTATGGTTTTTGCTGAGAAGAATTATTGTGATTCTCTCATTGTGAGCCTCTCGGAATGGCGTTTGTAAACCGTGCCGTTCTTCTTCGCTCACAGAATAAAAAAACAGGATAGTGCAGGGAAAGTTACAGCACGCTGCAAGGGAAGGGAGAAAAAAGCGTTGTGAGCCGTGTTGTAGAATCTCCCGAAAAGCGCTATATTGCTACTTCCCATGCACTATTTCTTCGACAATTTTTTGTAGTTATGACTTCACGCATAAAGTTCTCCTTGCGATGGCTTTTTTGCATTCTCGCTCTTGTATTTTCATACAGCGGCGTTCTTGCTCAACTTCCACTAACTCCTCTTTCATGGCAGCAAGCGGGGACAATTCCCGGACAAAATATTATTTGCCTTCATGCTACAGGCGGTGAATTTCAGGGAAGCCCAAGCACGGTGCGGCTTCTGGCGGGAACAAATGACGGCGTATTTCGCTCAACCAATAGCGGCGCGACGTGGATTCAAACGCAGGGCTGGAATAAACAGCAGGTAACGTCTTTTTTCGTGGCAAACGACGGAACGCTTTTTGCGACAACGTGGGGCAATGGTATCTATCGCTCCACCAATGACGGTGCGTCGTGGACGGCTTCCAATCAGGGTTTGCCGCCCATCAATTTCGAAACACGCACTATGGCGCAGTGCGGCTCACGGCTCTTTGTGGGAACGAGCAGGGGACTATGTTATTCGGATGATAACGGCAGAACGTGGGATATTGTCATTGGTGTTTCTCGGGATGTGCGTTCAGTGCTGGTGCTTGGGCAAACTGTCTTCGCCGGAACGCTGAATGACGGTATTCTGCGCTCACCGGACGGCGGGGTAACGTGGGAATTTGCCAACAACGGACTTCCTGCAAATGCGCGGTATATCGTGTCCTTCGCTGTTGGTTTTCAGAGCTTTGGGGATAATCTGGCAATATTTGCCGCAACGAATCTGGGTGGTGTGGTGCGCTCACTTGATAATGGTAACACGTGGACACCCCTCAATCTTGCCGGTCAGACCTTGCAGTGTCTCGCCATCAATGGCGATGCTGACAACGAGATGTACGCGGGGACAAGGGGCAACGGCGTGTACCGCTCCAAAAATAATAATCCCGCAATGTGGTCGCCGGAGAATCAGGGCTTGGGCAATCAAAATATTTTTTCCCTTGCGCTGAGTGGTTCGGTGCTCTTCGCCGGGGCGGAGGACGGCGGGGTTTGGACAAGCACGATTCCGGCGTATGCAGGTTTTGCTCGTGTGGTGAAAAATGTGGATTTGGGCGAGACCATATCCGGTGTTGCGGGTAAACCACAAGGTTTTCCGGTCTTTGGGCAGGGGATTCGAGGGAATGTCATAGTGAAGGCACCTTTAGGGGTAGAAATTGCTACCTCAATAAACGGAGAATACAAATCAAGCCTCACGCTCACGGCAAATACGTCTTTGTCAAACAATGGGCGGATAGACCAGACCGTTTTTGCGCGGCTGAACTCAGCGTCTGCTCTCACTCTCAATGATACGATCACCGTTGATGCGGGGGTTGTCTTCAAGATGAACGTCAAAGGCAAGGTCGTTGACCCCGCACCACTACAGCCTGTGCTGGCAATATCTCCCGCCACTCTTACGCTTGGCGGCGTGATACAAGGCGAGAGCACAACCGCACAAACACTGACGCTCACGGGTGCAAATCTGGCTACGCCCGTCGTCCTGACTGCGCCTGTGGGAACGCTTCTTTTCGACACGGCAAGGCGCGTCTGGACACAAATTCTCAGCCTCACGCCGACGTCAGGCAGTTTGAATATCGGTGTCAGTATTCGTTTGGATTCATCACTCACGCCACGCACCATACTTGGTGTTGTCAGTGGCGCGGTGCAGAGCGGCATGATTCAGACAAGTGCGACAGTGAGCGGCAGCATTATTGCCAAGCCTCTGCCACCCGCACCGCAACTTACCGCGCAGCCGTTAGAATTGGGATTTGGCACTATCATTCTCGGCAATGCTTCGCCAGTGCACACCTACACGCTTACAGGCACAAACCTGACCGCGCCGGTGGAGGTCTTTGCACCGCCCGGAGTGCTGCTGCGCCATCCGGCGAGCGGGTCGTGGGTAAGCGCGATGACTTTGGCGACGAACAGTACGGGAAGCCTCATGCAATCTATTGCGGTGCGTTTGGATTCCTCTGCCCTGCGAGTGCTGAGTGGTGGGTTGGCAGCAAGCATACGGCATATCACTACAAACACGAGCGCGACGGTAACAGTGCAAGGTATTGTGCAAGACGCGCCCACACTTGAAGTTCTCCAGTCCGCGCCGTTAGCATTTGGAACGGTGCGCCTCGGCAGCACTCCTGCACCGCAACGCTACACGCTCATTGGGCGAAATCTGCTTGAAACCGTTGTGATTACTGCTCCGCAAGGAATTGAAATTCTCGACACTGTGACCAATACGTGGGGGCGGTCGCTGCGCCTCATGCTCACGTTCACGCCGAACAACGCCAATATCCGATGTAATTTTACCGTGCGTTTCGATGCTTCCACCGTCCGAAATATTGATTCGGTGATTGTGAACACCAGTGGTCTCGCAGAGGCAAGAGTCAAGGTTACGGGCGTTGTTATCCCCCAACCTGAGCTTCTGACCACAGCGCTTCAACCCGAAAACTTAGACACGATTATCCGTTTCGACCCTTCACGTGTCGGTTCGTATTCGCTCACGGGACGCTTCCTTGCTGCACCTGTCGCTGTTACTGCTCCTGAGGGTGTTTTGGTTTTTGACAAAACAAGGAACGTTTGGTCGCAAACGCTCACCTTCACGCCCGACGCACAAGGAAGCGTCACGGAGACCGTTGCCGTGCGCTTGGATTCCTCGCGTCTCGGCTCGGTGCGAGATTCCGTGCGAAACGTGAGTGGTTCCACGTTTGCAAGTGTGAGCGTTCGCGGTGCAGTGGTGGCACTTGCTTTGCCGACGGGTGCCGAAACGACGTTGGAATTGCGCCTTGTGGGGCAACAACCCCTACGGGTGCGCGATACGGCTCGTGTGCAGGTGTGGCTTAAGGACTCGCGCTTACTGACACCGCGACTTATCGGACGATTTTTGAGAACGCTCCGCGTGACGGTGCGGATAGACACAAACAACCTTGCGGTACTGGGCAGTTCGCCGTTCACGCCTCGTGCGCGAATCGAATCACCGGCACGTGTTCCGGCAGATACGCCCTTGTACACCATTCTTGCCGAGCGCACCGATACGACTTCCATGAGTAATGTATTGCTTGCAGAAATGCTTCTCCAAGCCACCGTCGGCGTCACGACGAGCAACACATTACGAATCACTGCCCCTACGGCATGGTTTGGGAGCGACGGCACATCTGCGTCCGCAACGGACGTGCGGATAGTGTGGGCTACGGAATCAGTGCCGGTACAGCTTCGTCCGCTTTTTGTTCGGCGTAATGGTCTTGTCTTAGCAGCACCAAATCCGTCGCAGGACGAAGTACGGCTTCTGTACACGCTTGCGGAGGATACGGGTGCGGCGGTGCTGACGGTCAGCGATGCGTCGGGGCGAGTGGTGAAGCGCGTAGAACTTGGCGCGAGAACAGCAGGACTCGCACAGCAAGAAACGGTGCGGCTTGGTGATTTGGCGATGGGGTCATATTTGGTGAGTGTGGTCACGGCGCGTGAGACGCTTACATGTAGTCTTGAGGTTGTGCGGTAAGCACAAACGATTCACATACTTCTCCCTTTTTGGGGGGGTACACCGTTTTTTTGACACTATTTTTTGCGATACACCACCAATGTACATTACTCCCTTTTCACGCCTTGCAATGGTCTTATTTCTCCTCATTGTTGGGATTTTTGCATCTGCCCCAGCGCAAGAGATCAACACTGAACGCTCCCTTGTGCGGCTTGGCATTTGGGGGCAAGCTGTTCGCCCGATGCACACTGCCCGTTTTACGGGGCTTGCGAGTCTGTCGGATATTACATACGAAAATAAGATTCTGAGCCTCGTTTCCGCTCCCTACGCTTGGAGCGCCGGGGCGTTAGCGGAATTTCCGTTGGTAGAGTTTGGCAAGGGCGCTTCGCTGGGTTTGTCGGCGCGTGTGGGTGCGTCATCGCTTACGGCAGAGTTTGCGGCTGTGGGAGAATCCTTTCCTGTCGGACGGGATGCCCTTCCGGCAAGCATCGAATATCGCTTGTCTGCAAACGTACTGATGCTTTCAGGTGAACCGCTTCTCACGTTCCGTTTCGCGGAGAACCGTGTGGCGCTCATGGCAGGCGCGCAGTTTTCTATGCCCTTCCGCGAAACAACTGTGCAACGTGCCACAATCATATCTGCGCAACCCATTAGTGACGATATCCGCCGCCAGTATGATGCTTCCGAACAAGGTTCTATCGGCAAAAGTATCACGCCGTCGTTGCTTGTGGGTGTGTCGTGGGAGATACCACTTACCGCAAACGGCTCACTGCTGCTTGTGCCGGAGGTTTTTTATAGTCTTGGTCTGGCAAACGTCAGTAATGCACTTGCGACATTGCCCGGCGAAGTCCCGCTGTGGCGCATGAATACGCTCCGTGCAGGTATTGCGCTCAAGTTTGCGCCGGAAAAACCACTCCCGCCACCGTCACGACCAGACGAACCTTTGCCAACAACGCCGCAGCCGATAGCGTCGAACACGAGTACCGCACCGCCCAAAGCCGCTCCCGCGCCGTTGAGCGTCAAAATCGCGACGGTGATAGGAATACAAAAAAGCGGTCAGGGCGTAGAATATCCGACGATAGCCATTGAGGAGTTTGCTGCTTCGTCCTCGCGGTATTTGCTGCCGTATATCTTTTTTGATGAAAAATCTGCCGCCATCCCGCAGCGTTTCACGCGCCTCAGCCCCGACGAAACGGTATATTTTAAGCCTGAAAATCTTATTAGCGGCACTCTCAAGCCTGAAAATGATTTGGATGCGTACGCTCATATTTTGAACATTGTGGGCTATCGTCTGCATCAATACCCGAATGCACGGCTGACGCTGACGGGCTTCAACGATGCGGCAGCTGAAAGTGCTGAAAAATCGTTTGACGGAAGACCGCTGGGCTTGCGCCGTGCAGAGCGTATAAAGGAGTATTTGCAAACAGTCTGGGAAATTCCATCGAGCCGCATCATCACAAAGTTCGGCGGCACACGGGGTTTGGCAACGCCTCTGGACGCGGAGGAAAATCGGGTGGTGGAAATGCAAGCATCGCAACCGGAAATTTTTGGCGAACTGCGCTACGACTATACTCTGCGCACACTTGAAACGCCCGTGCTGGAAGTAGAGCCTGAAATCACAGCCCCGAAGGGACTTGCGGCGTGGTCCTTCAGAATTACGCAACCGACCAAAGAAGAGACGAATAGAAATGCCACGCAGCGCCAAACTTCCACGACGTTGGTGGAATACGACGGCAAACTTGCTCCAAGGGTGATTTCTTCTAACATGGAGCGTGCAATGGCTACGGTGCCGCTCTCCGACAAGCCGATAGCCATAACGGTTCGTGCCGCCGACAGCGCTCGCAATTCCTCTTTTGCGACGGTGCAACTACCTGTAAAGACACTTACACTGGAAACCAAGCGTCGCCTGAATATGCCGGACGTGCGCGTAGGAACGTACTGGGTCTTTTGTTTTGACCTGAACTCGAAGCAAATACTTGTGGACGACCGCATACGCCGTGCGGTGCAAGCCATCAAAACCCATATCACGCCGGGTGCATCGCTGGAAATCAAGGGCTATGCCGACACGCGCGGCGATGTGCAGAGCAATCGAAGGCTTTCTGATGAACGTGCTGAATCGGTTTTGCAACTTATCGGTGCGCCGTCATCACGAGTGATCAGCGAGGGAAAAGGTGAATCAACGCTCTACGAAAACACCCTTCCCGAAGGACGCTTCTACAACCGCTTTGTGCGCGTGGATGTCCGCACGCCTGTTGTGAAGGGGCGTTGAGGCTTGATGCACCGGTTTATCGCTGTTGAGAGATGTAGTTATGGAGTGCGGAATTTTAATTCCGCTATGGATGTCGGACGAAACGGCGGAATTAAAATTCCGCACTCCTCATTGTATAAAAATTACACAAACAAAATAGTAGTGTGTTTTCTACAACATCCCATTAGCTTTTTCCCAATCCAATTTTGCCACAAGTGCGTCGTACAGTGCTTGCAGGTAGTTCAGTTGCGTATCGCGCAGTGTTGATTCTGCTTCTAATACCTCTTGCTGTGCTGCCTGCCCTTGTTTGAAGCGGCTGGTGGCTGTAGCAACGACTTCTTCGGCAATAGCAATGTTCTCCTTTTGAATACGAATGCTGCTGTATGAATTCTTGAGCGTAGTCTGGGTATTCATCAGCTCGTAAGCAGCTGTCTGGCGGATAGTGCGGAGATTATTCTCGCTTTTGTCAAGTTGGAATGCCTGCTGCTGAAGTGCGGGAGTGCGCGTGAACCAGTCGGCAAGCGGTACAGAAACGCGTACACCGAGATAGCTGAGTGGAAAAAACTCCAATTTCGACAAATCATTGGTCAAGCCTTGTGTTCCCAAATAGCCATAGCCTGAGAGTGTTGGTAAATTCTGATTCCGCAGACGGGCAAGGTTTTGCACGTTCACTTCGCGCTGCGCCAGTTCCGCTTTTGCATCGGCACGGGCTTCGAGTGCGCCATCAAGTGAGCGGTTGGCAAAGGTCGTGTCCGCGTTGAAGAGCACATCCAGCCTGTCGCTGAGACGAATGTTCTCAGGATTGCCTTCCCAAGTAAGTTGGTTTGCCAGATTCGCAAGGCTAGTGCGCACGGCATCCTGTGCTTTTTTGAGAGCAAGTGTGGCATTGGAAAAGTTCAGATACGCCTTGCTACGGTCGGTTTTAAGCGCGTTTGCGTTCTGAAATTTGCTTTGCACATCTTTGTAAAAATTCTCGTTGCGCACCAGATTTGCCTCTGCTTGCCGCAATTTCTCTTGGTTCAGAAGTACCGTGTAGTAGGCACGGGCAATGGTGAGTTTGAGGTCGGTTTTGGCTTTTTCTGTGTTCGCAGAAGCAAGGCTTTGTGCGGCTTTTGCTGAATTGACCTCAGCGCTAATACTCAGGTCTATAATCGGCTGGGTGAGGTCGAGAGCGGCAGTCATATTCCAATTTGTGCCAAATTGCGTTTTGATAAGACTGTCGCCGGCACGTTCAATAAAAGACTTCGCCGGAATAAAATTTGTTGGAATCTGCGTATTGTAGCGTCCGTCCAGAGTTCCCGAAATGCGCGGATAATAACGGGTTCCGGCTTCGTTGGCTTTTTCGGCGCTTATCTGCTCGTCCACAAGGGCGTTGCGGAAAGTGGGATTGTGCTGAAGGGCATATTTTACGGCATCATTGAGCGACAAGGTTTGTTCTTGTGCCGAAAGCGGAATAAAAGAAATCAGCGTAAAAGAAATCAGTGTAAAAAATACACTCCAAAGAGTGACGAAAGATAATGGTTTCATGGCGAGATGGTCATTGATGGTTGTAGGAAAAATTGAAGTTGAGCAAGCACTGGTGCGCTGTTTCGTTAGATTTTATCATAACAAGGAGTGCGGAATTGTAATTCTGCAGAATATTTCTCACGGTACGGCGGAATTGAGATTCTACACTCCGTGTGTCGAGCTTTCATTATTATCGAAACAATCTACTACCCTCTAAATACGGTTGCCGGCTCAAGCGAGGTGATGCGACGAATCGCAAAGACCGCACCGCACAAGGAAATAACAAGTGTGACGATAAAAAAGCCGACGCGAATAATCGGGGTAAACTCAAAGAGTACGCCGCCTTGACTAATGCCAAATTTGAAGCCTTGCAGCAAAATTGTACTAATAACATACCCAACAAGCGCAAGAATTAGGCACTGAAGCAGAATAAGCCGTGTGATGAAGCCGTTTGTCGAGCCGATTGCTTTCATCGTCGCGTAGTCACGGATGCGGTCAATTGTGGCGGAATACAGTGTCAGACCAATAATAATTAAGCCTGAAAGAATAGCAAAAACGATAAGCGTTCCCGTGGAAATGGCAATACCACTGGTGCTAAGGATGAACGAGACTGTAGCCGACGATAAATCCTCAGCTTTCCAAGCTCTCACACCAAAAATTGTTGCGTTGATGCGCTCTCGAACGGCAATAGTATCGGCGTTTGGCTCTAAATCTACCAGTATGGCGCTTACTTTGTCTGTGGGGACTTTTCCATAGGCACGTGCACGCTCAACTGTCGTGAAAACATATGCACCACCGAAGCCACGCGCGCCACGTGTTTGAGCGGCTATGTAGGCTTTTTTGCCACCGAGTTCAAAGGCTGTGCCGAGAGTAGCATTGCCGAGTGTTTTTGAGTCGAATTCGTCGCAAGAAAACGCGCCTTCCGGCAACAAATCAGCGTTTGTTCCTTTGCTCATATTCCACGGACCGCCCTTGAAGTACGGATATTGTGAGCCAACAATTGTTGCTGCGGAGGTTTCACCATTATCAAACTTTGCAAGTGCCGAAGCAACGACCACCGGGTAAGTTCGTGCAACGCCGGGAATAGATTCTACCTCGCGTTGCAAGCGGCTGTCGAGCAAGCCTAGCGAATTTGCATTCTGCGTGGCGCTATTAATCACCCACAAGCCAACGTGTGAGCGGGTGCTGTTGGGTAAGCCAGCCATCAGTCCGGTGAGAAAGAGGAAAATACCGACTTGCTGCCCGATGAGAAAAATCGAAATGATAATACCGAACAAAGCACCAAAAGACTTGGGTTTGTCGTAGATGAGAAATCGAAATGCGTTTTTGAACATGATATTTCCTTGTGTTGTTGTTTCGTGCTTACTTCGTCAAAATGACACATTCCACGCGGCTATTCAGGAGCAACGTGCCCGGATTGCTCAAGCGCACACGCACCTCGCGGACGCGGCGGTCTTCAAGTGCTCCGGCTTCATCTGAAAAAAGCGATTTTTTCTTGAGATACGCCCCAACGCTCACGACCGTTCCATCGGCAATCGTTTCGGTCATTCCCTGACGACGGATAGAGGCTTTCTGCCCGATTTTGACATCATTTACGAAAAGCTCGTCCACTTCGCACAGCACGGTTAGAGGGCTTTTCGGGGCAAAATCGCCAACAGATTTGCCGCTTGTAACGGCGCTTCCGACATTGGGTTCCAGTTTCAAAACAGTACCGTCGGAAGGCGCACGAAGCATACGTCGCTCTACCTCTGCTGACGAAACGCGAGCGTCAGCGTTGAATTCGCTCACTTTGCTTTCGGCGGATTGCAAGCCGGCTTGAAGGCGCTCTACTTCTCGTTGGGCGGTTTCGTAGTCGGTTTTGGCATTGTCTGCATTTTGGCGGGTTTCAGCACCGCTTTCAAAGATTTTCTGGATACGCTCGTATTTTTCTTTTTGGTTTTGGAGTTTGGCAGTGGCAGAGGCGAGTTGAGCGCGAAGCCCTTTTACTTCTTGGGCTTGTGTGTTTGCTTTTGCTTGCGAAAGCGAGAGTTTTGCACTCTCGACATCGTGCAAAAGCTCTATGAGTGCTTGCCCGGCTTTGACGTTATCGCCGTCTTCGACGAGCACTTTTTTGACAATGCCGCTCGCATCCATACTGAGGGCGGTGATTTCTTGCTCCGGCTCGACACGTCCGATAGCAACGATTTTCTCAGCATTCATCACGCGCTGTGTCGCATTTTTGCTGTCGGCGGAAAGGTTTTGTGCTTGTGGTCCGTCTGCTGCTTTGACTTCGGTTTTGCTACCGCAACCGGAAAGAGTAAACGCATTGATGACAATGACCGCGCCGAGTGTGAGGGGTGCGAGATAACGAAAGGTAGGTTTCATGGGTAGTTTGAAAGAAATAAATGGTGATAGTGTTTTTTTTACAGTGTTTTGTCAAACTGAGATATGTGGTTATTTTTTCTCAATGCCAAGCTGTTTCATAAGTGCTGGCGGTCCGTGTCCATCAGGAATTTCGCCATCGGTACGAACAATTTTGTCATTTTCGACCGAGTAGATAAAGTATTCTGCGGGCAAGTCAATTTTCTTACCCGTTGGCTCTGTTCGCGGAACCCCGACTGCTGAAGGGTAATCCAGTACGCCGGTGTGGGTGCCCGTCAGGTACACCGCAATTTTTACCTGATTATCCTTTTCCCATTCAATTTTTTCATTAAACTGGAAATCTGGAAACGCCATTTTACGCGCTTTGTGCATATCGAGAGCATTTGGCTTTTTAATACTGATAAAAAAGGGCATTCCTTGCATCTTCATCGTGTAATCCTCTGCCAACATTGAGTTTGCTCTATCGAAGTCTCCCGCCTCTGCGGCTCGGAGGTGCTCTTGTACTATTTCTCGCGGTGTGCGTGAGTTATGAGCATCGGAGGTGGTTTTGGGAGTATATGAACCGCAGCTCACAAACGCTGCGATGCTAAGAATCAACAATAAATATTTCATGAGTTTCAAAATGTAATGGGTGAACGATGTGTGACGTTGATGAATTAGTGATGCTCTACAATAGAATCAGGACTGACCTCACGCGCAATGCCGTTTTCAACTTCAATAATTCGGTGCGCGTAAGGGCGGAGGCGCATATCGTGCGTGACGACGGCAAGAGCGCGTCCCGAATCTGCAATCTCACGCAGCTCGCCCATCACGATTCCGACCGATTTTACGTCCAGTGCTGCTGTTGGCTCGTCGCATAGCATCAGCTTGGGTTCGGTTACAAGGGCGCGTGCGATAGCGATACGCTGCTGTTCTCCGCCTGATAACATTCTGGGGAGTGACTTAACGCGGTGCGACATACCGACTCGCTTGATAACCTCGTGCGACCTCTCTCGGGCTTCCTTCTCGCTCACGCCTTGCAATCGCAGTGGCAGCATGACGTTTTCCTCGGCTGAGAGGGGCGCGACGAGATTAAAACTTTGGAAGACAAAACCGATATTGTCCAGTCGCAAAGTCGCCATTTGCTTTGCATTGAGCGTATTGCTGTCTATGCCGTTGATATTGACGCTACCGGTGGAAGGATAAATTACGCAGCCAAGGAGCGAAAGAAGTGTGGTTTTACCGGAGCCGGAAGGACCGATGATAAGCAACAGCTCACCACGATTGACTTCCAGTGTAGTTGGTTCGAGCGCTGTAATTTCGGTGTCGCCTGTTTTATAGACCTTGGATGCGCCCGAAACGTAGGCTACGACTTTGTTTTGTGGTGTAATGAGTTCAGACATTAGTGGTGAAGTTTTGGTTGAAGATTGACTTGAATGCTTGATTTTTATATTGGTGTTTACTCGCCATTTGCACTGACGGCTGCGTACTGCGGCACTCCTCCGGCATTATCGGCGTCGGCTTGCTTGATGCCTCGAATAACCACAATCGAAACCAATGTGAAAGCGATAGCCACAAAGCCGACAATGTTGTAATTCACAAGCAACCCGCTTGCGCCTTTATGAACGAGGAAGCCTGCGCCAAAGGTTGCCAGACCAGAGGCTACCTGCTGTACTGCCGTTGAAACACTGGTAAAACTTCCACGATTCTGAGGCGTAACCGTGCCTTGGATTGTTGCCATGCCCGGTATCATCCGCCCGTTAATGGTCATAAACATGAGGCTGGATGCGGTAAAGACAATAACAAGTGAGACACCCGCCACAAAATTAGTGATAAGAAAAATCGGGATAATCGAAATTAGTGCAGCGATAGTGTACATTATACGCTTGTCAATTTTGTCGGAAAGAATGCCAATAATGGGCGAGGTAATCACAGTGCAAATCCCGCCAATGAGGTACAAAAACGGCAACTGCGCTTCGCTCAAGCCTACATTAGTCACGAGATATGGTGTGATGAACGGAAGAACCGAAAACTGTCCGACCGAAAGGCAAACAACCAGCAGCAAGGCACGAAGTTGGTTGCGGTCGCGGGCAATACCTTGAATGATTTGAAGTGGATTGCGTGGTGGTGCGTTCAGATGCGCGGTGATGCTTGGAATAAAGGCAGCGATAAACAGTTGAACAACAACTGCCAGAGCGCCTAAAATCAGAAACGGCGCGTGCCAATCAAAGATATTGGCAAAATATAATCCGCCCGGAACGCCAAAAATGGAGGCAAGGGAAAACGATGCGGTAACAATGCCAAACGAACGCCCGCGCCGCTCAATCGGGATAGCATCGGCAATAATTGCGAAGACCATTGTGCCCATGATACCGCCAAAAACACCCGTCAGCACGCGTGCGCCGACCAACGCCAAATACGTTGGTGCAAAGCCACAAGCAATCGTGCCAAGTGTAAAGCCCGCGAAAGCAACAGTCATAAGGCGCTTTCGGTCAAATTTGTCAATAAAGAATGCGCCAATAAATCCGCAAATACCGGCAGTAAACACGTATGCCGAGACAGCAAGACCGAATTGCTGCGTGGTGATGCCCCAGAGTTTCATCAGTTTTGGTCCTAGCGGAGCCATCACCAAAAAATCTACCACGACGATAAACTGTACCAGTGCTAGCGTTGCGAGTAATAAAATTTCTTTTCTTCCACTCACCTTTTGCGGAGCGTTTGTTTGTGCAGTGTTCATGGTTATCGGGTGTTAGTTTTTTGAAAATATGTTTGTACTGATTCCATAAATAATTGCCACTTCTCCGGTGAACATTCACCGCTAGAAGCCGCGCGAATGGTAGCGTTGGGGTCTGTGAAATAGACGCGGCATCCATCGGTATAATCGAATTGAGCGCCAGCATTGCCGTCCCAGTCGCAGAGGACGCTTGCGCTCGGATGTTTTTGCTTCACTTCATTTCGTGCCAACCCGCGCGGGACAAAAAACGGCATTCCTTTGAAATATGCTACGCGAACAAACTGTACCTTGTCGCCAAAAGCCTTTGTGGCTTTTTCTTCCCAAAGCCGCATTATTTCTAACCCCTTTCGGTCGCCAATCATAACGACGCTGTATTTGCCTGTGAACTTCGCGGAAAGTGAGCGCTCGAATTGGTCGTCAAGTGCAAAGTCTGCTACGCGCTTGCCGAGAGCCTTTTCGCTTGCCGAATCGCTCGGCTTTGAGATTGTCGCAGCCACCGATACCAAGTTCAAAAGAATTGCGGTGGTGAGTGCTGCTCCTGTAATAATATACTGTGTTCTCGGTTGCATAGTTGTTGGTTGCTTTCTGTAGGGTTGTGCAAATTCTTCATTTTGCCATTGGAAAGTGATAGTGTATGACAGAAACTTATCTTTCAATATAACCTATAAGTCTGACCAATACTTCGTTTCTGCGCCCAAGCAACTGTGTCGGTGGATTGTAGTAAAGATATTCTGCGTGATTGGTATGCTGAAGCCCTTGCTCTTTGAGAGCCGTAAAAAGACGTTCTTTGAGAGCGTTCATTTCGTCTAAGCGAGGGAAGCCGCCGACGGCGAGCGATGCCGTGTACTGTGGTTCTGTCGTGGAAAAGGCGATAAACGGCGACCGTGGTTCGGGCTTTGCGTTCACATCAAAATCCTTCGGCATAGTAAAAGCCATTCTTCCGGAAAGCCCTTGCTCTGTGGAATCCATATCCATCACTACAGGAGCGGTCATGGCAATACGTTCATTGCGCACGTTGTTACCAAAAATATAACCACCAAGTTCGCGGAAACCTCGGTTGCGCATGAACTCATAATCTCCCTCACGGCTCATCACGTTCACTGCGGCACGAGTTGCGCTAGGGTAAAAACGGATCCCAACCTCGCCTTTCTGTCCGACTACCCGATATTGCTGTTGTTCTGTCGTGTTTGCCATAATTGTCATATATGCTTGCCAGCCCAGAAAGAGAGCCAGTATGGTGGTGGTGAAAATTATCATGGTGTTTCGGTTGATGAGGTAAAGTTTTGGTGTATTTCTGCACTATTCTTCCTCAATAAACGTTTTTATTTGTACTGTATTGTACAAAAAAATTACTATTTTTGTTCAATGCTGAATTATATCTGCAAATTTATTCAAATTTGAACTATATTTGCAAGTAAAATAATTCAAATGTGAATTTTATTTTCAAAATATCCATGCAATTATGAAATACGAGCATCTCATTCAACTTATGTCGTATTGGCAAGAGTTTGAAGAAGCCGAACAAAGCCAAGATATAAAGCGTTTTGCTGTCTGGTTAAGCCGCCACACAAATCGTGCGGCAGAGCCAAATAATCAAATAACCGAACCACGTTCATCGTCGGCAGAACTCAAGCCTGCACGAGATCGTTTGCTGAAAAATCTATCGGTGGCTGATGCCGAGCGCGTAGGCGCAAATAACCAGATTACCTTCCCTGACGAGGCTACACGTGATGATGTGATGCACTATTACCGTCATCTGCCGCTCAATTCGCGTATTTCAGCACTTTTGACACGAATGAATCGCTTTGCTTCGTTTTACACAAAGAAGGCTTTTTACGGATTGGAAATTACGAATGCACAAGAGTTTGGCATTTTAGCGTGTGTGCAGGGCTTGGGGACTCCCACCAAAACGGAGGTAGCGCATTTTAATCTCCTGGAAAAAACCACAGGCACAGAAATGATGAAACGGCTTATTAAGCTCGGTTTTCTTGAGGAATTTGATGATGAAAATGATAAGCGCTCCAAGCGGGTCAAAATAACACCGCAGGGCAACAGCGTGATGGAGACAGCCGTACAGCAGTTGTGGGAACTAAGCGAAATAGTTGTGGGGAATTTATCCGACGACCAGAAGCACCAACTTGTTTTTATGCTGGAAGAACTCAACGATTTCCATAGCAATATCTACTTCAATGATAGCACTCTTCCGCTTGGCGAGATTATTGCAAAAAATGTTCTTCAAACGTAACAGGTAAAAAAAACTCCTCACCGGCCCCTTAAAATGCGGATGAGGAGAGTTTGTGTGTTCAGGAGGTTTGCTATGTTTCCATAGCAATTTTCATAAAGCCTTCAGCAAGTCTTGAATGCAAGTGTTTTGCAAGGCTGTTACACATTCATATCTCAGAGAACAAAGCTAAACGGGATGCGTACTACGCTACTGACTGCTTTTTTATTGATGAAAGCCGGTGTGAACTGGCTTTTTGTAACGGCATCACAGGCTGCGGCAATAATCGCGTTCATGGCAGGATTTTCGGAGCGCTCGGTAACAAAGTTAACCGAATTAACAGCGCCATTGCTTCCGACGTAAACGATAAGTTCAAAACGACCGGAAACATTGTTTTTTAATGCTGCTGCGGGGTAGTCTATCGCGTGCTGAAGTGCGTTTATGTCAACGGATGCCGGTGTGAAACTACCCTTGCTTTGGAGAAGTTCGTCGGTGCTGACAAACGCCTCAGCATTATGGATTTGTGTTTGACCATTGACAATAGCATTTACTTGGTCTGCGGCAACTGTTTGCGTGGCAGAAGATTGTGCCTGTGCGGTGCCGAAAGCAAGAAGAAAACTCGTCGCTGTGGTCAAAAGTGCGGTTGTAAAAGAGCGGCTTGTACTGGAAAGTGTAAACATCAAAACCTCAAGGGTTGTGAAACAATCGTTAATAATTACATCACAAACATAGCCCCTTATTTATGAATTTTCAATGAATTTGCGATTAACATTTGGCTCATTTTTGCCAGTAGCGAAATTTCGCTTGTAAAGGAATTTTAACTTGGCTTGTAAAGCCTTTTAAAAACAACACCTTATGAAGGTGAAGTTTTGCTTGCTTGTATTTTTGATGTCTTTTAATATGTGCTGGTTTTTGAGGGTAAACGTGAGGTCTCTATGGTTTTATCTGCGTCGTGTCCTTCCTCCCTTGCCTTTTCTTCTCTCTTGGTCGCCATTCACACATTTTTTTTGTATTTTTGTATCGTTACTATTTACATCATTACTATTCGCTGCATTACGCTGTACGGCGGCAAATTCTTCTGGTCACGCTTTCTCCGTGTAGATTTCGCGAACTCACTATACGAACTCACTGTCTGAGCCATTGTGAAAACTCTTTCTTCCTTTCAATCAATCTTCAAAGCTCTTGAGGACGCACCTTCCTTGAGGGCGCTTGCTGCGCAGCTTAGTGAAAAAACCTCCCAGGGCATTACGGTCAAAAACGCCATTGGGAGCTTAAAATCTGTCGTTGCGGCGCTAACGTGGAAACATTCTCTGGGACATATCGTCGTCATTGCCCCTGACGACGATACTGCCGAAGCCATTCGCTCCGACCTTGAAACTCTTATCGGCGAAGATTCTGTGCTTTGGTACGCCGAAAGTGATAAGAAATTAGCGCTGGATGCTGAACAGCTCAACACCCAACTCGTTGGTGTAACGGGTGCGCTTACCGAACTCGTTGCCATGGAGCGTGCTTGTATTATTGCTCCGGCACACGCTCTCATTTTTCCTGTGCCGCAGCCTGCTGCACTTTCGCAAAACCTTCTGGAAGTGCGGCGTGGTGAGATTTTGAAGTTCGATGAATTTGTAACAACTTTGACCACGAGCGGCTTTGACCGCAAAGATTTTGTTGAGATGCAAGGCGATGTTGCCGTGCGAGGCGGGCTTGTGGACGTTTTTGCCCCCGGTATGGAAAATCCTATCCGAATTGAGTTTTTCGGAGATGAAGTCGATTCCATTCGAGAATTTGACCCACTATCCCAGCGTAGTATTAAAGAACTCGCCAGCGCGTCGCTTATTACTCACCTTTTCCACAATGACGAACATACGGTTAATGCTACTTTGCTGAACTATCTTCCCGTCAATACGCTGCTGGTGCAAATTTTTCCCGAGCAGATTACCTCCGCGCTCCACGAAGCACATCACACAGCACTGAAAGACAGGCAAAACAACGCCCAAAGCAAACTTCCGAGCACAAGCAAAGGGAACAAGAATTATCAGTCCGAACCCGAAAGCCTTCCCATTGATACCGCTTTGGTCGAAAAGCACACGCTTGATTTTATGCAGCAACTTCGAGCCTTTCGTACTCTCAATGTCAATCCTCTCCATACCGCCGACGATCGCACTATTACGTTCACCGCAAGCGCCCACCCGCATCTGAACGCCTCAATAACGGCGCTGACAACCGAAATGCGGCGTTTTGTGGCGTTGGGCTACTCAATATATTGTGCTTCGGATGGGCAGGAGCAGGTCAAACGTCTCCGCGACTTGATAGAGAGCGCCTTTGAAGGCAATCCCGATGGCTCACACGCAGGCACTAAGAAAAGCAACTCTGCCAAAGATAATTCCGCGAAAGGTGCTCCCACGCTGCACGACAGCGACCCCAATAGCGCTCAGGCGAGTATTGACGATACTTCGGCAAAAACGTTTTTGACTGCGGTTTCCCTTTCAGAAGGCTTTGTTCTGCCGGAAGCAGCGATGGTGCTTTTTACCGAGCATCAAGTGTTTATGCGCCGACGCGCTAACGTTGTTGCGAAGGAAAAGCACGCACACGGCGTAAAATCACTCAATCGTGGTATTTCGCTGAAAGAGTTGCAGCAGCTTCGGCGCGGCGACTATGTGGTTCACACCGATAAAGGCGTGGCGCAGTTCGACGGCTTGGAAACTATCACCGTTGGCGGTGCGCAGCAGGAATCAGTTCGACTGCTCTTCGCGGGCGGCGACAAGATGTATGTACATTTGAACTACATCAACCGCCTTCAAAAATACTCCGCCGAAGAAAGTGCAAAACCATCGTTGACCAAACTCGGTACTAGTGAATGGCAACGCAAAAAAGAGCGTACCAAAAAACGCTTGAAAGATATTGCCCGTGATCTCATCACACTGTACGCCCAACGCAAGATGCAGCGCGGCGTGGAGTTCGCACCGGATTCGCTCTGGCAGAAAGAACTTGAAGCCTCCTTCATGTACGAAGACACGCCCGACCAAGCCTCCGCCACTCGTGCCGTCAAGGAAGACATGGAATCCGCAACCCCGATGGATAGGCTTATCTGTGGGGATGTGGGCTTTGGTAAGACGGAAGTGGCTATTCGCGCCGCATTCAAGGCGGTACAAGCCGGAAAGCAAGTTGCCGTGCTTGTGCCTACGACGATTCTTGCCGAGCAGCATCTTTCCTCGTTCCGTGACCGTTTGGAGCGCTATGCAGTCAGTAATGCCTGTTTATCACGCTTTCGCACCCCGGCGGAGCAAAAAGATATTTTGAAGCGCGTAGAATCAGGGTCGGTGGATATTTTGATTGGTACGCATCGCATATTAAGCAAAGATGTAAAATTCAAAGATTTGGGCTTACTTGTGGTGGACGAAGAGCACCGTTTTGGCGTTTCGGCAAAAGAGAAACTGCGACAGATGCGAGTTTCGATAGATACTATCACGCTGACCGCCACACCGATTCCGCGTACACTCAATTTTTCTCTCATGGGCGCACGCGACGTGAGCGTCATCAACACGCCCCCGCGCAATCGCCTACCTGTCAAGACCGAAATTACCATTTGGAACGACGCGAAATTGAAAATGGCTCTTGAACGTGAGTTGCAGCGGGGTGGGCAGATATTTATGGTCAATGACCGCATAGGAGACCTCGACGTGCTGGCGGAGCGCTTGAAGGAGCTTGTGCCGGCATTGCGTGTGGTGATTGCGCACGGGCAAATGTCGCCCGAAGAGCTGGAAAACCGCATGGAGCGCTTCATGGAGCGCAAAGCAGATGTGCTCTTGGCAACAAAAATCATCGAATCCGGCATTGATATTCCCAATGCGAACACGATGATTATTCACAACTCCGACAATTTTGGTCTTGCCGAACTCTACCAACTGCGTGGGCGTGTCGGACGCTCCAATGCTCAGGCGTACTGCTATTTGCTCATCCCGCCGCCGCAGGCGCTCTCGCGCATGGCGCTCCGGCGTTTGCAGGCAATGGAAGAGTTTAGCGACCTCGGAAGTGGCTTCAAACTTGCTATGCGTGACTTGGAAATTCGTGGAGCCGGCAATCTTTTGGGTGCGGAGCAAAGCGGATTTATTGATGATATTGGGTTTGAATTGTACCAAAAAATTCTCGACGAAGCGGTACAAGAACTGAAAGAAGGCGAGTTTGCAGAAATTTTTGCCCATGAGCAGCGCCAGCGCGGTCGGAAGCACGTTGTTACCGAGCATGGCGAGGTGATAGACGATATTGATTTGCCTATCAATGATGAAATGACCGTCGAAACCGACGGCGACGCAATGCTTCCCAAAACGTATATTGCAAGCGAGGTTGAGCGATATGAACTCTACAAAAAACTCTTCCGTTCGGTGAGTATTGAGGAAACAGAAACTATTGTGAGTGAGATGCGTGATAGATTCGGGACATTGCCGCCGGAGGCGCTGCGCCTTGTGGATGCAGTTCATTTACGCATTGCTGCTCTTCCGTGCAGTTTCGCGCACGTCTCGCTGAAAAGCGGTAAACTCGTCTGCGAATTTCCGTCCGAAGACCATGCTGTATTCTACGCGACCGTCTTTCCGGCTATGATGCACACAGTGGCGCAAATCCGCGAGGTACAGATAATTCCCAAAGGTAAAAAAGTTCTCATTCAAAGTGCGGTAGGTTCGCTCGAGAGTGCTATTTTGCTTTTGAAACGTATCGTCGAAGGGACAAAGCAGGTGATTATGGCAGACCAAGCAGCCCAGGAGTCGCCCAATCAGACTGTCGATATTTGACACATATTTTGTTTTGATGCTATTTTTTAATAGCTCAAAACAAACCTCTCAGGCAACACTATGACTCGACGCTCATTATATTTTATATTTTCAAACAATACCGATAGCAGAAGGACTGCTTGTAGCAATGCTACTTATAGCAATGATGCTTGGGGTAGTGATTGTTGCTATAAATACCCTCAGCAGCAAACGTACCCGTTCGCCAAGACGAACATCAAGAACTTGGCTGCTTCCGTGCGATTGTTTTGTTTGATGCTTTTTTTCTCTGCCCTGTGGGGTAGCATATCTCTGTCCCACGTTGCACACGCACAGGAGCAATCGACGCAGTTGCGACTACTCCAGCCGAATAGAGGCGAGCGTCTCACGCCCGGTGGAGAGTATCTCCTCATCTGGACAGGTATTTCGCCGCTTGACACGGTACAGCTTTCCTTCAGTATTGATTCCGGTAAAACTTGGCAACTTATCACTGCTAATGCAACCGGACTTGCCTACCGTTGGTCGCCCATTCCTTTCACGGTAAGCGATAGGTGTTTGCTGTCGGTGAGCACCAAACCGCGCGACAACAGCACTGCTATTCAATCCGGTGCGTTTGGTCTCAGTTATGGTCAATTTCGTTCCTCACCACGCTGGCTAAATCGTTGGTCGGGATTTTCATTCGACGGATCAAAAATTTTGACGATTAGTTCTCGACCGTTTGACGATTCTACGCGCCAGACGTACCGAACGCAAGTTTGGGAGGCGGCATCGGGTCGGTTATTGTACACGTTGGATCGTCTTGCCGATACGACTTTGCGATTTGCGCCCAGTGGCATTACTCCCCGCACGATTCAAGCGCAATTCAGTCCTGATAATACACGACTACTGAATCTCCTGAGCGATACCACTTTTGGTGTTTTTGATGCTTCCTCCGGGCGTTCGCTACGCACCATTCGCATACCGCGAGAGGGCTTTGCGATGGCTCTCCAAAATGTCGGCTGGAGCAACGATGGGCAAGAAATGATTGCTCGCGTTCTGGTTCGGGAGCAGGGTACGGGCGCTTCGGGAACGCTGCTATCGGATAAATTTATTCGCTTTAGTGTCAGCGATCAGTCAGACCGTCCCATTGGTTCGCAGCTCTCCAGAATCGAATTTGACCGATGGGGCAGTACTTATCTTGGGCTTCTACATAATCGCCGACAATGGCTTGCAATGAGGCGTATCAACGGTACGGCGGAAAATTCTCCCCCTCAAGTACAAGAGATTTTGCTCTACACTCCCGGTACAGATTCTGCGCGTCGTTTTATTGCACCCGCAAATTATTCGTGGAAAGCCGAAACAGTGATGGTAGCGCCAAACGATTCGGTGATGGCGCTGATGGCAATTCCGATAAATCCACAGCAGAACCTGCCTAATCTTCTGACAATTGTTAATCTTTTCACCGACGTTCAGCGAACACGTGCTGCGACACGTCCTGTGTCGTGGAGTTCTGACAGCCGTAGCTTGATTTTGCTGGAGGATAGCGGTAAGCAGCCGGAGATATTGGATATTGGTACTTTTACTGTTACCGCCGTATTACAAAACCTGTTTGTAACAGCTTTTGAGCGGTCGTTAAGTATGGGCAATATTATTGGAGAAGTTCAGAGCGGTAGTGAGCAAGTTCGCTGGAGTAACGACGGGCGTCGCTTTCTTGGCTATGAAGCACCGTCGCAAACCGGTCAACCTTCTACAACAGCTCAAACATTAGGCTTTTGGGATGCCGCAAGCGGTTGCCAGACCGAGCGATTTGCTCTCCCGCGTTTACCCGGTATGGCGCAGCCACTACGCTATTCATTAAGCATGGTCGGTGCTTTTATTGCCAATGGCACCGAACGGCAGTACATTGTGACCAATAACCAAAGCGACACTGCTTTGGTGCTCGCGGTGCAAGCGCCATCTTCTTCGTGCCAAACTTCAACTTCTGATGGCTTGTGGTCTATCCGTTTGCCAAACGTTATCGTGGCTCAAGAAACACTGACCTTTCCAACGCTGGTGTGCGAGACCACTGCCACGGCACGTTTTACGGTAACGAATCTAACAAATGCAGCGCTTATTTTGGAGTCATCGTTGCAAACACTGTCTGCCTCCTCCGGCTCCTCTTCTGATTTCTCTGTCGTACAATCGACATCGCGTCTTATGCCTGCAAGGGCTGTGGAAACAGTTATTCTTCGCTACTCACCGCAGAAATTTGGTGAGTCAGCTGCGCAAATGGTCTTTACCAATGAAAAAAATGAAGTTGTTGCTCGTACCATTGTCCTCGCTCGGAGAGACTCTTTAGCTTTCGAACCATCTGCCCCAATCATTAATCTGGGTTTTGTGCCGGCAAGAACAATTCTTACGACCACTGTCACCATCCGTAATACCGGTAATACTCCGCTTCAGTGGTCCACCACGGCGACGCGCAGTGCGTTGGGTAATGTCTTCATCACCACTCTTACCCCCAATCCAACCCCTGTTGGTGCGTCCGCACAAGTAACCGTGCGCGTACAGCCAATTAACTCACTTGGTGCTTTTCAAGAGACCTTACCGATATATTTTTGTGGAAGCAGCACTTCCACAGCATTTGTGCAAGCTCGTGTGCTGCCGGAATTTCAGCAAATAGAAGTTGCTCCTCTTGTGGATGGCGGCATTTTAACGTGTGAAACAAGTGTTGACCGCCCGCTTCGTATTCAGAACACCGGTGGTAAGCCGCTTACCATAACCGCGATGGATATTGCGGATGAAAATTTTCGTATTCTTAATGCGCCGCAACTCCCCTTCACGTTACTTCCGTTTGATTCACTGGTATTGCAGATTAGGCTTACGACGCGCTTAACGAGCGGTGTCCTCGAATCGCGTATTGTTATTCGTTCCGATGACCCTCTGCGCCAAGTGGTGGAATCTACGCTGCGCGTACAACGGCTCGCTCCAAGCTATCAATGGACACCAAACGCTCTTCGGTTCGAGCGCGTTGACATTGGTGCAGTAAGCGAACAAACCGTTGAATTTACTAATAATGCCCAAACCCCACTTTTTTGGGATTCTCTGCCCAGACGACTAACGCCAGATTTTACTATTCTTGCCGTACAACCCAACCCCACGCCAAATGGTGCCACTTCGAGAGTTACTATCCGTTTTAATGGTAGCCCTGCGAGCGGTCTTATTAGCACAACAGCGAGTTTTAATTTACGTGATATTTGTAACACAGCGACACAACTTGCCTTGGAAGCGATTACCATACAGCCTGCTCCGAAGGTGATTATTCGCAACACAATTCTCTTTGATACGCTCCTCTGCGAGTCTGAACGCACACAGCAAGTACAGATTTTGAATGCGGGCAGGCGGGTCTTGCGCATTGATTCAGCATTCATAGAACCAAGAATAGGAGCGGGACGCAGCCCGACAACAGATTTTGTCATTCGTACTGAAAGCACACCATCGCTCCCGGTAACCGTCGCCGGAGTAGATAGTGTGAGCGTACCGTTACAGATTTCCATCAGCTTCCGACCACGCGCTACGGGCTTACGCGAAAATTGGCTTGTCTTGTACTCCAACGACACAACATCAAGCCCCGACGGTATAGTACGGGTGCGGCTTTCTGGGGTGAGCGAAAAAGCGAGCTTTACGCTTTCGCCGCCAGTACTTCGCTTTCCCACATTCGCTGATTTTACGCCCGTGCGAGACACCGTGTTTATTCTGAACACCGGAACAAAGCCTCTTGTGTGGCAGGGTTTTCCGCGTATTCTGGATAGCCTCTTTACTCTTGAGCGCATAGAACCTGCCACAACGTTGCCGGGCGGAAGCTCGAAGGCAGTAATTCGTTTTGCCGGTATTCGCCGAAGCGATAACATTCTTCGAGAAGTCACGCTCACCAATGCTCTCTGCAATGCTTCGCAAACTGTTCGCTTTGCCGCCGGTACAACCCCGCAAGGAGCGCTCGGAGCGCTTCGTGACGTGGCAGTACGACTTCTGTGTGGTAATGAGTTCCGTATCGCAATTCCGCTCGAAAATGTCGGTACAGCCACACTCATGTTCCCTGAGCAACCTCGCTTTCTGAATGATACACTCCGCGAAGCAAGTATTTTCAGTGCTCCAACCGCGCTTCGTGCGGGGCAGCGCGATAGTATTGTAATTCTTCTTGCCGCCCAAAGTGTTGGTGTGCGCACTCTTCGACTCCAAATTACCACGAACGACCCGCTTAGTCCCCGAACAGAGTTGCGGATACTGCTCACAAAAGACTCCAGCGCCTTGAGTTTACAGCCAACAAGCATAGACTTCGGTAATATAAGCGATGGAAAGCCTTTAGCACGAAGTATCATGATAGAAAATAATGGCACTATTGAGCAGCGAGTGGCTGTGCCGTTGCAGATGGGAAATCTCGTCATGGAGGCATTTGCGCCCAATCCTATACCGCCTGGCGGACGCGCAACAGCACAAATTCGCTTTACACCTGTTACCAGCGCTGCTGTTGGTGGGTTGTTGACGGGAAGTCTCACCTTGTTGGATTCATGTGCCCGCGAAAGCATCGTTACGGTGAACGCACGGCTGACCGATGGCGAATTTGCGCTGCCCGATTCTATCAAACTTGCCCCGCTTGGCGAGGTGGATGTACCTATTCTTCTGCGCCGCCGCTCCGGTATTGTCGTTGGCACCACAGCAACATTTCGATTCCGTATTGCCAATACATCGCTTTTGCAAGTGCTTTCGCCCACGCAACCATCGCAGGGCGTCCTCCAAAACCGCGTTGAAAACGGTGCTCGTATTCTGCGCCTCAGTGTTGCTGTTTCCTCCACGAATGAGTCTGAGCCGATTGTAACGCTGCGCTTGCGCGGGCTATTAGGAAATGACTCGCTGACGACACTGACACTTGACAGTGCTTCTGTCGGTGGTACGCCCCTGCGTGGCTCACAGAGCCGTTTTCAGACGATTGGACTGAATTACTCCGGCGGCAAACCTCGCTTGTACTTTACGCCACTGATTACGCTTGTTGCCCCCAATCCAGCATCGGATGAACTTTCGGTGCGATTATCAGCGCTCGAATCGTCAAGCATTTCTCTGCGAATAGTGAACGTTTTGGGGCAGACGGCGGAACTCTTCGGGGGGAGTATTGATGCGGGTGAGCGGGATTTTCGCTTTGACCTGTCCCCGTTCCCCACAGGCGCATATTTGCTTGAATTGCGCTCCCAAAGCCTTGTCAATCCTGCGCTTCCCTTAGAACGCAGCCACACGCGCATACACATCGTGCGCTAAGGAATCGAAAGTATGAACATACTGAGCACATATCAACGGGAAATTACTTTTTTAGTACGGGCAAATGCGCGTATCACTTGGGCTTTGGCAGCGTTGGTTGCTATCGCTTGTGGCGTAATCGGTAGTCAGCATAGCCTTTACGGGCAAAGCAATGATGCTGCCCCCGGCGAGGGTCGTCCTTTTCGTTTAGGTCTATGGGGCGGATACGGCATGAATTCGCATTCTGCCGACTTTCCCGAATTGAGCGGCTATCCCATCTTTACGACGCGAACAAGTGCTAATCAGGGTCCGGCAAATTTCCGCACGGGCGCGGGAATGGGGCTAAGTCTTGGGGTGCTCTACGAACTTCCACTTGCGCAAAGCCTAGCACTCACGGCGCGATTGAGCTACACTGCGCATGACGGCTTGCTTACGACGAGTGATAAAACGCTCTTGGGTGATGCGCAAGGGAACGTAATAGATGCTCTCCACGAATACCGCATCAATACTCATTTGGCAACCCTTGGCGCGGACATTGGCACAAAATGGACTCCTGTGGGTGGCTTGTATATTGCAGCCGGTCTTCGTGGCGCATGGATGATGCAGAGTACGTTTTCGCAAGAAGAGCGTTTGGTAGCAAGCGGCTCCGGTGCTTCTCTCACGGGTGGTTTCGATAGGCAAACCTTTTCGCGGGTGCGGAATGAGCAAGAGGGTGCAATTCCGGCGGTGGCTCCCGTACAGTTTTTTGCTCATGCTGCGCTTGGGTATGAAATTCCCCTTGGTTTTATGCGCCTCGCGCCGGAACTTGGTTATATGATGGGGCTGACGAATATTCTTGCGGGCGGCACTGCATGGCGAATAGACCAAGTGCGTGCTGGAATTTCGGCGCTTTTCACTTTTCAACCCTTAGCAAACGGTGTGCTTCAAATGTCTGGTGATTCGTTTGATGAGATTCTTGAAAGCCGTTCCCTGTCTCGTCCCGCAAGTCAAGACACAACTATACTTGCCAGCAATACAAAGCCCGATGGGAATGCGGCTTCCAAAAATAACGTACCGAAAAACGACATAAAGAGTGATGGGGCAAATCCGAGTAAGACTGAGCGCCCATCGTTGCCCGCAGCACGGACGATGCTTGATGTGCAGGCGTTTGGCATCGTGCGGACGGCGCAGCGCAGCCTCAAGGAGCGCGGCGAAAAAGAACAAATTGTCGAAAAGCAGGAGCAAAGTGTCGTTCTACCGAAGCAAGAGGTGATTGTGCGGCATAGTTACTCGCTGCTGCCGTACATCTTTTTTGATGGTGATCGCTCGGCGGCTATCCCACCGCGCTATGCACGGCTTACGACAGAAGCAACTGCGCAATTTACAACTGAAAAATTGCACATTTCGACGGCACTCACTGCGGGAGAACATCCGTATTATCACCTATTGAACATCGTCGGACAGCGCATGAAACGGTTTCCGGAAGCGAAATTGAACATTTTGGGCGGTATTGACGGTGCAAGCGGTGAGCGGGATAATCTCAGAGTAGCGCGGCAGCGTGCTTTGGCTGTTGCAGCCTATTTGCGTACCGTCTGGGGCGTAGATTCGGCTCGATTAGTGCTGGGGGAAGCGCGTCTTACGGCAAAATCGGGGCGAATATTTAACGAACAAGACCGTCAAGCAGAAAACCGCCGCGTGGAGCTTTCGAGCGATACGGTTGCACTTTTGGAGCCTATCCAGCTTTTTGACACCGTGCAGCGCAATGCTCCCGTGCGAGTGCGATTTATGCCGACGGCAAAGGGTACAAGCGAGACTGCGGCGGCGATTTCGTCGTGGAATCTTACTATTCGCCAAGAAGACCGCACGATTAAGGAACTGCGAGGCGAAGGAGCGCTTCCGCCGTCGCTGGACTGGCGGGCAGACGAAAAAGAGTATGCTCTTCTGCGGGTGAATGTGCCCTTGCAGTTTGCTCTTACCGCACAAGAAAAAGCCGGAACGCTTCTCTCCGCACCCGTGCGGTCGCTACCCGTGCAGCCACGTCTCTTTCGCGCTGCCGATGAAGAGTATTGCGAAAATCTGCTCATTGAGAAATATAATTTAATTCTCTTCGATGCCACAAAAAGCTCCGTTGCTCAGACGCAAGCCGTCACGCTGAAGGCGCTCAATTCCCGCATCACGGCACGGTCGAAAGTGCTGGTGGAGGGCTACATGGACAAGTCGGACGACGAGGAAGCGAACCGTAGGCTCTCCCGTGCGCGGGCGCAGTCGGCGGCGCAGTCGCTCAAGTCCTTCGTGCGCGGTGCACAGCTTGATGTCCAGGGCTATGGCTCTCAAAAACCGCTCTACGACGACCGTTTACCGGAAGGGCGTATGTACTCGCGCACGGTGCTTGTTACGGTCGAAACGCCGCTTGGTGAGGATTGGCAGAAATAATTCTACGGCGACAAAACAAATTACCTGCCACACAAAAATATCTTGCGTCAAAGCGTCCCTGTCGTTAGATTACGATTCTGAAACGCTTTATGCGCTTTTACTTGCAAATCAACATTATTTTGTCTCAAGTTTTTAGGGATGCCACGCTATGAAACGGTTTTTTACCTGTCTTGGTCTGTGTGTGCTACTTTTCGGCACACCACACACGCTCATTATTGCCCAAACTTCTGAGCCTGCACCGAAACCGCAAATTCGCTCTGACGAAGAGGATAATAAAAAAGTGCTGCCGCCGTCGGAGGTTGTGAATTGGGGGATTGGTTTGTATGGTGGTCTGCGGGGGACGGTAAATACAGCTTTTCAGCCATTTGAATTTACGAATAGTCCTTCCGTTTTTGTTGGGCAAAATGGCGTTACGCTTGATATTCAGCCACAAGCTGACTTTGGTATTACACTTTATGCGCCTATGCTGTTTGCAGAAAAAGCGGGCGTAAATCTTGACATTGGTCTTTCCACGTACAGTTTTGGTACGCTTTTATGGCCCCGCTATATCTTGAACGACCTTGCCCGTCAGCGATATTTGGACTCCAATGTTGGTAAAAATATTTCTAAAGATAATATTGTGAAAGAAGAAACGGCGAAGTTTCAGACGACTCTTCAGTTTCTCAACATCTCACCGATGCTCAATTTGGGAGGTTTTCTGCTTGGGGTGAATATTGGACTGCCTCTGCCATTCTTGACTTCCAGCATTCAAACTCAGACCTCGCGTGCACTGAAACTTTCGGAGCAGACCCAGACTATTGCATCCAATAATCTTCAGCTTTTTGTCGAACCAAGAATAGGCGTCCAAGTAGCTCTGCTTTCGATAAAGAATGTCGGTACATTTTTTCTCAATGCCAATGCCAGCTACGCGCTTTTCGGCTCACCATTGAGCGTTTCTGCGCTCATGACAGCGAATACACAGGTTGAGAAAGCGCTAACCGATCTTGGATACAAGCCGGAAAATTTCCGCTTTCCGGCTTCTGATTCCGCAAGAGCACGCTTTGACGCCATCTCTATACGCCCGCTCTCAGTCTCGGTTGGGTTGAGTTTCATTTTCAACTTTACCAATAAAGACACTCAAGACGAGTTCATCCGCGAAGAGCGTAAAGCAGACAGTATCCGCTCTCTGGCGATTAAAGCACAAGGGCAGCAAGAATATCTTCGCAATAAATCTATCGCTCTTGCCGATTCTGCCATCAACCTTATTGTTGCATCCTCCAAAATCAGTGAGCGCATTGCAAAAGCAGAAAGAGCAGTTATCGAAAAGCAGAAACAAGTCATTTCCACTGAGTTGACCGAAACGAAGAAAAAAGTCTTTCAAGCGAATCTTACAACCATCACCGGCACAAAAGAGGACGGTACACAGGTTGAAGACCCAACGCTTCGTGTCGAACAATTTGCCGCCAGCACTCAACGCACGTTGCTCCCGGTAGTATTTTTCGACCAAGGTTCTGCCACGCCACCTTCGCGGTATCGTCGCATACAGAGCAGTGAGCGAGAGGCGTACAAGCTGCCTTCCGATGCAAACGCTGCTCCTACCGTTGTGTACACGCACTTGCTGAACATTATTGGCAAACGTCTATCGTCGTCGCCATCAGCAAAACTGACCATCACGGGACAACAAACCCGCGATGAAACTGATGCGAAACTTGCAGAGAAACGTGCAGAGGCAATCGCCGCGTACTTGCAAGACGTGTGGAAGATTCCCGCATCAAGGCTTACTCGCACGGCAAAGCCTGCTGACGCTAGTAACCAAGCCGATAAGCGTACGGTCAGTTTTACAAGCGATAACGCGGAGATTCTTGCGCCGCTCACTATTGACTACACTACGCGTCTCGCTTCGCCGCCTGTGCTCAATATTGGCATGGAAATCAACACCGGTGCGGGGTTGAAGCAATGGGAGTTGGAAATGCAGCAAATGGTGAACAATCAACCCACAACACTCAAAGAAGCACGAGGCGGAGAGCCATATCCGCAGCGCTACGAATGGCGCTTGAACGATGAACCCGCCACGATTCCGCAGTCCAACGACCCCGTGAGCATTCGTATCAGCGCCTACGACATCAACAACGCAGCTGCGCCGGATGCCGCCTTGAAGTCTATTAAAGTTGAGCAGATTTCCCTTGCCGACAAACGCAAGAATAATGCGCCCGACAAGTCCGTGAGCCTTTATGAGGCGCTTTTCGGTGCTTCTCTCAGTGATATGGATGCGTCGTCCAAAGCGGCGTTTGATGCGGCAAAGCGTACTATTACGCCACAGTCTCGTGTGAGCATCACCGTTTATGGCGGCAATACCAGTGTGAATGCTCGCGCCGTCGCGCAGGCGCTCAATCTTGATGCACGAACTGCCATTTTACGCGATGCAGGCACACCGCTTTTGAGCAACACACAGCAACTCGAAGCGCAGGCATATAACCGCATGATTCGTATTCGTGTAGAATCGCCGGTGAAGTAAAATGGCGACCTGAATGGACATCTGGTCAAAAAAAATAATGCCGTCAAACATGAGTATCAATCTCGTTTGACGGCATTGCTGTTTTTTCGATTTATCTACAAACGGCAGCGTTATAGCACCACGCCACCATCCACACTCAGCACTGTGCCGGTGATAAAAGCTGCCTCGTCCGATGCTAAAAACAGGTACGCATTGGCAATATCATCCGCCGAACCCAAGCGCCCAAGCGGGGTTTTTGCGCGAATGCCGTCTAGCACCTTTTCAGGCACTGTTTCCAGCATATCAGTCGCAATAAAGCCCGGCGCAACTGCATTGACGGTAATTCCTTTTTTGCCCAGTTCTTTCGCCCATACTTGCGTCATGCCGATAAGTCCTGCCTTTGCTGCCACATAATTCGTTTGCCCGAAGTTACCGTACAAGCCAACCACAGAAGACGCATTCAGAATCCGCCCGTAGCCGCGTTCCGCCATATACTGCGACACTGCTTGTGCGCAGTTGAACACGCCCGTCAAATTGATGTCAATGACTTGTTGCCACTGCTCCGGTGTCATTTTGGCAAGCGTTGCATCGCGCGTGATTCCGGCGTTGTTTACCAAAATATCAATGCTGCCGTGCTTCTCAAAGACTGCTTTTGCGGCGGCTTGTACGTCGGCGTGTTGCGCCACATTGACGCGATGAAATTCTGCGCGGAAGCCTTTTTGCGTCAATTTCTCGACCGCTTGTGTGCCTCGTTCGGTGTTGACATCCCACAGCACAACCGTTGCGCCTTCTTCGGCAAAACGTTCTGCCGTGCGGAAGCCGATTCCTTGTGCTCCGCCGGTGATGATCGCAATTTTATTATCAAGTCGTTTCGTCATGGTGTTTTATTTTGATTGTAAAAGGTGATGGAAATACTTATTGAACTCGCTTGGATTCTCAATGTGTGGGATGTGGGCGGTGTTTTCCAGCACCACCTCGCGGTAGTTGCCGCCGCCACGTTTGTATTTTTCTAAGACTGCTCGTGTTTGGTCAAGCATTGGCTGTGGCGGATAAGCATCCTTGCCCGGATAGTTCGGCACAAATCCCCGTGCACCCAGCGTGGCAATGTCTGATGCAGCGTTATTCGACACCGCAAGGTCATTTGCGCCACGCACCCAGAGTACGGAAACTTTTTTCGCTGCCGACCAAATTTGGGCAACATCGCCCGCATATTTTGGCGACAGCCCATTGACAACGCCCCATTTGCCGGGTGCAAATCGGGGCCAGTTCTGGCTTGGTGTGATGTCGCCGGGAGTGGATTCTGAACCCTGATGAACGCTCATCATGGATGAAAGCAGCGATTCTTCATTTGCGGGAATAAACGGCGGCTTGACGATGAAATTACGAATTGCTGAGCGCGGCGAAAACGGTGTAGCAGTGCTGCGGTCTCCATCGCGTATCGCCTTCAAAAGTAGCTTGTTTGCCAAGCCCGCGCCTGTTCCGGCAAAATCATCGTAGCAGGGCGTTCCGGCGGTATCTTTGGTGCCACCGAAGCCGTAGGGCGAACCGGGCGAAATGAGCGTTACCGACAGAAGTCGCTCCGGTGCTTGCATCATCAGTCGCCAAACGACCGAGCCACCCAGCGAATTGCCCACGACGTGAAATTTTGTTGCTTTTAGCGCGTCCATGAGCGCGAGTGCATCATCTGCCAAATCGCCCATACCGCGCGTGGCATCTACCTTTTTTGTGGTGTCTGCTGCGCCAAAGCCGCGCTGGTCGGGCGCAATGCCACGGAAACCTTTGGGCAGAGCGAGCATCGTTTCTTCCCACCACGTCGCCGAACAGAGATTGCCGTGTAGGAACAGTACGGGCACACCTTTTTCTTCTCCTGTAAAGAGAACACGTGTTGTGATGCGGCTTGTGGTCATCATTGTTGCTGTAATGCCCTTTAGAACGGGAATGTCATTTGTCTGAGCAGGCGCAGATACAGTTGCCTGAGAGGGGGGAGGAGTAGGCACTTGAGCAAATGTCGTAGCAAATGCGGCGATACCCAACAGGCTTAATACCGCAAAGCAAAAGCTCTCGCGGAGCATGGAAAAACAACAGGTTTCGGAGTGTGCCATGGATTTACAGGAATAGTGTTGGATTTGTTAGCAAGTCTCATTTGTTCTTTGCGGCTTTGTTCTTCGCGGCTTTGTTCTTCGCGGCAAAAAATCTTTCCATGCCGCTTCGGGCTTCGTTTGTCAAAATGTGCTCCACAAAGCGCGAGCGCTCGTCTTCGAGAGCAGTAGCAATGGCGGCTATGTCGCGGTGCAAGAGGCGTTTTGCACTCGTTACCGAGCCAGCGTGATTCTGGGCAATCGTTGTGGCAAGGGCAAGAGCTTCGTTTTCGAGTTCTTCACGAGGAACGATTCTGTTTGCAAGCCCAAGAGCAACAGCATTCATAGCCGTAAGGGTTGTGTCGGCAAACAATATCTCCGCCGTTCTTTTTATCCCGATGATGCAGGGCAGTAGTGCACCCCAGCCACCATCGGGACTAAAGCCAACGGTCGCATAAAACGGCGTAAACGAGGCTTCCGGGGTGAGCAGTGCAATGTCCGATGCAAGCACCAACCCCAGCGAACCACCCGTAACGATGCCGTGAACACAAGCAATGACGGGCGCGGGGAAGTTCATAAGCGCAAGAATCGTTTCATTCAGCAAGCCCACCAATGCCCGTGCGTAGTGCTCAAGTCGGTCGGGGGGGGCTGCATGGCGCATAAATTCTTGTACATCACCGCCCGTCGAAAACGACCGCCCGTTTGCTTTAAGCAACACCGCACGAATACTTGTGTCTGCGGCAATAGATGACAACGATTCCAAGAGTTCACTCAAGAGTTCAGGAATCAGGCTGTTGTGTCGTTCGGGTCGGTTCAGCGTTAGAATTGCTGTCGCGTCGCGCCGTTCTTGAAGAACAAATTTTTGCGAGACAAGCGTCATAAGGAATTAGTGCGAAAGCGTGTGAGATTCAACATCTTTTGCAAGCACAAGTGCCTCACCCTCAGCAATGATGCGTCCGCCCACGTGGCAAAGCGTTTGGAGATTAACGAGTGCTTTTTCGGCGCGAATCCGCACAATTTTGACGCTTGCGGTCAATTCTTCGCCGGGGAAAGCCTCAGCAAAAAACGTATAGCGTTGCTTGAGGTAATTCGTGCCTTTGCCCGGGAGTGTCATGCCGAGTAGCGCAGAAATCATGCCCGCGAAAAGTGGTGGTGCTACGTGCATTGCACCTGATTCCGCGCTCAGTGCTGCAAGCTGGAGAAACTCCGTAATGTCGTCAGGTGTGAACGTGCGCCGCACCGAAGCCGTCTGCCCCGCAGCCAAGTGCTTGTAGGTTTCGTTTGATTCGTTACTGTTGCTCGTTCCGTCGGACGAAAATTCTATATTGCGCATGATTGCCGATTTCTGCGAAATCTGCCTCGAACTCTGCTTCGATACAAACTCCGTGCGGCTCTCGCAGACACACGTTCCGCCGGTTTTGGTCAGGATTGTTTCAACGGAAAGGTTTCCACCGTTCCCGATAATTTCTTGTATGCTGAAGGTGATTTCTTCGCCTGCAAAGGTTGGGTTCGGAAACATCAATTCTTGGGTTACGGCAGAAAAATCTGGGAACTGCGTGCTCAAAAGACCGTGAATAGCGGTGTAGAGCAACATCCCGTGACTGACAGTACGCCCGAAGCGCGTCCGCGCAGAAAATTCAGGGCTAACGTGAATCGGGTTGACATCACCGCTCAACGCGCCAAAGCGGTCAAAATCACTTTGCGAAAATGTTCGGGTAGCGATGACTGGTGGTGAGATATTATGTGCCATACATCGTGCGTAATTCGGGTTTGACCACTTTCCCAGCAGCGTTGCGTGGCAAAGCGTCAACAAAAACGACGGATTTAGGTACTTTGAACTTTGCGAGGCGCTCGGCGCAAAACGCGATAATGTCCGATTCTGTCGCGAGACAACCTTGCTTGAGCACAACAACCGCTTTGCCTACTTCGCCCCACTTTTCGTCCGAAACACCAATAACTGCTGCTTCGGCAATGTCGGAGCAAGCATACAGCACGTTTTCGATTTCAGCAGGGTACACATTTTCGCCGCCGGAGATGTACATATCTTTGGCGCGGTCAATGATGTAATAGTAGCCGTCCTCATCGCGGCGGGCAATATCGCCGGAGCGGAGCCAGCCATCATCGGTAAAAGCTGCTTTAGTGGCTTCGGGCATATTCCAATATCCGGGCGTTATGCCGGGACCACGAATAATCAGTTCGCCGGCTTCATTCGCCCCAAGGTCGTTGCCGTCTGTGCCGACAATGCGTGTGTCCACGTACAGTTGCGGTTTGCCGACCGAGCCGATTTTAGCAACGGCATTTTTTTCATCAATCAAAAAGCACGTTGGTCCCGTCTCGGTCATGCCCATTCCCTGACGAATCACGATGCCACGTGTAGCATACATCTCAAGGAGCGGTACGGGCATGGGCGCCCCGCCACAGCTCCACGAGCGCATTTGGGCAAAAGAAGTTTTCTCAAAATCAGGATGCTGGCTTAAAAACAAATACACCGCCGGAACGCCGAAGAACATCGTGGCACGCGCCGCCAGCAATCTAAAGGTTTCGGCAGGCTCGAGCGAGCGTTGAATCAGTGCCGTGCCGCCAGCGTGCAGCGTCGGATTGGTAAAAAGATTTAGTCCGCCTGCGTGAAATTGCGGCAGAAGGTTTAGCGTTGTATCGCGCGAGGTTAAATCCGTCGCAAAGCCGATATTGAGCGCGTTTATTGTTGTTGTGCCATATGTTTGGAGGACACCTTTGGGTTTGCCTGTCGTGCCGGAAGTGTAGAGCAGATACCACAATTCCGAAAAATCACGTTCCGGCATAACGACAATGTTTCCCGAAGCACCCGCCAGAACATCTTCATATGCGAAATGTCCGGCAGGAAGTTCATCGTAAGATTTATCTGTGCGAAAGCCAATATAGTATTTATCTGCAAGGACAAGGCTTTGTGCGGTCTCTAAGCAGTAGCCGTCGTAGAGTAGTGCTCGTGGCGAACAATCGTTCAGAATGGATTGTAATTCTGCAGGTGCAAGCCGCCAGTTAAGCGGCACCATTACCAAGCCTGCTTTTGCCGAGGCATAAAGAATTTCAATACACTCGCTTGAATTCTGGCACAGCACCGCCACGCGGTCGCCTTTGCTCAAGTGCAAATCACGTATGAAAAATTCTGCTAGACGGCTTGCTCGCTCGTTGAGCTGTGGGTACGTGTACTCGCGTCCCGTTGCTGTGTCCACGAGGGCGATAGTGTCCGGCGAAAGTTCGGTGCGTTTTTGGAGAAGATCGAAAACGTACATTGCGTCGCGTGTTGAGGTGGCTTGAATTCAGGTGGCTTTCGGGATATCGGGCTTTGCAAAATAAAAATGGGGCGGATAAACAGTACCCGCCCCAAAATACAAACAAATGTTAATAAAATGCCGGAATATCGAAGCGTGCTTCACCCAAGATAAAGCGCGGGATGGCGGGTGAGGCAACCATTTCACGCTGAACAGTGTCCAGTAGATTGGTGGCTGACACTGAAATCGTAAGGTTACTCAAGACTTTGTAGCCCACACTCAGGTCAATGCTGGTAAAGCCGCCAAGAGGACCGCGATTGAAGAGGAAGTTGCCAAGCGCAAGCGGACGTGTGTTCTGACCGAACGTGCCGGCGAAGTGAACGCCGGAAACGAAGTCGTACTGCGCCACAAAGCGACCGGAGAGCGATGCAAAGAACTTACCGTCGAAAAGGTCTTTGGCGGCGAGAACGACCGAGAGTTTGTGCGGAGCGGTATTGACGGCAATTTCGTTCGGTGTTACGCGCCCGTCGCGGTTTACGTCGAAGACAAGTTTGCCCGTACCGTCTCGGCGCGTGGAATCGTAGTTCGGATTGAAAAACGAATAATTTGCCGAAATGGAGAAATTATCGCTGATAGCATAACTTACGCCAACATCAAGACCGACGGCGTCAATCTGACCAAAATTCACGTAGGTCTGGATAAACTGCGGCTGAATTGATGTAGAGCCAACTTTCACAACGCGCGTATTGGCAGCAAAATTTGATGCGTAAGTCGGAATGGCAGGGCTGATGAAGTCTTTGGAGTTTTGGTAGTACGCCGAAATATCAATGAAGAGTTTATCCACCGGAGCGCCTTTGTAGCCGATTTCGTAGGTATCCACTTGCTCAGGGCGTAGTTTGTCAAAGACTTGTCCGTTTTCTAAGGTAAAGCCTTCGGAATTACCAACAATACTCAGTGTGGAACCGCCAACGATAGCGGCAGGAACGAAAATAAACAAATTGAGCGGGGTCGGCGTAACGTAGCCGCGTCCGTAGGTTGCGCGGAATGCGCCCCCGGCACCTTTGAAAATAACACCGACTTTTGGAGCAAAGAGCGTCCCGAAAATGGCGTGATTATCCACGCGAGCAGCACCCGTTACGCGGAGTTCCGAAATCGGATCCCAGTCTAACTGTACCGCGCCACCGATTTGACTAATTGGAGCGATGTTGATATATCCTTCCGACAGCATCCGCCCCGAACCAAGCGTGGTCGTGCCGTCGCCGCGAAAGGCAATGTTATCGCCTAAATACGTGCCATTGCTCTTGGGTGATTCCAACTGATAATTGACCCCAATCACATATTTCAGATTGTCACCGATGCTGTTATTATACTGGACTTCAGCATTCAAGCGGGTGGAAAGTTCGGCAAATTTAGAAGCCTGAATTGCTTCCGCGGCAGTAACTCTGCCTGAAGTTACTTTCGTGACCAAATCGGCATTACGAAGCGGTCCGAAAAGCGTCGGCACGGGAACAATGTTGCCGTTCATAATGTTGGTCACGTTCTGAAGCGGGAACGTATTGCCAGAATTATTCATCGTGTTATAGACCTGAGCAAATAAACGCGGCGAAGCAAATTTTGCTTGAAGGTATGAGAACTGCCAGTCGTTGATGTAGTTTCGTCCGGCATTGGTGGGACCGGCACCGCGATTGGTGCTTTGCCCATACGACAAAATCAGATCGGGACGACCACCTAAGAAATCCGATTCAATCGGCATATTCCAATACGCTGTGCCTTCAAAGCGAATGTGACGTACATCCAAAACATCAACCGAGTTATCACCGCGCCCGTCTGCTGTGAAGCCCGTTCTGGTTACTTTCGGGTTTGCGGGGTTAAAGTGCGGGATGGAACCACCGGCAGCAGCAGTTTGATAGACAGTATCGGTAAAATCCCAGTCGCGGGCGGACATATACTCGAAGGTAGCTTTCCAAGCAAAATCGCCTGCAGCGCCCGCATGGCGTATGCGACCCGAAATATAATTTTGCTGACCATAATTCACCGCAATCGTTGTGCCCTGTGAAGTGCGCGGGTCTTTACTGACAATATTCACCGTACCGTTGTGCGCGTTTGGTCCATAGAGCGCCGATGACGGTCCGAGAATCATTTCCATTGTCTGAATATCTTCTTTGATGTTCGTATTTAAGTTGCCAATCGCCAAGCCTGTGCCGGGCAGAAGCGAGAAACGACCGTCGCTCACGACCATCATGCGTGAATTGAACGCACTATTGAAACCCCGAGCATTGATGCCGATACCGTCAATGCCGGAGCGCACAAAATCAACGCCCTTCAGATTAGCAAATGCTTGCCCGACGGCTGCAAGCGGCGTACGCTCAAGTTCCTGAGCACTGACTGTCTGAATCGAAGCCGGAGCATCGGTTACTTTTTCCGCCCGCCGCGATGCGCCAAGAACGATAATATCTTGCGTTGAAATTGAGCCGATTGACATTTCTACATTCACCGTTTGAGCGGCATCGCCAACGGTAACGGCTTCTTCGAGTGTTTTGTAGCCAATGTACGTGAAGGTCAGCTTGTATGAGCCTGCCGGAACGCCTTTGACGGTGAAACTACCTTGCGCGTCGCTCTGAGCGCCGTAGCGAGTATCTTTCACCGTTACCCGCACTCCGGGGATACCTTTTTTGGATTCTTTGTCTGTAATTTTACCGGTAATTTGCGCAAAGCCGGTAATAGAATTCAGCACCAAAGCGGTGCAGAAAAGTAGGACATATCGTACCATAACAACCATCCCGAACAATTTGATAAGAAAAAAATTATTTATTTTGTACACACAAATACTACTCTGGTCGTGTTTCAAGGGCTATATAACTTGATTTCTCTTCAACATTTTTGGATAACTCTTCAAAAAATAGTGTGAGCATTATCGAAAACTGGGGTTCGGCATTTATTCCGAACTGAGTATTGATGGGGTGTACGAGTAATGTGACGGAATAAATTCCGCACTCCGACAAACTAAACCTCCAAACTCTTCAATCAATGAGCTGCGACAACGGCGCTTCAGCTCTCAGCGTATCAGCCTTGAGCGAGCGGCTGCCAGCAAAGAGCAGCATTGCCGCCACGCAACAGGCAAGCGGGCAGGCTATCAAGCCATAGACCATCGCCGAGGGATTTTGCGCCACGCCAAAAACATCATTCAAACGCCCGATAATTGGCGGTCCGAAGCCATATCCGATGATATTTACCGTAAAGAAATATACCCCAACCCCAAGTCCGCGAAGTCGTGGACCGACAATATCGTGAACATCTGCTGCGCCCGGACCAAGCCACACCAATCCCATTCCGGCGAGGAAAAAATAGCAGACAATCATCACATACAATGCGCCCGACCACAAGAACGCGAGCCATAGTACCGCACAGAAAGCAGCCGCCAGCGCGGTAAAAATCATGCGTCCACCGGGCGTACGCGCCCGAAAGCGGTCAGCAATCACGCCGCCGAATGCTGTTGCCAAGCCACCGGCGAGCAGCATGGATGTTCCCGACATCATGCCGATAGAAGTAAGCGACATCCCGTACGCACGATTCAAAAACGTCGGAACCCAAATACTGAGACTATTGGTCGCAATGGCAAAAAAGGCATAGCCGAGATGGTGCAAATACAAGGTTTTGTTCGTCAGCAATCGTCGCCATGCGCTTTCGGAAGGCGCTTCTTGTTGTGCCGTCGCATTTAACTCCTTTGCGCCCCTCTCCGGTTCTTTGATAAACAGTACGACGATTGCTAATGCGACACCCGGAAATCCCAGCAAGTAGAATGCCCACCGCCACGAAAGTGATTCCGCAATAGCACCACCCAAAAAGAATGCCGCAGCAGCACCAAGCGGTATGCCAGCAGAGTAGAGCGATTGAGCTGTAGCCCGCTTAGAAACCGGGAAGTAATCGCTCAGAAGCGACATCGCCGAGGGACCAAGCGTTGCCTCACCTACGCCCACCATCACGCGGCAAAAAAAGATTGTCCAAAAGTCGCCTGCAAAGCCCGTTAGACCAGAGAACACACTCCAAACTGCAAGACCGCCAGCAATCAGGTATTTACGCGTAACGCGGTCTGCCAAACGCCCGAAAGGAATACCCAAGAGCGTGTAGAAAATAACAAACGACGTTGTTCCCAAAAGTGCAAGCTGGAAATCTGTCAGCACCATTTCGCGCTTGATGGGCGGGAAAAGAATGTAGATGAGGGTGCGGTCAAGAAAATTCAGCGTATAGACCAACGACAGCAAGCCTAGCACCAGCCACGCATAGAGCGGTACAAGCTCGCTCGTTGGGGTGGGGAGTTTGGAAGCGGAATGTGCAGTAGTGTGAGGAGCAGTTTGCATAGCTTTTTCCGAAATGTAGATAAAACCAAGGGTTCATTAAAAACGGAAAATTGAACTGGCAAATGCTAAACCACCGCCGGAACCCATAAACACTAGCTCTTCGCCGGATTTGATTTTGCCTTGTTGCATCGCATCGTCCAGCGCCATGCCGATACACGCCGAACCGGTGTAGCCATACCTGTCCATGATGTTGTGCGAAGCCGTTTCCGGTACACCCAGACGCTGCAAGGTATCTCGAATACTATTAATGTTGATCTGCGTAAAGAAGTAGTGGCGGGCATCGGTGGGAGCAATTCCGGCACGTTTGCTCACAGCTTCTATCATCTCTGTCCACATTTCGGGATTGAGTTCGCGGGGAAATTTTTTGACAAATTTAAGGAGATGGTCTTTGTGTGAGACAGTCTCAGGCGTGGAGGGCTGCTGCGCTGCGCCGCCGTAAATACCCATCCAGTCATAGTATTGCCCTTGTGTGCGGAGTTCAGAGGCAAGGTAGCCTTTGGGCTTTGCGCCATTTTGTGAAGCCCCCTCAGTAATTTTTTCTGCTGAAAGCAGCGCTGCGCCCGCTCCGTCGGCAAAAAGTGTTACCGTCTTTTTATCGGTTTTGTCAAGGTATTTGCTCATTGCATATGCACCAATGACGAGTACGTTTTGGTAGCGTTCATCGGCACGAATAAATTTTGTGGCAATGTCCATGCCTGTGACAAAGCCTGCACACGCTGTGTTGACATCGAAAGTGCCTGCGCGATGAGCGCCCAAGCGATATTGAACAACCGAAGCTGTCGAAGGCGAGACAAATTCTGGGGTGTCGGTGGCAATGATAAGCAAATCAATCTGCTCCGGTTTTATACCTGCATTGGCAAGCGTTCTGTTTCCGGCTTCCACACATAAATCGGCAGTCGATTCGTTCTCGGCACACCAGCGACGCTCACGTATCGTGAGATTCTCGCGCAACCACGTATCCACGTCCTCACCGAGTACCTCGTTGAAATAACTATTGGGAATTATACGCGCCGGAGCGTAAGAGCCGGTTGCCCGAATGATAGCATTATTCATGGTTTATCCTTTTTCAACACACAGTGTTGACAGATTTTTCACACAAACTATTAGCGATTTAATTTGATTCGTTTGAAAATTTTCAAACAACAAGATGCCGAACTGACTTCAACACACTTCGGCAAAATAGGAGAAGTTTTGCTTATTGTCAAGAAAAATTATTGCTTTGTATCAAACATTTGAAAATTTTCAAACGTTAGGCGAAATCAAGTATTCTCTACTATTCTCAAGAGCGCGTAAAATCATATTTTGTGGGAAGTTTGTTGAAAATCGCTTTACGGTGCCTGAGTCTCACTAATCGTCATCATCCTCGCCATCGGGGTTATTCGTGTCCGGTTCGCGCATAATGTAGCCCACGCCGCGCACACTACGAATCATGCGGGCAACCTCTTCGTCCCCGATTTTACCGCGCAAACGCTTAACATAGACATCAATAATGTTTGATTCCGTATCGAAGCTATACGACCAAACGTGCTGTTGAATGAGGCTCCGACTCAGAACGCGCCCTTTATTGCGCATCAGGTATTCCAGCAGCGAATATTCTTTTGTTGTTAGCTCGAATTCCTTCCCACTCCGCATGGCACGGTGCGTCACGGTGTCAAGCGACAGCTCACCGCACGTCAGGACTGTTGACTTCTCAGAGCTAGTGCGCCGTAGCAGCGAGCGCACACGGGCGGCAAGTTCCTCGAAGTGGAACGGCTTGGTGAGATAATCATCCGCTCCGAGGTCTAAGCCTTGTACGCGGTCTTGCGTGGTGGCGCGAGCAGTAAGCATCAGCACTGGGGTAACGCTGCCGGAACCGCGCAAATCGCGTATGACGCTCATCCCGTCTTTTTTGGGGAGCATCACATCCAGAATAATAACATCGTAATGCTTCTCCAATGCCATTTCTAAGCCATTTTCACCATCATGTGCCACATCCACGGCATACATTTCTTCGCTCAGTCCCTTGCGGATAAAACTGGCGACCTTTTTTTCATCTTCGATAACAAGAATTCTCATAGCGCCTCGCTTTGTAGATGATGCTCTCAGGGTTTTCTCAATATTTTCTCTGAATTCTCTCAGAATATGCGAACATTCAATATCTCAAAACATGGAGATTTGCACAACAAAAAAGCAATCTTCACAAAAAAATCTGAAGATTGCTTTTCTTTCTATCGGCTTCCGTGAACGATTTCATTTGTGCGCTAGTCATTGATTGCGACTTGTGGCAGTGCGGTTTTTACCTTTGTTAGTTCGCTCGTCAGAAATTGATTCTGCGAAACGTCCAGCATTTTCAGATGCTTGAGCGAAGCAATTTCGGCGGGTAATTTTTTCAAGCCATTTGTGCTGAGGTTCAACTTCTGCAATTTTGCCAAACCTCCAATTTCAGCCGGAACGCGCTCGATTCCGTTATTGCTCAGATTTAAGCTCTGCAAATTGGTGAACTTCACAATCTCCATCGGAAACTCTGCCAGCCCGTTATGACTCAAGTCCAGTCGGTACACCTTCGCAGGGTCTTTTAATGCCTCTTCGAGCGAGGTAAATTCTTTTTGTTTGGAAAGCATTGCATCATCCAGCAACGATGCTTCTTGCGCAAACAGGCTGCCTCCAAAAACAACAAGCGCGCATACTGCCAGTGCGAAAAATACGCCCAATGGCGCATAGAATCGGCGTTTCATAGCAAAACCTCCGTAAACCCCACCATCGGTGGGAAGCTAATGATGAATAAATCAAAAAATGGAATTGTTATCGAGAGAACACACTACAAGAGAAACACGGAACACGTAAGCAGAAACACACAAATTTGAGCGAAAAATTCGTAGATTGCCTGTCGTATATTGCTTTAACCACTCTACTGTAAAATACGAATTTTTTTTGCTTTTTATTCACATTCTGAAAATAATGTGATTTTTTTTTCGGATGATATGAATTATACCGCCGAACGTTGGTCGCCATCAATCCTCAAGGCGCACGAATGGGATGAATTCGTGCTTGCCGCCGATAACGGTACGATATTCCACGAGCGTACTTTTTTGAACTATCATCCGGCAGAAAGGTTTATTGACCATTCACTGGTGATTCATTCTAAAGCCAATACTCAGGCGCTTTTCCCTGCGGTGGAATGGACGATTGATAAGGACAAAACGCTCTACTCCCACAGAGGCGCATCGTATGGTGGTTTTGTGTACAAAGATGCCGGGCTGGAGCAAACAATCGGCTGGGCACAAGCACTGAAGCGTTATGCACAGGATGCAGGTTTTACACGGATACTGATGACGCTTCCCCCTATCGTCTATGCGAAACGCCAGACCAACTACTGCGAATATGCACTTTTGGGCGAAGGCTTTCGCTATCAAAAGCGTGAACTAACGGCTGTGGTCTCCATTCCACTCGATGAAGCTGATATTTTCTCGCTTTTCAAACAAGAAGCCCGCACCTCAACGCGCAAAGCAGAAAAAATGGGTGTGCATATCAAAACCTCAACAGATTACGCGGCATACTACGAGATTCTTTCGCACAATTTGATGATGCGGCATGGCGTAACGCCCACGCACACGCTTGCCGAATTGGAATATCTCGCAACCGCCTTTCCCGACCGTATTCGACTTCAAGCAGCATTCCTTGACGGACGCATGATAGCCGGGGTGGTGAATTTTCTTGCGAATAGCCGCACCATGCTCGGATTTTACATTAGCGACAATAAAGAATTTCAAGAGTACCGCGCACTCAACCTCCTTTTTTATGAAATCTTCCGCACCTGTTCGCAAAACGGCATAGAATGGTACGATTTCGGAACGTTCACACTCAATATGCAGCCCAATTTTGGCTTGGGTAAATTCAAAGAAACCTTTGGTGCACGGGGGATTTTTCGGGATACGATGGAGATTTGGCTATGAGGCGGCAAAACTGATTAGAGCTTCACCACTTCAATGCTCTTGAGCCACCGCACATGGCGCGGTCCTGTTTTCAGGTCTTTGGTGGAAATGAGCATAAAGTTTCCTTCTTTGGCGGAGAGCGGTTTGTCGTCTTTTTCGATGACGATGAAAACGTAGTTGCCGGCATCGGAGTTGTAGAGTTCATGCCATGACCAAAGCGTTTGGAAGCCGTCAGTGGCGGTTGCTTTGATGACCAGTCGGTTAAAATCGCGTTTCTCCTCGAAAACAACCCCTGCTTTGTCGAGCACATCGCGCAGCAACACGCCTTTGCAGGAGCGAATGGGTTCTTTTCGGTCGCCACTGTAGGAAATAATCGGTATATTTCGGGCGGTGTGCATGGTGAAGCCCGAAAGGTCTGCAAGCGTTAACACTAGTGGCTTCGAGACTTTTCCCGAAACAGTAATATTTTCGGAAACGAAACGTGCAAGTGAATCCTGCTGCGCCGAGAGAGCGGTCGCACATGAAAGCATAAGGACAAAAACAACAATGCGCATAGTGTGGTGCCTTGAATTGAAGTTTAACGGGAAATGGTAGTTTTGTTTGTACACTATTTGGATGACGATTTCTTCCGTTTGACAGTTTTCTCCAACGACACGAGTGCGCGGGAGTCTTCGTGGTCGCTGCTGTGCAATTTGCCTTTTTGCTTGAAATAGAGCATTGCTGTTGGTCTCCACGCAATACGCATCCGCGCCATGAGTTCCTCCACACTTGCGCCCGATTCCACCATCAGGATTCCGGCAGTGTGCCGCAGCGAGAACGGCGTTAAGCGCCCCGTGCGCCCCTTCTGAACGCCGCTTGATTTTAGGCGTTGAATGATTGCCTCGCGTACACCGCGAATGGTGATGCGCCCGCCCATAGAGCGGTTGCTGTAACTAAGTAGTATGGGCGTATCTGGTGCCGGTGGATGTTTTTTGCCGTCGGCATCTATTACGGTGCGGTGTTGGAGGTATTCGTTGAGTGCTTGAGCGGTGTCGGGCGGTACTTGTACACGCTCGTCCTTAATGGATTTACCCTTGCCCTGCATCAGCAGAAACATAGATTTTCCCTGCAATTCAATATCGCCAATATCGAGCGAGGTCAGTTCAATTTCCGAGCAAGCGCAGCCCAGCATGAGGCGAATAATGGCAATATCCCGTAGCCCCGCTTCACTCGTGCGGTCAATGGAAGCAAGTAACGTATCTACTTCGTCGAGTGTCAAAAATGTGCGGTTGTGCTGCTTCGGGCGGGCGCTACCATACACGCGCTTGGCAGGATTTTTCTCCAATACCTCAATTTCCACAAGGTACTGGCACAAGCGGCGTAGCGAAGTCATGTACGTTGCAATCGAAGCATCTTGCATCTTTTTCGTTTGCGCCAGATGCTTCCGATACTGCTCCACATCAGGCACACGGAACATGAATTTGCCGTCTTTGGGGAAAAATTGCACGAATTCGCGCAGCGCTCTCTCGTAGGTTCCGACGGTTTCTTTACGCTTGGTTGTCAGCGAAGCAAGGAAGTTGTCGCGGTGCTTGAGCAATTCCGACAGCTTGAGTTTGACAGGCGGAAAAACATCTTCTATCATGGCTTTGAGTGAAAATATTGCGAATGGTGTTATTGCGTAAAGATACAATATTTTTCTTGTTCGGGCAAATTATCGCATTGTTTCTGCAATTCGGTCGGCAGCTCACGCAAAGAGTGCAAATGCAGAGCCGCGCAAATTTCTCTGCGTTCTTTGCGTGAGTACCGATAGTAATTTACCGCATTATTACCATCGCCTTCGCTGCCCTGAAGCCACCGCTCTCCAGCACATATCGGTACACACCTTGCGCCAACGTGCCCGTGTTGGCTTCGACGGTATAGTGCCCGCTCGGCAGAACCTGTCCGTCCAAGAGCGTCTGCACCACATTTCCTAGTTGGTCGTAGAGCGTAAGCCGTACCGCCCGAGTCTCGGCAAGGTTAAATTCAATCGTGGCATTGTCTGCCGTCGGGTTCGGATAGCTTTGGAATAATTCCGTCAGTACATTGCCGCCGCCTGCTTGCGGAAAGCGGAGAAATGTGATGTTGCAAATGCCGTCGGTCGTCCAGGTTGCAAACGTCGAGACAGGACGAACCCGCACAAATATGAGGCTGTCGGAGCGGAACGAGGCGGAGTCACTACTCACAATCATCGGCGTAATGAGCGTATCCGGCACCGCCACAACGAACCGCAAGAGCGCAATCGTCCCCGCCCGCAGCGAATCAACGTTGGTGAAATCAAGCGATAGTGAGCCTCGGAGCGCCTGGTTCTTTGGAAATGTATTTTGTGCCGTAAGCGCCGAACCCCTGAGCGAGGTTGTGGCATCCAAAAATTTCAACGAGTACGGGCTATACGCCACATTCACGTTGAAACGGAATTTTCTAAGCCAATACGTCGTTCCGCTAATAGCCGTCGCCACATCACGGTTGATAATGAGTGGTAGCGTAACTGTATCACCAATTGTTCCGCGCAGCGTAGCGCTTGTGAAGGAGAATACGAGCGGAAAGTCAGGTCGGAAGCCACGTCCGGCAATAGTTGCATAGGTAACGCTTGTGCAAGGCGCATCCGAACGTATGCCGAGAACAGTGTCTATGCGGTTTTCGGAGCGAGGGCAGTATTGGAGGGTGAGCGTGAGCGCTTGCCCAACACGCACGGAGTCCGTCAACGGCGGCACGGCAGCTAAGATGCGTACATCCGGCGGCAGATTCACGAGCGACCACGCCCGCACTGCCACGTCGCCCGTATTGCGTACCACGAGCGTTCGCGAGGCGCAGCCCAAAAGCTGTACGCTGTCGAACTGCACAGTTGGCTTAGGAGTGAGCGGCGCATCAATCCTTGTTTCTTGGATAATCATTCTGCTAAATGACCCCACGGGTGAAAGCGAAAAGGCACCGCCGCGCAAAATACTCACCCCAATACTGTCAATGGTCATCGTAAGCGTGGCTCTTCGCTGCGAGAGCGATGCCATTTCCACACGAAAGAGTGCACGAATGGAATCCAGACGAATGCCGTTTAAGCGCAATTCCACGCCGCCTGTTGTGGAGCGCATCTCTACTTGACTTTGCGCCGCAATATCAGATATAACGCTGACGGCACGAAGGCGCGTCGTATCGAACGCCAAGCGCAAGCGAACATTTAGCGAATCTGACGATTTGCGCGGAGAAAAAATCGGTACGCTCACCGTGCCGCAGGTGGTAACGCGGAATGTATCAATGCGGACAACACCATTATTGAACCAAAGCGGCATTTCGAGCGGCGAACCCTGAAAACTTGCTCCCGAAAGGAGAACCGTTGTGTCAATATCACGGCAGGGCTTCGATTGATACAAGACCATTCGTGCCACATATGAGCGCTTTTCTAACGGTCGAAACACCACACTCACGGGCACTGGTGCTTGGTTTGGCTGAATGGTAAAACTTCCCGTTGGCGAAGCGACGCGAAACGCCTGCGGGGTCGTCGCAAAGCCGTCTGCGCTTTGGAAGCCGATAGAATCTATCACCACGGGCTGAGGCGAAGGATTTTGCGATGTACCCGTTGGGATGGACAGATTGATGGTAATCGGATTGGCGCTCACGCCGACAAGCGGATCTGGTGAAATGAGAATTTGTGCCGGAGTTGGCGTGAAAACAAGCGTCCTGCGCCCTGTCAGGTCAATGGAAAATGTTTGCTGCTGTGCGGGACTTTGCGCCGTGATGGTCATGGCGGCAGCATTCAGAACATTTTGCGGTAGAGAAAGGGTACGTGGGCAGAAGCGAATCGTAATGGTGTCGGTTGCTTGCGGTGGAATCTGGTACGGGGTCGTGCCATTGGGCGAAAACCGCGACGACCACGTAAACAATTCCGGTCTGCTGGCGGTAGGTTCATTTACATTTGCACCAATTATCGCACTTTGGACGGTGTATGTGTTGGCAAAGGAGGCATTGAAAAGCGTTGTAATATTCGTTTTGCATTCGCAAGGTTGTGTAAAGCTGACATTGACAGGGTTTGCGCCTACTTCGAGATCTGCCCTGATGCCGCGCCCCTGAAAGCGCCCCGTAACACTGGTGGGGCAGGGCGAGGTCGAAGTGGCGGTAACAGTGCCGTCGTAGCGAATAACATCCGTTGGCGAAAAACTCACTCCAAAGCGCACCGTTCCTCGCGGCGGAATTGTGGCAGGAAGCGTTTGCTCGCTCCAATACAAAACGTAGCCGAGTGGCAGCGAGAGATTATCAAGGCGCACAGGCACAAGCGATAAATTCTCAACCGTGATGGTATCGCGTTTTGTGTCGCCAATTTCTATCGTTCCAAAGACGGTGAGCGGCGTAATGAAGAGCTTTGGTGCAACAGAAGTACCGCGTATGCTGAGCGTCCAGTCCTGTCCCGCAGCGCGAAAGGTGATAGAGGCAGCGTCAGAGCGGTCTTGTGTGAGGTCGCTGGGGGTGTAGCGGATAAGCACGGGGAGCGATGTACCGCTTGGAATACCTGTCGAAACAACGTTTACACCGTCTAAGCCCGATATTAACTGGAAGCGTCCGCTTGGATTGTTGAATTGAATGTTGGTGAGCAGTTGGTCTGTGCCGGAAGTATTAAAGATTGTCAGTGTTTTTTGAGCAGTTGCGCAGCCCAGCACACCATCCAAGCGCGTTACGACCGAATCAAAACGGAAAACACTCTGCACACCGCGCCCTTGCAGGCTTGCGCAGGTGGTGAAAAAGCAGCGCTGCTCAGAAATGCAAAGGTCATCGGTAAAAAGCGAGTCCGCACTTGGACGAAAAGCTATTGGAACTGGTACGGTCGCGCCGGGAGGCAGCGTGAAAGACCGAGCGCCCGTTAGGAAGAAATTATCGCCGCGCCGCAGATAGACGCTTACTCTGAGTGTGTCTTCCCTGCTGGGATTGGTGATGGTTGGCGAACGAGTGCCTTGCTGCCCGACGACCACATTCCCAAAATTTACCGCGCTTGGCGCGATACTGACTTGAAAGGCATTGCCGCGTCCGGAGACATAGATTTTTTTCTCGAAACTGCACGTCGAACCACCCGGTACACCGCTTGGCAAGCCGCTTGGAACACTGGCGCGAATGATGACGGAATCTCGCACAAAGCCCGGCACGAGCGGAGCAAAACGCAGGAAATTCGGGTCGGCAAACGTGCCGGAACGCAAGAGTACGGGATACCGCAAGGAACGAGCACGCATAAACGGCGGCACAATGACGGTATCAATGCGAACATCAGTGCGCGAAATGGCGCTTTCCCAAGTAAAGGCAAACGGGTCGGAAATGCCGCTCTGCGGGCATTCGCGCCCGAAGGTAACGCTATCCAAACGTGCAAGCCCGTAACCGCGACGAATGATGATTGCTTCTTCAATTCGTCCCGCAAGCGGCAATGCCAGTTCCGGCTGGCAGCCATCGCCCGTGCGAATGCGGAGCGTGTCAAAATAGGTGTTTGCAGTGTCGGTGGCTGAAAAGCGCACTGTTACTTGCGTAGAAGCACCTGCCGCAAGAGTTTGCGTGAGGTTACCCAGAATCCCAAACATCTGCGGGCGCTGCTGCCGGAAGCCTTGCAGCGCAATCGGCTGTGTGCCTGTGTTGCGAAGGGTAATCCTTTCCTCAATAAACGGCACTTCGCGGCAGCCCGCGTAGAGTGTGGCAAAGGTAACGCTTGCCGGCGACGGCTGCAAGACGGTTGTGCGGGTAAGATTGAACGGTATTTCGGTGGTATCGCCACACAAATTCTCGCGAGCAATGCGGAGCGTGGCGCGAAGGTTGCCCGTGAGTTGCGTAGAAAGCTGCACCGTTGCTAGTAGTGTCGAAACGCCTGCCGCGAGTGTGAAACGTGAAGGACTTACGCTGAACTCGCCTGCTGCTGCGCCCGCAAAGGAAAGCGTTATGCGTTCGGAACAGCCCACTGAGGTGCGCGTGATGGGTACGGTGTAGGAGCGAGTCTGAGCGCATTGAAACGCATCGATGACCCCTTGAGGCGGCACAGTGAAAAAGGGCGGAATAATGCGGTTGACCGACGGTGCTTGTGTGCGAGCACCGGAGCGCATTTCACCAATGTTGTTGTTCGGAGTGGCATCGCAGAGCGCGGTGCGGTTCGTGGCTTCATTGCAGCGATAATACAACACAAGATTTTGCTCACTGCCTCTGAGAGCGCTGTACTGACCGCAGAGAATATCACTTTGCGTGAGCGCCCGCGACCACAGCCGTATTTCGTCCATCTGCCCGCGAAAGGTGGTATTTTGTTCGCTGATATTGCCAAGAGCGTTGGTACTGCCGATTTGCATGAGATATGAAGGCATTTGCAAGGTGCGGAGGCGGCTTGCGGGCGATGCAGAATTGCGGTTTTGTGCGGCTTGCATCCCGTTCACATAAAGCGTTGCCGTTTGTGTCGCGCCGTCGAATACTGCAGCAATATGTGTCCATACGCCATAGCGCCCTGCAAAGGTGGTGCGAGCAATCGTGTTGTCCACTGCTCCCAGCGATGTCGTTGTGCCGTTGATCTCAAAAACGAGTTCGTCCTGCGGCGAAATATAGACCACCCACACGTCGTTTGCGTCAGTACTTGGTCCCCAGAGTCCGGCAATAAATTGTCGAAGATTCGGTGTGCGCTGAGGATTTATCCATGCTTCAAAGGTGAGAGCCGTCGTGAGCGTATTTTGCGATGCGGTTTTCAGCACGTCCACATATTGCGCTTGTGCGCCCTGTGAGAGTGTGAGGACATTGCCGAGGCAGGTCTGAAGCGTGTCGCAGCGTGATTGAGCGCTCAGACGATGGGGCGAAAATATACTACCCAGAAAACTGAGAACGGCAAAAGCGCATAGAACGTGCGATGTAGCTGTATGAAGGTGAGTCACGGTGATTACGAGGTTTGTGGAACAAAGGAGCTAAGGAAAACAAGGCTAAAAAAGATAGTGAAAAGTGTTGAATGTTGAGTTCCTGAAGCGTAAGCCAGTGTTCTATAATGCTTTCGGAAAATTGCACCTAACACTCATCATTCAAAAATTATCCTCTTTTTTCCTAGCCTCCACGCGGCGTTTGGACATTGATACTCACCGTGCGGCAGTAGTAGCGTCCTTCGGGCAGGTCGTTGTCGAAAGGGAGTGTGGATGCACCCGTGCCACGCACTTCTTGGAAGCGAATGTTTGGATTCACACGGCGCATAAAATCTTGTACTCCTTTAGCGCGGGCTTCCGAAAGCTCTTTGTTATACTTTGCTTCGCCTAAGCGGTCGGTCGAGCCTGTCACGGAGACGAGTGAATTGGGCTTAATGGCATCGGTAACGAAGCCCCGCATCATCTGGCGGTTTGATTCGAGCATATCGTCGCGGTCAAAGTCAAATACGATAAGATTCAGACGGCTGACCTCGTATTGGTTTTTGATGGTCTCCACGTCAATGCGGGTGCGAGCCGAGAGCGTTTGCCCGTCGCGCTGCTTCACTTCCAACGTGCAGTCGGCAGAATCCAGTGATCCGACTGTTTGCGAGAGTTTCGCGGTGAATTTTCTCCTGAGGGCAAACGGTAATCGCGCGGGTGGTGCATCTATGCCGGAGGTAACGGCAAAAGGCTCATCCAGTGCATTGAGGTTGCCTTTGTAGCTTTCTGCCACGCCGGGATTTTGAATTTTGACGTTCATGTAATGTTCTGTCCGCACGGGAGTATATTCCAAAAATCGATATTGCACGACAGGAGCAAGCAGTTCGGGGTCGTTCGATGTTAGCTCCACACGCCTATTTTCCTCGTTTCCTTCGGCGTAGCGGTCGCTGGAGGCGAGCTTGGGTGTGTCGCGGGTACTCATTTTGAGGCGGCTTTGTGCAATTCCCCAATAGCCCATGAGAAACCCTGCCACGGAGCGAGCGCGTTGCTGCGCGAGAATCTGCCGTTGGTCAGCGCTTGCCCATTCTTTGCCGTCGGTGGTGCCGATAATCGTAAGTGTGAGCTTCGGGTTTGCCTTCATGCGCCTGCCGATGATGTGTAGCAGGTGGTAGTAAATCGACAGTGTTTCTTTGGGGAGACTCTGCTCATCAAAGCTGGTTGCCGTACCAATACGAGGATTATAGCGGTTTTTTACGACCACGCTTGCGCTATCAAAAAAGATGTAGGGCAGTAGGGGAAACGTTTGCGTAACAATCGTTTCTTGAATTTCCAGAGGCTTCCCAATGATAGACTCAATCTGAAGCGTTTTTGCGGCAATCGTGGGCGTGGTTTTTTCGGGTTGAGTTGGTTCTGCGCTATCGCGCTTGACTTCTTCGGGAATGAAGCGCCAGCGTAGTGTTATTGAGCCTTGCAAGCCATTTGTGCGCCAGTCAATATCCGTCCGCACCGTCGTCAGTCCGTAGCGGTATGCTGCCTCCACGCCTAGAAGCAATCGCTGCTGCAGGGGTACTTCTATGCCGATTGCGCCTGTCACGCCAAAGGTCGGGCGTGCCAGACGAGCTGCTTCGCGTGGGTTCGATTGTGTTCGGCTGCTATTAAGAAATGCCACATAGGAGGGATTGGTAATTTGTGCGATTTCTTGCACCGGAATTTGCGAAAGGAGCGCAAAAGAGGCATCGGCACTAAGGCGCACATAAAAAGGAAGGCTTGGAATCGGCTGCACTCGTGCGCCTATGTCTGCCACAAGATAATCTGCCACAGCGCTATAATCAAAGCGGCGCTCAAGCGATGAATAATCGTCATCGCCGTTAAAAATGAGTGGATCGAACGGCAAATTGCTTTTATTAACGATTTGCGAAAGCCCAAGCGGTCGTCGGGCAAAAAGCGCCCGCGCACCTACTTCGATAAGTGGCTCGTTTGCTTGGGGCATGAAAACGTAATCACCTGAGAAGCCGCCCCACCAGCTCCACGACTCGCCACGCTCGTAAGAGCAGCAGCGCGGGTCAGTCGGGATAATTGGCAATGCGGAGGCGTGATAGAGCCGTGAAAGCCCACCCAAAGCGCCCAAGCGCCATTCGTTGCGTGAGGGAAGGGGTTCTTGTGCGAAAGTGTGTAGAGTAGTGGCAAGAGCAACGATAGCAGCAGCGATAACCCGTGGGAACATGCGCTCTACGAAAGGAATGGTCATAGTATTGTGCGGGGTGCGGTAATTTTGTCATCAAACAACCAATGACAAGATAGGATTTTTTATTGCCATTTTCAAGGCTTCGTGAAATGTTTTCGCCTTTGTGTGGTCATATCGCTGTTTTCACCTTGTTTTGATGGCAGAAATCATTATTTTATGAGCTATTCTTTTTGCCGCAATTTCGACTTGATTTTCGCCATTGCTATCTTGTTATCAGAGATGAACACAACAATTGCCCGATATTTCCTGCCAACGCACATTACCGACAATCCCAATTCTGATGAGTATTGGAAGGCGCTTTTGTGTTCTGTTTCCCTTGTTCTGACGATTGGCTTGACAATTCCTGCTGTGCTGCTGTACGCTTTCCTGCTGGGCGGTGGACTGTTTCTTACCATGACACTGGTAATTACTCTGGTGAATGGGTTGCTGCTGCTGCTGTTGCGTTTTACAGCGTCGCACCGATTGATATTTTACCTAGTGGTGTTATGGCAATATGCCATGCTACTTGGCGTAACAGTGGTGATGGGCGGAATTTCAAGTGTTGTGGCGGCAACGCTCTTCAGCCCAGCGCTTCTGGCTTTGGTTCTTTTGGGGTATTCCGCGATGTGGTCTATGCTTTGGATTATTCTTGCAGGTATTGGCGGGCTGACAGTGCTTGCACTGTACGGTATTCAGATGCCGGCGCAGTATTCTGCCGACGTTGCGCCCTTGATAAATGGTTTGGTCAATACGACTATTATATTCAGCATTGTGGCATCGTTCTATTACTTCGACCGTGTTCGCAAGGAGTCGTACAAATCACTCCAAAAAGAGCGTGCCGCACTCCAGGAAGAGCGCGATTCGGTGCAACAGCGTGTGTATGAAGCAACCAACAGCCTCGAAGAACAAAATACCACACTCCAGAAGGCATTACAAGACTTGGAAGCAGCAAATATGCTCAAGTCGGAGTTCCTGCGTAATATCAGCCACGAGATTCGTACTCCGCTCACTGCAATTCTGGGCTTTTCAGAAATTTTATCGGAGCGATTGGATGAGGACAGCGATAACCGTCCGCTTGTTGATCATATCACGCAAGCAGGGACAAATCTTTTGAGCATCTTCTCGAATATTCTGACGCTGTCGCAAATTGAAGCCGGAGAAGCTAATTACCAGCGCAGCCTTGTCGGGACGCGCTATATCCTTGAGCATGTGTGTAATGCAGTCAAGCCCAAAGCACATCTCAAAGGCTTAGAATGTGTGATGGATATTGACGTGAGCGTCCCTGAAAACATAGTGATTGATGGCACTCATACGCAGCAAGTCTTAATTTATCTCTGCGATAACGCCGTGAAATTTACTGAACATGGCGAAATACGGCTTGCCGTCAGCTTTGTGGGCGGCGAGAGTCCTCGGCTGGTGTGCAATGTCAGCGATACCGGTATTGGCATTGCGCCGGAATTTCTTGACAGACTTTTTATTCCTTTTCATCAGCAGGACGGCAGCAAAACACGTGCTTTTGGCGGTTTGGGGCTTGGCTTGGCAATTACGAAGCGTATTGTGGATGCTTTGGGCGGCGCTATCGCTATTGCTTCCGAACCCGGCAAAGGAAGCACTTTTACGGTCGAAATACCATGCTCAATGCCGCAATAAAATTCCTTGTGGCTATGAAAAAAAACAAGTAACCAAACTGGAGTACGAACGGAAGTTTGCAATAGGCTTGAATGCTTGCGAACTCCCTATTTGCTCTGGGTAGTGGTTGTGCTTTCAATCTTTAAACTCGCTCATACTATATTGCAAATCCCTCGTTCACAGATATATCAGATAACAGCATGAATACAGTAATCATCTCCGGCGCAAATGGCAATGTGGGTAAATGTATTGCTGAGCGTTTTTTGGAGGGAAAGTGGCGTGTTTATGCACTTTGTAAGCAAGCAGACGCTGCGAAAGTGTTAGCAAAAAATCTTGAGCACTTCTCCGGCAGTCTGGCGGTTGTTGTGTGCGATCTTGCAAGTACGGTTTCTGTGCAGCATTTTCTTACGGCAAGCGGGCTGAAAAGTGTGGATGCGGTTATTCATACGGCGGGTGGAATTGAAGCGGGTAAGAGCATAGAAGAGACCACTCCAAGTGTGGTTCATGCAATGCTTGAAATCAATTATCTTACAGCATTTAATCTCTTGCGCGGTACGTTGCCTTTGCTCAAAGTGCATGGTGGTGCTGTGTTGGCAATTGGCGCAAAAGCTGCGCTTTCGCCCGAAGCAAATAAAGCGGCATACGCAGCATCGAAGGCTGCGCTTATTGCTCTGGCGCAAACCACAGCTGAGGAGGGAAAAAAATATGGGGTTACGGCAAATTGCATTGTGCCGAGTGTGATTGATACGCCCGCGAACCGCGAGTGGGGTACGCCGGACGAGATTGCTAAATGGGTAGCGCCCGAAACTATTGCAGAAGCAGCTTGGATGTTATGCAATGAGTCAGGGCGGGGAATTTCGGGAGCTATTCTACCAATGATGGGGAAAATGTAATGGTGGGACGATGAGTGGCAGAATTGAAAAGAAAGACCGCACTAGTATTCTTGCTTTGTAATGATAATCGCTTGAACTGATTGTTAGTTTTTCGGAGCAAGCGGCAATGGCTGTTGCACACGCTTGGTCGTGGTTTTGTAGGAGGTGCTATCTGGTAGCACCATGATGTTTACGCCCAATCCTTTGCCACCTGTACCGATAATGAGCGGTGGTTTGCCGTTACGGAGAGAATAATACAAATCTGCGGCAATCCCAAAATCTCCAACTGGCTCTATCTGTGCAGCATTGATGCGGCATGAAACGCCAGCACCACCCATTCGTATGATAGCCTCGTCGCTTTGTACGTTTACACAATTGATGTTTGAGCCTATTCCGTCGGCGTTGATGTGGTGCTTGCCAATTGTACCGCCTTCAAAGGTGATGTCGCAGGCTATGCCGGCATTGGTAGTCAAGTGTGGTAATGTCAGGGGCGCTTCGACTGTCGTGTTCGAGGCAAAGCCGACAGTGAGTGCAGCAAAATACGGCGAACCTTGCTTAATGAAGGCATGAAACGGGTTTTCTACTACAATGGCGTGGAATGGCTTTACCGTGCGCTCGTTGGAAATTACATTTCCTGAGCCTTTGACCGTAGGGAATAAAAATGAAAAGAAAGATTTTTGATATTGAGTACGGGAGCCGTGTTTATTAAAGTTTTGTGCATACAGCTAGGTTGTGGCTATAAACAATACAAAACCAAGCGCAACAAGATTTTGTGCGGCTTGTAGTATGTTTGAGCGATGTTGAGTTTGCATAGTGGGAATGTAGGTTGTAGGTTCCATTGCCATTATTATCGGGCTGCCCTCTCACCGTTCCAGCGTGAATATCTCCCGTAATTCTTTGTTCGACAAATCCGTTATCCAGTTCTCACCGGTGCCGATGGTGAGGTTTGCAAGTTCTTGTTTTGCTTGAAGCATGGCATCAATTTTCTCCTCAAATGTTGCTTGAGTAATGAAGCGGTGCACCTGCACATTTTTCGCCTGCCCGATGCGATAGGCGCGGTCAGTGGCTTGGTTCTCTACGGCAGGATTCCACCAGAGGTCGTAGTGGATGACGTTGGTGGCGGCAGTGAGGTTCAGCCCCGTCCCACCAGCTTTGAGCGAAACAATCAAAAATCGTTTCTTGGGGTCGTTTTGGAATGTTTCGACAATCGAGTCGCGCTTTGTCCGCGAAATGCCGCCGTGGAAGAAGAGTGTCTCAGCATTCAGTTCCTCGCCTATCATCCGTTCCAGCAGTGTGCCCATTTCCTTGTACTGTGTGAAAATAAGCGCTTTCTCGTCGGATTCTTGAATACTATCCAAAAGGTCAATAAGGCGTGCCGCTTTGCCTGAATCTTGGCTGTGCGGGTCGCCTTCTTTTGCATAATGAACAGGGTGATTGCAGATTTGCTTGAGCGCTGTTATCATACTGAAAATCAAACCGGAGCGAGCGATTGTATCATCTTCGTCTTTGCCTTCTATTGCTGCCAGAGCACGTTTTACCTCGTTTTCGTAGATAGCAGCTTGCTCTTTGGTGAGGGTGCAGTATTCGTTGGTAATAATTTTATCCGGCAGGTCGGCAATAATACTTTTGTCCGATTTTAAGCGGCGTAAGATAAAGGGTGCGGTGATGCGGCGCAAACGGTTAATCGTTTCTGTGTCGTTCTCGCGTTCAATCGGCTTGGCAAAGTCGTCGCGGAAGCGCGTGATACCGTGTAGGTAACCTTTATTCAGCCAATCAAACAGCGACCATAGTTCACTCAAGCGGTTCTCCACCGGTGTGCCCGATAGCGCCAAACGCATGGGTGCGGGAATGGTCTTTACGGCTTTGGTCTGGGCGGTCTCGTGATTCTTCAGGTTTTGTGCCTCATCCACGACCATGATGCTCCATGGGTGCGCTGCAAATTCCTTTGCTTCTCGGCGCACAATACCGTAGGTGGTGATAACAATATCGCTGCCCTCAAAATCAAACGTGCGGTCAGCACCGTGGTAAATACTTGCCGTTAGGTCGGGGGTGAAGCGGTTGCATTCGCGGAGCCAGTTGGTAACGAGTGTGGTGGGACATACAATGAGTGCGTGGTGTGGAAGTTTGCCGTCTAACTTCAAGCGCTGCAAGAGTGCAAGCGCTTGGAGGGTCTTACCCAAACCCATATCATCTGCCAAAATTATACCGAAACCGCGCTCTATCGTGGAATACATCCATTGGAAACCGCGTTCTTGGTAGGGACGCAGCGTAGCGTTGATATTGCTTGGAAGGCTTATGTCTTCTATGGTAGTGAGTTTTTGAAAGGCGCGTTTGAACGCCTCGTCGCCGTCGAACACAAAGCCATCTTCTTCGCCCGCGAGTGCCGCCCTCAGAATCGCCTGTCCATTCAAGCGGACGCCATTTTCTAGCTTTTGGAGCAGCGATTTTGCTTCTGTCGGTGTGAGCATCACGTAGGAATTACGGAATCGCATTAAACCTTTCGCATTCTTCAAAAGGCGCTTAAAGTCTACTACCGAGATATGTTCGTCTCCAATGGCAACGTCATAATCAAATTCGACCAAATCAAGCATGGAGATAAAGGAAACGCCGTCTTTTCCCTTTGCTTTTGCACGCGGGCGCGGTCGGAGAAGATTAACCAATGATTGTGGCAGTACGACGCTTACACCTAATTCGCGTAAGCGTTCTGCGGTGTCGGTCAGAAATATGTACAGTTCGGAAAGCGGTATCTCGATAGGTGCGCCGCGTTCAGGATTTCTCGCATCCAGCGCCCATTGCAATTGTGAAAAATGCTTTGCTGCATCGTTCAAAACGAGCATGACGAGCATTTGAATTTTTATGGCTTCTTGTCCTAATATTCTGCCGCGTGCGTTCAGTATTTGGCGAAGCGGAATAGGCTGTGAGAGAGGATTGGAGCGATCTTGAACGTCGCAATGCAGCATAAACGGCGTGTCGGGGTTAGCTGACAATGCTTCATCCGATGGCTCTTCAACGCGAAAGATAGGAGTAATCTCCATCGCGGACACGTCCAGCCATGCAATCCAGTCGTAGAGGTCGTTTGCGAGTGCTTGTGCCGAGACGTTGTTCGTAGGGAGTGGCAAAGG
>JACVZY010000009.1 GCA_014654705.1 Ignavibacteria bacterium
GCAGACTGGCTGCCGCTTTGATTGCTCTGATTTTTAACTTTTAATTGGCATTAGAATTTTATCTTGGCAAGACCAGTGTTGTGAACGTTAGCATTTATGGTTTAGATGGTAAACTCATTCAAACTGTTCTTAACGAGCGACGTATTCTTGGCGAGCAAAGCATCGTATGGAATGGACGGGATGCAGCAAATAAAGCCGTAGCAAAAGGTCCGTACCTTTGCATTATTACAACTGAACGTGGAAAAGTAGCACGAACGGTAATAGTGAAGCCGTAGAAAGCTCTGAATATCCAGACTATAACGATCCTTCACTAGGTAAAGATACCGCATTTTTTGTGCAACATCCACACGGATACTCGTATGTGAATTCAAATTATCTCTCTAAATCTTTTATTTTACGTTTGCGGCAGAAACAAAATATTGATTCTGTTATCAGTGCATTGCGTCAAGTACCCGAAATAGGTAATGTCCGGCATAAAACTGGGAATCCTATGGCAAAAGATGCACAATTTTTTCCAAGTAGTACTTCATAGCCCAAGTAGAGCCATCAAATTGATTTCAAAATGGAGGTTGTAGGACACCACCGTAAAAGGGTGGTGCCCTACAAGTGTTGCTTTCTTGTATTGGTGTGGTCTAAGCATATTCGTCTATGACTATGAGGCTTGGGTTTTATTCTTATATCACGAAATCTTCTTTAGAAACGCCCGCAGCTTCTTTAATGCTTCTTTGCGGGTTGCCTCATTCGCGGATTCGATACGCTGCAAATTTCGTTCTAATGCCTTCAGCGATTTTGTGTCGGTGAGGACGGTATCATCGGTGAGGGCAGAATCATTGGACGAATCGGGTTGTACGCGCTTAGAGGATTGTTTTTTGCTCTCTGTTTTACTACTCCCTGCTTTACTGCTTTGCTTATCACGTTGAATACGCTTCTGAATAGCTGCTACCGATGCTCCGGTTTCTTTATGAAGATACTGTACAAGGTCATCTTGTGTTGCCGTTTCAAAATCAAAAAGGACACTGTCTTTTTTGATTTTTTTTTCTCCTGTCTTTGCGGTATTCTTTGTTCCCTGCTCACTTTTTCTGTCTCCTCCCCGACCGTCGCGTTGAATGATTGCATCGTAATTCGGAACCAAACGACGATAAATTTCTATCCATTCGTTGCCGGAGAATTGTCGCCGAAAAAGATTGTCCTTGATGAGAAATTCGCGTTCTGCTTCCGTGCTTAGTTGCTCTTGAACGTATTGCACGGGCACATACTTCAGCCCCAAACGCTTTGCTATTTCCAAACGGTTGTGTCCCGCTAAGAGCGTACCGTCTCTTTTTGCCAAAAGCGGCACAACAATTCCCCGCTTGCGGATGTCTTCTGTCAGGTTTGCGAAATATTCCTCCGATTCTCGTTTGAATACGTCCGCATTCAGAGGATTTGCGGTGAGTGCGCCAACTTCCACACTCTCTATCGTTTCGCCTACCATGACACGCTGCTTCATGGATGCCGGAACCCGTGCGGCATTTTGGGAAAAATCAATGGTCAATTTTTTACTCATACCGCGCTCGCTCCTTGCAGTTGTTGAATCAGTGCTGTTGCAATGTGATTGTACGCTTCCAAAGCAGCATTTGCCCGTTTGCCATTCCATTCGTACCCTGTGCGTCGCATAGCGGAAGCAGCAGGAAAAACAGCACTGCGGGGAACAATCGCATCAATAAAATATGCCGGAAATGTGCTGGCTATCTGGCGAAGAAAAATATTATGTGCCGTTATTTTTTTGTCAAACTGCGTAACGACTACACCCGCAATATGTTTGTTTTGTTCGTTGCAAAGGCGTAAAAGTCGTGCTAATCCATTGACTGCAAAATCTTCTGCTTCGGTTGGTATCAGCACCGAATCTGCTGCTTCTAATGCTGCCTTTGTGCGTTCCTCAAGTGAAGGTGGGCAGTCAATAAGCGTTATATCATATTTTGCTGCTGCTTTCTGAACCGCTTTCACATACTGCCTGCGGTCTGCTTCCCAATACGAAAGCGGCAATACATCAATTCCCGAAGCATGATGCAGAATTGTATTTGTAGGAAGGTGCTGTTCATCTTCAAGTTCATAAACCTTATTCAAATCAAAGAGGTGCATCAGCAAATTTGCCTGCCCGTCCATATCTACGCATAGTATCCGCTTGCCTTGCTGAGCTAGAGCATAGCCGACGTGTACCGTCGTTGTGGTCTTGCCCACACCACCTTTATTGTTTATTACCGCAATAATCATACATTTCTCCAAATGCTTTTGTCCATAAAATTTCTGTGAACTACTCCCACAACCCATGACAAATACGTTCATTCATCACTGTTTGCAGAACAAAATTACATCTTTTTCTCTCGTGGTCGTCTCAAATTCTGTGCAGCAAGTACGAAAAAAGAATATTATACCGTACTTCCTACACAGTCGTTTACCATCATGTATCGTTCTTGCGCTTCCTCATAGCGTCCGGCTTCTTTACGCACTCGTTCCATGAACAGCCATGCGTACTTTGTGCCATCCACACCGTATTCCTGCACAAATTCCGCCAGAGTCTTGCGCTTTAATTGTGTGCCGTCGTTGTCAAAGGCATAATGTCCGCTAAAGCGCGTTCCACTTTCGGTTTTCACTCGCTCTCGCACATACCGCACGTGGAAGAGTGCGTCCGTGAGTTCGCCCGTCTTCTGCTGCGTCATGCGGAACATGATGCCCGTGTAGGCGTTCGCACGGTCGGCAATTTCCTTCTTTGTGCGGATGGCGTTCGGGATGTGGCGTGATGTGCCGTCTGCGCTCGTGAGTGAGCAGCCAAGCGTTGCCGTACTGGTTATCATACGCCGTATTTCTTCTTCGCGGCGCAGTTTTTCGCGGTCATGTTTGCTGAGGATGCTGTCGGTCAATCCTGCGATGTGGATTGCCTCGCGCTGTTTTATTGCCAAGCGTTCGGTGAACGAAGTCCACTTGCGTGGGTCTTTGTTCGTGCGGACAAGGTGTAATGCTTCCTGATGGTCAAAGCCCAGGGTGCGGGCTTCGGAGTAGTAGCGCACAAGAGTTTCGGTGCGTTGTTCGCGGAGCAGGGCAGCAAAATTCGTGAGAATGGCTGTGGTCTCCGGGTGTTGTTTCATCATCGGAAGCAAACTTTCGGGGCAAATGGTTGGTAACGTGTCCTTGAGCGTTTTGGAGCGAGAAAGCGTGTTCAATGCCGCAAGGAAATAGGCGGTTTTGGTTTCGAGCAAGTTCAAAACGGTTTCCTCGTTGTGGAGCGTCTCCCGCTTTTCTTCTTCGCGCACTTCTTTAACAATGTCAGGAGAAAGAAGTCCGCAGGGCTTCGGTGTGGATTGATCCACGAAACGCACAAAGCCATATCCTTCCAGCGCTGTGGCAATGTCGTCATTGGTTTTCATCGTCAGTCGGAGGGTGTGAATACGGTACATAATCGCACATTCATCGGTTGACCAGCGATGCTGTTTGTGTTCAAAATGAACCATGGTATCCTGAAGGCGCGAGGTGCTTTTGCGTCCCACGCCGCAGTCGGCGGTGTGATTGCGTCCGTGGGCAGCGTTGAACGCTTCGGCGACCATCTCGGCAGATAAAAGCGTCTGCAGAAAATGATGCTGCTCGTTGAAGAGTGGTACTTGATTATTGGTTGCGTGCTTGCGTGGCGTTTGTCTCGTGGAGGAGAAGAGCATGACATCAATAGTGTCAGCCTTGCGAAAACGGTTTGCTACCTGAATAATCGTGTCCTCGTTCTTTTCATCGAGCATGATGATTTGCACTCGCCCCGTGTTGAGGATATTCACGCCACAATCCAGAACACTGGTGGTGAGAATCACACGGCGTGTGAAGCGGCTTTGTTCGGTCGCCGAGCGGTATTCGGGCGAGGTTGTCATCGTGTCGCGCGTGACAATATCCACGTCATGGTCGCTGAGACCAGATTTCAGGAGCAGTATTTTGGTGCGCTTGAGGAGTTTTTTGCTGTTGACGTTGAGCAGAACAGTCGTCGCAGGATGGTCATTGAGTGTGGTGAGAATCGTGGTAATGACGGCTTCCTCGCGTTTGTCGTAGGAACGTTGCTGAAAGCGGAGGGGGCGTTTTTCTTGAACGTCCACATCACAATAGGTAAAATTGAGCGGTGCTTCATGGAAGAGGAGTTCGGGTGTTGCACTGAGGCATAATGTTCGCGGCGCTTGCTTAATGAGGCGAAGCATGGTACGCATGGCGGAAGTACGATAATCGTAATCGCAAACGAGCTTGTGCATTTCATCCACGACCAGAAGTGTTGTCGGTTCGCTGATAACATCGAGAAGCCGGGCGGCAGAATCATAAACGCTGACGATAACGCAGGTGTCTAAGGGCGCATCGGCATACAGACGGTGGAGGTCGCTTTCGTTACCCGTGATGACGATGGGCTTCAAGTCGCTGTATTCGTTTTTGATTTGTTCCGCCATTGCGACGGTCGGCACGGCAAGGACGGTCACGCCGCCTGTTTTTTTGTGATGGTTGGGTGCAATGTGGCGCAAAACGGTGTAGGTTTTCCCACATCCGGTTGGAGCGCGAAGAACGAGGCGGGAAGCGGAATCCAAAAGGTTCGTGAGTGCTTTGAGTGGTGCGGCATCTTTCATGAGTTTGCATTGGATAGAAAGTTGCCATGCAGGAACCTGTGTGCCGGATTTGGTAAGCGTGATACTGCGGAGCGGAGCAGGTGAGAGAAGAGCGTTTTTCAGTTCAGCATCAAAGCCATACTTGCAGACGTAATCGGCAAGGTCATTGAGTGTGGGCTTGGGTGCGTCCTTTGTTTCTTGGCGCTCTAAGCGGGGGAGCGTACAAATGTAATGTTGAATGGGAGTGCTCTGCGGAATAATCCCCCGTTCCCCCTTTGACAAGGGGGCGAAGATGTTGCTGTTGCTCAGAGAATCTGAGAGTTTTTGTGAAGCGTTGATGCCTGCAAAGTCCGTATCAAAAACAATGCTCAAACTATTACCATTCTCCTGCAAATGTTGCGCAACGCTTGGTAATAAATGATGTTGCACACCGCCCAGCGTAAAAGCATTGTAGCCTTTGGCAAGCAGTATAAGGCAATCCTTTATCCCTTCGACAATGTACGCAGATTCATTCGGTCGGAGTTCGTTCAGTCCCAGCGCAAATTTCACATCAGAAGTGTAGTCATGCAGCTTCAGGTGGAAGTTTTTGGAGCGATGGGGAAAGGGCGAGTGCGTGTCTGCACCAAGGTAGCAGTAGCCGTAATAATTTCCGTCGGCGCTTGGTACAACGAGCGTGAATCGTGCTTCGTGTGTTCCGCCGTAGGGCGCACCTTTTGCCGATACACCTTCATCGGTGTAGGAGCGCAAAGCGCTTATGCCGAAGCGTCCAAGAAGTTCGTTGGTGATGAAGCCGCCCGAAATCCTTGCAAGTGTTTCCAGTTCAACGAGCGTAAAGTCTGCGAGTTCAAGCGACGTAACACGGTAGCGTTTGGTTACTTGGTCATTAGATACTTGGTGCTTGGTGAGGTTATACTTCGTTTGTGAAACTCTTTTTTCAAGTGTTCTACTTTCGCCGTCATCCTTCAGTTCTATGGAGTAGAGCCGTGCAGCAAAGCGGATTTGTGCTTCAAAGGTGGTATAGCCGAATCCGTGCAGAAGGGCAGTAAACGTGCCACCATCACCGGACGCAAAGTCTTTGAAACAGACTTCACCTTTAGGATTGCGGTAGATAGAGAAGTTTTTCTTGCGGGCATTAGTGCGGAGCGGGGAAACGTACCGTTCGCCCACGGTAAAGCCGAAGTCGTGGAAGATGCGGGAACCGCCGTCGAAATTGAGGATGCTGCGGTAGGCAGCAGCGAACGAGAGAGAAGCGCCAGTCATGGAGTGAGTGAGACAAAGGCGCGTTTGGAACGGGGAAGCGGGGAGAATATCAGATTGCGAGCACGTGAATCAAAAAAAAATGTACCTGTTTATTTTTGGTAAGGTAAAGATTATGAACACGTTAGCTTGAGCGATAAAAAGAAACACTTTATAGGTGTTTGCTATAAATCTACAATCTGGTATATTTGTGCTATCCGTCGTTGTAACGCACGTATAAAAATTCTTTCTGCTTGAGTCCTGTCAAAAACTGCGCAGAAAGTATGATTTAGAAGATTCTTGAAAAAGCCACGTTTCGTCGCGTGGCTTTTTCGTTTTCTTATTTTCAGGTAGCAAGATAGCATTTTTTTTTCGGCAAACAAACACGGAATTTCGCCCATCCCATTTTCCTCCGATGAAAACTGACGCATTGTATTTGAACCTCTTTGAGACCGCTCCGTCGTTAGCATTACGATTATCGGGCTGTAGCACGGAACGTGCAAACGAGTACACGTGTGCATCGTTAGAACTCAAGAAAGCATTTCGTGTGGATGTTGTTCTCACACCGCCGTCAGTAGATTTACCACTGGTGTTGGCAGAAGTCCAGTTTCAACGGGAGCCGGACATTTATCACCGTTTGGTAGCATCGGGCGCGATAGCTCGGATTCAATCGCCGGAGTACCCGGATGTGCGGATGGTTATTCTTTTTGCTTCCCGTGCTGTAGATACAGGAGCCGGAGCATGGCAGCCGCTTGTGGAGGCAGGGACGCTGCGCGTGGTGTATTTGGATGAAGCGACGGCAGAGTTAATGAATGCGGAATTTACACCGGAGGAACAATCGGCATTGCTCTTAGCACGATTGACCGTTAGTCCCAGCGACCGTACGGGTGATGATGTTATTGTCCATCATCTTGGCATAGCTATTCATGCAATGCAAATGCGGAGTTTGCAAACGTTTTTCCGTGATTTATTTGTAAATTTGTACGTCAGTAAATACAAAACCCTCAGTATCAAGGAGATACGCGCCATGATAGACACACGAGAAATCTTTGACGATATAGGCGAGAGCCTCGCAGTACAGGAATATGCACAAGAACAAAGCGCTAAGACAACAATAGCTAATGCCGTAGCATTGGTACGTGCGGGCATAAACCTCGAACAAGTTGCTACAATTTTACACCTTTCAGAGGCAGAGATTCAAGCTGCTTTACTTCAAGCGCCATGACGCTTCTTTATCAAGGAAATAGGCGCCATGATAGACACACGAGAAATCTTTGACGATATAGGCGAGAGCCTTGCAGTCCAAGAGTATGCACAAGAAGTAGCAGAAAAAGCGGTAACAAATGCCGTAGCTCAAGCAAAATTGGAAAGCGCACTTGCCATGCTGGCAGCAGGCATACCGATAGAGAAGGTTGCCTCTATTTTGCATCTGTCCGTCGAACAGATCATAGCAGCACGATCGTAAGGTTGTGTGTGCCGACTGCTTTTGTGCTCGGTTCGCTCTGGTGTTATTGCATTGTGCAATCACAGCAATACACCTTTTCTGCTGATTATTTTCTTGTGTGCCCTTCTTTCGGCTTTTGTTTTTTTTCGGCAATACGGTATATTTGTTACGCCTTATCGCTCGTAGCCTTGTGCATTCATGTTCGTGCCCTTGCTCATCTCATGCCCATCGTTCGAGTCGTGCTGTTTTGTGATTGTCGTTTCTTACGGCACTCATGTCCTTTTTCTTTCCCCGTGTCCAGAACCTTCCCCATAACTATTCTTATCCGTCAGGGTTATTTTACCTTACCCTTTTTTCTTCCCACCCCTTTTTCTGTCGTTCTATGGCAACCACCAATTATTGTCGTTCGTGCGGAGTTGACATCAGTTCTCAACGCTCCGATTCCTTATATTGTGGAGAAAAATGCTCCAAACGCTATCGCCGCCGAGTGCAGAAAGGGCTGTCACGTCCGACACGTGCGCAGCAGTTTCACCACGGTTTACGCGACCGTCAGCGTGTGGAGTATCATCGTAGTCCGGACAAGGTCGGACAAGTCCGGACTACGAAGCGCAGTAAAGCCGATAAACTCTCCGATGCTCTCATTCAGACCGGTGTCAAAACCGCCGGGAATATCATCCAAGCCACTGCCGTTGGATTGGTGAACAAGCACCTCGGTATAGTGTCTGCTGCACCACCAAAACTTCTTCAGGGGCAGCATTACGTTCAGCAGCAGGGGCAAGGTTTATTATCGGATGGGGTATCGCCCTCTTCCGCCGCACAGCTTCCATCATCGACCAGAATTCCTCTCGTCATTCGGAGTGGTGAAGAACTTGCGGCACGTCCGGCATTTAACCGATTGAACTTGCCGGAGGAGTGGTCACAGTTTTTGGGCGATATTCCCCTCCCACCGTTTACGATGTTGGTCTGGGGGATGAATGGCAGTGGTAAATCGTCATGGAGTATGCGCTTTTTACGGGTGATTGATGAGTATGCGTATCGTACACCAGCCTCGGTGTATTGTTCGGCAGAAGAAGATGTGGACGGGGTAACGGTGCAGCATCGTCAGCAGCTTACGGGTCTTACGACAAGCCGCTTTATTAACCGCTTGCCAGTAAATTCCAAGGAGTGGAAGCAGGTGTTATGGGATAGCTACCAGAAAGAGGACAACCCACAATGGTATTATCGGAACGTTCTGGTTCTGGACTCGATGAGCGTGTTGGACATCACTCCGCAGTATTTTGGAGATGAGTATGATCGTCGGCGTGGTTTGCCAGAGGAAAAACTCTTTGTATGGGATTATTTAGCACATCGGTCGGGTCGTATCTATATTGCTCATGCGACAAAAGACGGTCGGGAGTATATCGGCGCATCGGATTGGGCGCATGACGTTGATATCGTGATAGAGTGTGTCAAAAGTTCCGGTCGTGGGCAAGCAATCATCCGCAAAAACCGATTTACCGCATCGGATGGTCGAGGAAGTATCGGCTCAACGATGAATATTTGGTAAGAATGGCAGGAAAAAGGGAGTCAAAAGGCGGTATTGTGGTCATTATTATTCCTCGTATTGCCATAATTTGCTTGATTTTGTCACGATCCACCTTAAAATGACGATATTGTCCAGAAAACACCATTTTTGTATAAAAATGCTTAAATAATCGTAATTTGTCCACCAATGTCAAAAAACATCATTACAGTTCTTGATTATCGGTAGAAAGTGAGCGTCGGTATGGATAAAAGGATACAAAGCCGCGAGCTTCGGTGGATATTGAAGCGAACGGGGTACAAACAAGTAGAATTTGCGGAGCACATAGAGCGTTCTCGTCAATTTGTGAGTGCGTTGTGCTGCAATGGCGAAGCAATACCGCTTCGGTATGTGGAACAATTGATCGAACTGGTTGGTGGAGAACAATATGTTCTTGCCCAAGCAGAGTATCGGACAGCAGAACGGAAACGCCACAAAACGATGGTGGAAGGGTGGTTCTCCTCGGCTGCACGGACGGAGCATTTGCCATCCAATTCTCACGACAAACTTCCCGTGAATGCGTATATGTTGGACACGGTTGAACAATACCGTGGAAAGCAGTTTGGAGAGATCAGCGCTGCGCAGCATCAAGCGGCAACAGATTTTCTGACAAAGCACGGGCGGGGGTAAGAACAATGGAAACACACCAACAGCATCAGTATATCGCCTACTATCGTGTTTCGACGGCGAAACAAGGTTCGTCGGGCTTGGGTTTGGAAGCACAGCGTCAGTCGGTGCATCATTTTGTGCGCGGTGGCGCAATACGTGGAGAATATACCGAAGTGGAAAGCGGCAAGAGTAATACCCGTGTTGCCTTGGACAAAGCAATTGCTCATGCAAAAGAGACGGGAGCACGATTGGTGATAGCGAAACTTGACCGTTTGAGCCGCAATGTGGCGTTTATCTTTGCGCTCCGGGATTCGGGGGTGGATTTTGTGTGCGCGGATATGCCGGATGCGAACACGCTGACGATTGGGATATTTGCCGCGATGGCACAACACGAGCGTGAGCTGATTTCCCAACGGACAAAGGCGGCATTGCAGGCAAAGAAGCAGCAAGGCTATGTTCTGGGCACCCCACGCAATCTAACACAAGAAGCCCGCATACAAGGAGCGCGACAAGTTGCTGCATTAGCCCGCGCAAGTGAGCATAATAAACGGATGTGTGCGGTGATAGCGAACCTTCACGCGCAAGCGATGCCTATAGCGCGGATAGCGGATTTTCTGAACACGAGTGGTTTCCGTACCGTTCGGGGCAAGCAGTTTCATGGTTCAACGGTGCGATACTTGCTACAATTACATTGTTCGTCGGGTGTAGATGTATAAAAAAGCCATAAACGAGCGTTCATGGCTTTTTTTGGAATATTCGCCTCGACAGTGTACCCGATAACGACATCTATTTCCGCTATCTCTGAGGTGTACCCCATTGATTGGACAGCAAAACCGTGATTTATCGATAATATT